>CAXUHE010000015.1:0-29040 GCA_964250725.1 uncultured Enterovirga sp. | reverse complement strand
ACGGAGAAGTTCGCGCCCTCGGCGTGGACCGGCAGGTAGAGGACCGTGCCCGGCACCAGCTCCTTGTTGTCGAGATTGCCGCCGTTGCGGCGCGGCGGCAGCGTGGACACCATGCCCCAGCCCGGCGGCGGCGCGACCGCCATGACGCCGAAGAACGGCCGCAGCGGCAGCTCGAGCCCCCAGGGCAGCCGCCCCGTCATCCGCTCCCGGTCGAGCGGGATGTGGATGAGGTGGCGCTCGTCGAGTTCGTCGGGCAGCGCGCCCCTGAGCGGCCCCGCATAGGTGTAGCCCCAATCGTAATGGAGCTGGATGTCCTCGATCGCGACCTCCAGCACGTGGCCGGGCATCGCCCCGCGGACCGCCACCGGGCCGGTGCACATGTGGCCGGGCATCCGGTTCGGCACGCGGGCCTGCACCTCGGCGAGTGCCGGCGGGACGCTCATGGGGGGCGGCGGCATCACGTCGGCCGGGCCTGAGACGGTCGAGATGGTGACCGTGTCGCCGGACCCGATCGTCAGGACGGGCGCGAGGGCCGCGTCGAAGAACCCCCAATGGACCGTCTCGGCCCCGGCATCCAGCCGATGTTGCGCCATCCTGCATCTCTCCGGGCTCCACGTCCCTACACTGGCGGTCCTGCCGTCTGCCGGCAACCGGCAGGGCGGTCCGCGTTTGACTTCACCGGTGGATTGCCCGACACGGCGCCTCCCCGGACGGGGCGGGCAGGGGCATGTCCGTCCCGACGCGCGAGGAACCCCATGACCGGCATCGCGGCGAGCCGCACCGATCCGACCTTCGACACCGTCTCCTGGTCCGAGCGTGCGCTCGCCTTCGCGGAGCGGAGCCACGCGCGCGCCTGCGCGATGCTCCTCGCGCTCGCGCTCGTCTGCTTCCTGCCCGGGATCGCGTCGCTCCAGCCGATGGATCGCGACGAGCCGCGCTTCGCGCAGGCGACGAAGCAGATGCTCGAGACGGGCGATTTCGTCGATATCCGGTTCCAGGACGAGGCGCGCTACAAGAAGCCGATCGGCATCCACTGGCTCCAGGCGGCCTCCGTCCGGGCGGGCGAGGCGCTGGGCGTGCCGGCGGCCCGCACCGCGATCGGCCTCTACCGCGCGCCCTCTCTGATCGGCGCGATCGCGGCGGTGCTCCTCACCTACTGGGCGGCGCTCGCCTTCGCGGGCCGGCGCGAGGCGTTCCTCGCGGCGGCGCTCATGGGCTCGTGCGTGATCCTGACCGTGGAGGCGCGCCTCGCGAAGACGGACGCCGTGCTCCTCGCCACCTGCGTCGCCGCCATGGGGGCGCTCGCGCGCGCCTATCTGCGGCGGCATGGCGAGCGACAGCCCGTCTCGACCGCGATCGTGTTCTGGCTCGCGGTCGCGCTCGGCATCCTCATCAAGGGGCCGCTGATCGTGCTGTTCGCGGGCCTGCCGGCGCTGGTCCTCTCGGTCCGCGAGCGCTCGGCCGGGTGGCTTCGCGCGCTGCGGCCGGGGCTTGGCCTCGTGCTCGTGCTGGTCGCCATCCTGCCCTGGTTCGTGGCGATCTGGATCAAGTCGGGCGGCGCGTTCTACCGCCTCGCGGTCGGGGACGACATGCTGGGCAAGGTGACGACCGGCCAGCAGCAGCACGGCGCCCCGCCCGGTTTCTACCTCCTGGCCTTCTTCGCGACCTTCTTCCCCGGCGCGATCCTGGCGGCGATCGCCGCCCCCTTCGTGTGGACGAACCGGCGCGAGGACTGGGCGGCCTTCGCGCTCGCCTGGATCGTGCCTGCCTGGGTGCTGTTCGAGGCATTCCCGACCAAGCTGCCGCATTACGTCATGCCGCTCTATCCCATGGTGGCCATCGCGACCGCGATCGCGATGGCGCGCCGCTATGTCGGGCCGCAGCGCCCGGGCGCGCGCGTCGCGTTCGCCGCGATGCCGCTGATTCCGGTCGGCCTGACGGTCGGGCTCGGCTACGCGGCCTGGACGCTCGACGGGGCGCTGCCCGCCTCGGCCCTGCCGGTGCTGCTCGCGGCCTGCGCGGTCGCGCTCGCGGCCTGGCTCTATTTCGGCCGCCGGGAGGTCACGCGCGCGGCCCTGACCGGGATCGCGTCCGCGACGCTTCTCTCGGTCGCGGTGTTCGGGCTCGTGCAGCCGGTCTTGCGCTCGCTCAAGATGTCGCCGCGCCTCGCCGAGACGGTCGCGCGGGCCGGCTGCGCCACGCCCGCGCTGGCGACCCTCGGCTACCGGGAGCCGAGCCTCGTGTTCCTGGCCGGGACCGACCTCGCGATGATCGAGCGGCCCGACCAGGCGGCCGCCTTCCTGGCCGCACCCGGCTGCCGCGTACTCTTCGTGACCGACCGCTTCGCCGAGGGTGTCGCGCCGATCCTGGCGGCGCTCGAGCCGCGGCCAGAGGCGCTGGGCCGGGTCGAGGGCTTCAACATCAACGGCGGACGCCGGGTCGGGGTGGACGCCTTTGTCGTCCGGCACTGAACCGATCGGCGGGCCCGAGGTTCGCCAGCCCACCGTCTCGATCGTGATCCCGGCGAAGAACGAGGCCGGCTCGATCGCGGCCCAGATGGCCGAACTCGACACGGTGCTGGCACCACTCGCGCCTTTCGAGGTCGTCTACGTGGTGGACGGATCGACGGACAACACCTCGGCCGAGATCACCCGGGCCGCGCGGCCGTGGCTCAGGATCGTGCGTCACGCCGAGAGCTGCGGCAAGAGCGCCGCGATCCTGACCGGCGTCCGGTTCGCCCGCGCCGACATCGTCGCGACCCTCGACGGCGACGGGCAGAACGATCCCCGCTACACGGTCGCGCTGGTCGAGGCGCTGCGGGGCGCAGGCCCGGACGTGGCGCTCGCGGTCGGGCGGCGGCTCCGACGCGGCGACGGGCCGTTCAAGAAGGTGCAGTCGCGGGTCGCGAACGCGGTGCGCCGCGCCATCCTGCAGGACGACACGCCCGACACCGCCTGCGGGCACAAGGCGTTCCGTCGCGACGTGTTCCTGGCGCTGCCCTTCTTCGACGCGCTGCACCGGTTCCTGCCGGCGCTCGTGCGGCGGGAGGGCCACCGAATCGTGCAGGTCGACGTCGTGGACCGGCCCCGCACGGCCGGCCAGTCGCATTACGGGTTCTTCGATCGGCTCGGCGTCGGCATCCTGGACCTGTTCGGGGTGTGGTGGCTCATCCGCCGCCGCCGGCGCGTCCCGCGGGTCGGGGAGGGCGCCTGATGCTGTTCGGGCTCTCCAGCAATTTCGGCGCGTACCTCTACGAGGTCTTCGTCGCCCGGGCCGACGTGATCCTGGCGCTGGGACTCGGCGGCCAGCTCCTCTTCTCGGTGCGCTTCCTCGTCCAGTGGCTCGCGAGCGAGCGCGCCGGGCGCACCGTCGTGCCGGTCGCCTTCTGGTACGTCTCGCTCGCGGGCGGGCTCGTCACGCTGGTCTACGGGCTGATCCGGCGCGACGCCGTGATCATCCTTGGCCAGGCGCCGTCCATCTTCATCTATTCGCGCAATCTCGCGCTCGTGTTCCGCGAGCGGCGCCGGCGCGGCACGGTCCTGTCGGCCGGCGAGGAGGCCGCTCCGCCTGCGTGATCCGGTGGAACGGTTGTTGCTAAGCCCGATCAGGTCCGTGATCGAAGGGGTTCCGCGATGGCTGCACGGTGGTTGTCCGCTCTCGCATTCGGCATCTGCGTCTCGGCGCTCGCCGGCCCGGCCGACGCGCAACAGGTGCTCGCGAACATCCGGCAGAAGGGCTACGTCCAGTGCGGCGTGAACCCGAGCCTCGCGGGTTTCGCGCAGCCCGACGCCCAGGGCAACTGGACGGGCTTCAACACCGTCTATTGCCGCGCGCTGGCGGCCGCGATCTTCGGCGACGTGACGAAGGTGCGCTTCACGCCGCTCTCGCCCAAGGACAGGTTCACGGCCGTCCAGTCGGGCGAGGTCGACGTTCTCATCGCGAACGCCACCGTGACCGCGTCGCGCGACACCGCGCTCGGCCTCAACTTCCCGGCGATCAACTTCTACGATGGCCAGGGCTTCATGGTGCGCAAGAAGCTCGGCGTCTCCTCCGCGAAGGAGCTGTCGGGCGTATCCGTCTGCGTGACCCAGGGCACCACGACGGAGCTGAACCTCGCGGACTACTTCCGCAGCCAGGGCATGAGATACGAGGTGGTCGGGTTCGGCACGCCGGACGAGGCCTACAAGGCGTACGATTCCGGCCGTTGCGATGTCTACACGACCGACGTCTCCGGCCTTTACGCGCAGAGGCTGCGCTCGGCCGATCCCGAGGAGCACACGATCCTGCCCGAGGTCATCTCGAAGGAGCCGCTCGCTCCCGCGGTCCGCAAGGGCGACGGACAGTGGGCGGACGTGGTGAAGTGGACTCACATGGCGCTGATCGACGCGGAGGAGCTCGGAATCACCAAGGCCAACGTCGACGAGATGCTGAAATCGGCGAATCCCGAGATCCGGCGGACGCTCGGCGCCGAGGGATCCTACGGCGAGGGCATGGGGCTGACGAAGGACTGGGCCTACCGGATCATCAAGGCGGTCGGGAACTACGCCGAACTCTACGACGTGACGGTCGGCGAGGCCTCGCCTCTCAAGATCAAGCGCGGCCCGAACGCGCTGTGGTCGAAGGGCGGGCTCCAGTACGGGCTGCCGGTGCGGTGACGTCCTAGGAAGTCGCCGCCAGCCGGGCGAAGCCGGCGTCGAGGTCCGCCTTGAGGTCGTCGAGGTCCTCGAGTCCGATATGGAAGCGCAGCGCCGGCCCGGCGGCGTCCCAGCGCGTGACCGTCCGGAAGGGCGCGGGATCGAAAGGCGTGACGAGGCTCTCGAACCCGCCCCAGGACGCCCCCATGCCGAAGAGTTCGAGCCCGTCCAGCATGGCGGCGACGGCCGTCATCGAGGCGGGCTTCAGCACGACCGCGAAGAGGCCGGAGGAGCCCTTGAAGTCGCGCCGCCAGATCGCGTGGCCGGGATCGGTCTCCAGCGCCGGATGGAGGACGCGCTCGACCTCCGGACGCGCCGCCAGCCAGCGCGCCATGTCGAGCGCCTGGCGCTCGTGCTCCTTGAGGCGCAACGCCATCGTGCGCAGGCCGCGCAGGCCCAGGAACACGTCCTCCGGACCGGCGCAGATCGCCATGGCGTAGAACGTGTCGTGCAGCGGCTTCCACCAGCGCTCGCCGGCGGACGTCATGCCGAGCAGGAGGTCGGAGCCGCCCGAGAGGTACTTGGTGCCGGCCTCGATGCAGATGTCGACCCCCATCGCGTGCGGCGGGAAGAAGAGCGGCGTCGCCCAGGTGTTGTCCATGAGCACGCAGAGATCGCGTGTCTTCGCGGCCGCGACGATCGCCGGGATGTCCTGCATCTCGAAGGTCAGCGAGCCCGGCGCCTCGGTGAAGATGGCCGCGGTGTTGGGACGGAACAGCTCCGCGATGCCCGCCCCGACGAGCGGGTCGTAATATGTCGTCTCCACCCCGAAGCGGCGCAGGACGCCGTCGCAGAGGCTCCGGGTCGGCCGGTAGACGCTGTCCGGCACGAGCAGGTGGTCGCCGCTCTTGAGGCAGGCGAGGAGACCGATCGTGATCGCCGCGAGACCGGACGCCGTCAGCACCGTCCCGGCCGCGCCCGCGAGCTCGCTCCACGCGGTCTCGAGCGAGCGGATCGTGGGCGTGCCCCGCGTCCCGTAGGGGAAGGTCGCGCGCCGGTTCACGAAGTCGTCCGTCGTCGGGTAGAGCACCGTCGACCCCCGATAGATCGGCGTGTTCACGAACCCGTACTGGTCGGAGGGGTCGCGCCCCGCATGGACGAGGCGGGTGCGCTCGCCGAAGCGCTCGCGGTTCTGGGGAGGGTGGTTGGCCATGCGGGGCTGAGTAGCCCGGCCGCGCGCGAGGTCAAGCGAAGGTTTAAGACCCGCGCTCTTGACCGGGATCGGGTGCTCGGGTCCCATGGCATCGATGCTGCTAGGCGGGCGATCGATGACGGTCCGTCAGTGCGACGGCCGCGCGGCCGAGCGAATGACCCCGGACATTTCCGGCCCGACGTATCGGGACAGAGTGGAGACAGAGTGACAATGACGAGAAGAACAGCCTCGATGGCGCTGGGGCTCGGAATCGGCCTCCTCGGAGCCGGCCTCGCGACCGGCGCCTCCGCCCAGCAGACGCTGGCCAACGTGAAGCAGAAGGGCTTCGTGCAATGCGGCTCGAATACCGGCCTCGCGGGCTTCGGCGTGCCGGACTCCAAGGGCGAGTGGACGGGCTTCGACGTGGATTACTGCCGTGCCATCGCGGCCGCGATCTTCAACGACCCGAAGAAGGTCCGCTTCATCCCGCTCTCCTCGAAGGACCGCTTCACGGCCCTGCAATCGGGCGAGGTGGATATCCTCGTGCGCAACTCGACCGCCACGATGTCGCGGGATACCGCGCTCGGCATCACCTTCACGGGCGTCAACTACTATGACGGCCAGGGCTTCATGGTCCGCAAGAAGCTCGGCGTCTCCTCCGCGAAGGAGCTCTCCGGTGCGTCCGTCTGCACGCAGCAGGGCACCACGACCGAGCTGAACCTCGCGGACTTCTTCCGCCGCAACAACCTCAAATACGAAGTCGTGGCCTTCGCGTCGTCCGACGAGACGTTCAAGGCCTACGACACGGGCCGCTGCGACGCGTTCACGACGGATTCCTCGGGCCTCTACGCCGAGCGCCTGCGCGCCTCCGCGCCCGACGATCACATCGTCCTGCCCGAGATCATCTCGAAGGAGCCGCTCGGCCCGTCCGTCCGCAAGGGCGACGCGCAATGGGCCGACATCGTCAAGTGGGTCGGCTACGCGATGCTGAACGCCGAGGAGAACGGCGTCACCCAGGCGAACGTCGACCAGATGCTGAAGTCGGACAACCCGGAGGTGAAGCGCCTCTTGGGCTCCGAGGGCAAGTTCGGCGAGGGCATCGGCCTCACGAACGATTGGGCGTACCGCGTCGTCAAGCTCGTCGGCAATTACGGCGAGTCCTTCGAGCGCAATGTCGGCCAGGGCTCGCCGCTGAAGATCAAGCGCGGCCTGAACGCGCTCTGGACCCAGGGCGGCCTGCAATACGGCATCCCGGTCCGCTGATCCGAGCGGACGGGGAGGGCGCCTTCGGGCGCTCTCCCCGTCGCGGGCCGGCGATCTCGGCCCGACTCTTGCTGAGCCACTGCAGATGATTGTCTGTCGCTGACAATGTCCGCCGACCGTGACAATCCGGCAGGACACGATTGAGGGGCGTTACGTGTCGACCATCGCACAAGCGGTCCCGCCGTCGCGCGGCTCCGTCCTCTACGATCCCAAGATCCGTGGCGCCGCCTATCAGATCCTGCTCGTGGTCGTCGTGGCGTTCCTCGTCTACGCGGCGTCCTCGAACGCGATCGACAATCTCCGGGCCGCCAAGATCGCGTCCGGCTTCGGGTTTCTCGAGAACACCTCCGGGTTCGACGTCAACCAGACGCTGGTTCCCTACGGGGCGACCTCGACCTACGGCCGCGCCTTCGTGGTGGGGCTGCTCAACACGCTGCTGGTCGCCGTGATCGGGATCGTGCTCGCGACGTTCCTGGGCTTCTTCATCGGCGTCGCCCGCCTCTCGCCGAACTGGATCGTGGCGCGCGTCGCGACGGCCTATGTCGAGCTCATCCGCAACCTGCCTCTGCTGCTGCAGCTTCTCTTCTGGTACATCGCGGTGCTGCGGCCGCTGCCGGACGCCCGCAATTCGGTCAGTTTCGGGCTCGGGTTCTTCCTCAACAACCGCGGCATGTACCTTCCGCGGCCGCTCATCGACGGCGACGCCTGGTACGTGGTCATGGCGCTGGGGATCGGGATCGCGGCGGCGCTCGCCTTCGCGGGTTGGGCGCATCGCCGGCAGATGACGACCGGCACGCAGTACCCGGTCGTCCGGACGGGAGCGCTGCTGATCCTCGGCCTGCCGGCGCTCGTCTGGGTGCTGACCGGGGTCACGGCCGGGAACCCGATCGCGTTCGAGATCCCCGAGCAGACGCGCTTCAACCTGCGCGGCGGGCTCCAGGTCTTCCCGGAATTCGTCGCTCTGACGCTGGGTCTCGTGATCTACACGGCGGCCTTCATCGCGGAGGTCGTCCGGGCCGGCATCCTGGCGGTCTCCAAGGGCCAGACGGAGGCCGCGGACGCGCTCGGGCTGCGCTCGGCCACGACCCTCAAGCTCGTCGTGATCCCGCAGGCGATGCGGGTCATCACCCCGCCGCTGACCAGCCAGTACCTCAACCTCACCAAGAACTCGTCGCTGGCGGTCGCGATCGGCTACCCGGACCTCGTCCAGGTCTTCATGGGCACCGTGCTGAACCAGACCGGCCAGGCGATCGAATGCGTGGCCATCACCATGGCGGTCTATCTCGCGATCAGCCTGATCACCTCGGCGGTCATGAACACCTATAACCGCCGCATGGCGATGGTCGAACGCTAGAGCGAGCCCGACAGATGGCCGTGCACACCCTCTCCTACGTCCAGACCGCCCAGGCGGATTCGCTGCCGCCGCCGCTGCTCGTGCGCGGACCGATCGCCTGGATGCGGCAGAACCTGTTCTCGTCGATCCCGAACGCCATCCTGACGCTGGTCGTCCTCTACCTGCTCTACGTTGTGATCCCGCCGGTGATCCGGTTCCTGATCACGGACGCGGTCTGGACGGGGGTCGACCGCAACGCCTGCCGGGAGGACGTGATCGGCCGCCCGGTCGGGGCCTGCTGGGCCTTCGTCGCCGACCGGCTGAGCTACTTCACCTACGGGTCCTACCCGATCCCGGAACGCTGGCGGGTCGACGTCTTCTTCGTTCTGATGGCGGTGGGCGTCGCCTGGATGCTGTGGCTGAAGGCGCCCGCCAAGGGCATCGGGGCGATGTACTTCTTCATCGTGTTCCCGATCGTCTCCTTCGTGCTGCTGACGGGATGGAGTTCGGTCGGTCTCACTCCCGTGCCGACCGCCTTCTGGGGCGGCATCATGCTGACGCTGCTCGTCTCGATCGTCGGGATCGTGTTCTCGCTGCCCTTCGGCATCCTGCTCGCGCTCGGGCGACGCTCCCGGCTGCCGCTCGTGCGGCTCGCCTCGGTGATCTTCATCGAGGTCGTGCGCGGCGTGCCGCTCATCACCGTGCTCATCATGGCGAACACGATGCTGCCGCTCTTCCTGCCGCAGGGCGTCTCTGTCGATCGCCTGCTGCGTCCGCTCGTCGGCGTGTCGCTGTTCGCGGCCGCCTACATGGCCGAGGTGGTGCGCGGCGGGCTCCAGGCGGTCCCGAAGGGCCAGTACGAGGGCGCGATGTCGCTCGGCCTCGGCTACGGGCGCATGATGTACTTCATCGTCCTGCCGCAGGCGCTGAGGATCGTGATCCCGGGCATCGTCAACACCTTCATCGGCCTGTTCAAGGACACGACGCTGGTGTCGATCGTCGGCCTGCTCGATCTCGTGCGCGCGATCGAGGCCTCGCGCGTCGACCCTGTCTGGGCCGCGCCGACCGTGAGCTACACAGGCTACGCCTTCGCGGCCCTGTTCTACTGGATCTGCTGCTTCGGCATGTCGCGATATTCGATCATGGTGGAGCGGAAACTCGCGGCCGGACAACGACGGTGACCATGATGGCGACGGCACAACAGACCTTGAACACGGCTCCCCAGGCGCTCGGCGCGCCGATCGTCGAGCTCGCGGGCGTCAACAAGTGGTACGGGGAGTTCCACGTGCTGCGCGACATCAACCTCTCGGTCGCGAAGGGCGAGCGCATCGTGATCTGCGGGCCGTCCGGTTCGGGCAAGTCCACGATGATCCGCTGCGTCAACCGGCTGGAAGAGCACCAGAAGGGGCGCATCGTGGTCGACGGGACCGAACTGACCAACGACCTCAAGAAGATCGACGAGATTCGCCGCGAGGTCGGCATGGTGTTCCAGCACTTCAACCTGTTCCCGCACCTCACCATCCTGGAGAACTGCACGCTCGCCCCGATCTGGGTCAAGAAGATGCCCAAGAAAGAGGCCGAGGAGGTCGCGATGAAGTATCTTCGCCGCGTCAAGATCCCCGAGCAGGCGAACAAGTACCCGGGCCAGCTCTCGGGCGGGCAGCAGCAGCGCGTGGCGATCGCGCGCTCGCTGTGCATGTCGCCCAAGATCATGCTGTTCGACGAGCCGACCTCGGCGCTCGATCCAGAGATGGTCAAGGAGGTGCTGGACACGATGGTCGGCCTCGCGGACGAGGGCATGACCATGCTCTGCGTGACCCACGAGATGGGATTCGCCCGCCAGGTCGCGAACCGGGTGATCTTCATGGATGCCGGCCAGATCGTCGAGATGAACCGGCCGGACGAGTTCTTCAAGAACCCGCAGCACGAGCGCACCCGCCTGTTCCTCAGCCAGATCCTGCACTGAGGACCGTCGCAGCCTCACGCCGACCGTCGGCAGTCGCGGGCCAGGTCCATGGCGATCTACGGCGCCGAGATCCCGTTCGTGGACCATTGCGGTATCGTCGCCTTGGAGCCGCGCGACGGCCGGACTTATCTGCGCCTCTCGCTCGGGCCGGAGCACCAGAACAATCTGGGCGTCGCGCATGGCGGTCTGATCGCGACCCTGCTCGACGTCGCGATGGGCACGGCGGCGCGCTCCAACGTCGGCCACCCGGTCATGACGCTCTCGATGCAGTCGAGCTTCCTCGCGCCGGGGCGCGGCGTGCTCGACGCGGAAGGCCGGCTGCTGCGCGCGGGTCGGTCCATCGCCTATTGCGAGGCGACGATCACGGGCCCTGCCGGTGAGATCGTCGCGACCGGTAGCGCGGTCATGAAGATCATGCGTCAAGCCTCGTGATCACAAGTCTCGAGCGGCGCCCTCCGGTTGGCTGAACATCATGGCTCGCTGAACCTCGCGGGCCGCTCGCGCGTTCAATGGGGCGAACGGAGTATCCCCATGACCTCTCGTGCGCTCACGATCTGTCTCGCGGCAGGCATCGCCGCCGCAACGGCCGCAATGTCGACGGCACCCGCCTTCGCCCTGGGCGGCAAGTCGGATAACGGCGACGGTTACCTGAACGACGAACAGCGCAACCCGCGTTTCATCGAGCCGGGTGGCTGGGCCGATGCGGCGCGCTATCGCGCGTCAAACCCCCGTGCCGGCTACGAGGATCGCGTGCTCGCGCAACAGGGTCTCTACAATGAAGGCAGCGGCCCGGCGGGCCGGCCTTATCGCGGCCGGGTCTTCGTCCAGCCCTACTACGCGCGCTGATCACCGGTTCGGATCCGGGACGCCCTCCCGGATCCGCGCCGAGAAGTCTGCGGCCTCGCCGACGTCCCGGCCGCGCTGGCTGACCGATCCACGTTGGCGCAACTCCGCGAGGGGCAGCCGGATGTCGACGAGCCGGTTGTCGTAGACATGGTCCGGCAGGTAGCCAGACATGATGATGCTCGCGCCGGATATCCATCGAGATCGCGACGTGGCTGCCGTAGCGGACCCCGAAACCGACGAGCGTGTGCGCGATCCTGCGGCCCGACCAGTAGGAGTTGATGAGGTCGAGAACGTCGAGTTGGCGCAGATCGTAGACCCGGGTTTCCCGGCGTTGGATGGCGTCGGTCTCGCTCCGCCAATCGAAATCGCGCACGTCGTGCGACGCCTGCGATCTCGGCCGTCACGGGATGCCACATCGAACCCCCAGTCGCGGGCCGGCCCGACCAGGCGAGACTGAGCACGTGTCGCATCGCATACGGTTCGCAAAAAACGAAGCGTCCCGCCAGTCTTGCCCCTTGCCTTGAGGGACCCGGGCGAACGATGTGCACGTCACGGAAGCTGAACACGACAGAGACGAATGCGGACGATCCTCGACGCGGGCCGGCGCTGCGCCCTTGTTCTCACGGCGGCTCTCGCCTGCACGGCCTGCGCGTCGCTTCCGCGAGCTTCCTATACGGCGGCGATCGCCGGGTCCGAGACGCGAAGCTGGGGCGATGCGCCCGATGCGGCCTTCGAGAAGCGCGTGCGTGCCTCCATCGCCAAGGCGTCCTCGGGAGGTAAACGTCCGGCCTTCCTCACGCTGTCGGGTGGCGGTGGCGACGGCGCCTACGGGGCCGGCATCCTGAACGGGTGGACCGAATCCGGCCGGCGCCCGGATTTCACCATCGTGGCGGGCGTCTCGACGGGTGCGCTCATCGCACCGTTCGCGTTCATGGGGCCGCGCTACGATGCGACCGTCAAGGAGCTCTACACGAGTGGCGTCGCGTCGAGCCTGCTCGAGAGTCCGGACCTCGTCTCGGCCATCTTCGGCGCATCGATCTTCTCGAACGACCGTCTGCGCGATCTCGTGGCGCGCTACATCACGCCGGATTTCGTCGCGGATGTCGCGCGGGAGAGCGAGCGCGGCCGCATCCTGTTCGTCCTCACCACCAACCTCGACTCGCAACGGCCCGTGCTCTGGGACATGGGAGCGATCGCGCGGGAGAACTCGTCAGGTTCGGTCCAGCGCTTCCGCGACGTGCTCGTCGCGTCCGCGTCCATCCCGGCCGTGTTCCCGCCCATCCTCATCGATGCGAACGCGAACGGCCACGCCTTCCAGGAGCTCCACGTCGACGGCAGCGTCAGCGCCAACGTCTTCACCCTGCCGCGCACCTACCTGTCGGACCGCGACAACCGGTCCGGCACACGCGGCGGCATCATCTACATCGTGCTGAACACGTCACCCAAACCCGCCTTCCAGGTCACGCAGGACACCACGCGCGCGGTCGCCGAACGCACGATCTCGATGGGGTTCAAGGAACAGGTCCGCAACGACCTCACGGCGACCTACGCGGCCTCGCGCCAGATCGGGTTCGACTTCAACGTCACGTATATCGACGACGACACGTCGTCCGGCTCCGGCATCGGGTTCGACACGGCACGCATGCGCAAGCTTTACGACGAGGGCTATGAGCGCGGCCGGACGGGTAACTTCTGGCGCAAGACCCCGCCCAGCCTCGGCCCGGAGCCGTCGACCGGGCGCAGGCCGTTGAACGAGATCGCGGCACGGTAGCGCGGCAGAACAGCCACGCCGTGCAGGGGCGACGACTTGGCATTGCTGCATTGCGGTGAAAGGTGTTGAATCGCCGCAACTCTCCAAGATCGGTGGCCAGTCATGCGCGCGCTCTCCCCAAGCCCTACCATGGACGTCTCGGACAGGATCGGCGCTTCCTCCGCCGACACCGCGCATCTCACCTTCGGGATCGGACAGCCCGTTCACCGCCGCGAGGACCCGGTGCTGGTCCGGGGCGAGGGACGGTACACCGATGACCTGCGCGTCGAGGGCCAAGTCTACGCGGCCTTCGTCCGCTCGCCCCACGCGCACGGGACCATCGCGTCGGTCGACGTGGAGACCGCACGCGAGATGCCCGGCGTGCTCGGCGTCTATACCGGGCGGGACCTCGCAGCCTACCACCCCTTCATCAACGGCATGCCGCTGAAGAACCGTGACGGGTCGCCGATGCTGAAGCCCGAACGGCCCGCCATGACGATCGACAAGGTGCTCTATGTCGGCGATCCCGTGGCCTTCGTGGTGGCGCTCACCCCGACACAGGCCCGCGAGGCCGCGGAAGCCGTGACCGTCGAGATCGACACGCTGCCGGCCGTCGTCACGGCCGAGAGCGCGCTGGCGGCCGACGCACCCCGGCTCTACGAGGGCGTGCCCGGCAACATGTTCCTGGATTTCCACACGGGCGATACGGCGGCAGTCGACCGGGCCTTCGCGTCCGCCGCGCACGTGACGAGCCTCCCCATCGCGAGCCACCGGCTCGTCGTGAACCCGATGGAGCCGCGCTCGGCCATCGCGGAGCATGACGGCGCGCGCTACACGCTGCACCTCGGCTGCCAGGGCGTGTTCGGCATGAGGACCGGGATCGCGGCGGCGCTCGGCCGTCCGGTCGAGGAGGTCCGCATCCTGACGCGGCAGGTCGGCGGCTCGTTCGGCATGAAGTCGAGCCCCTTCCCCGAATACATCGCGCTGCTGCATGCGGCGCGCGAGCTCGGGCGGCCGGTCAAATGGACCGACGCGCGCTCGGACAGCTTCATGTCGGACCATCACGGCCGTGGGCTCGAGGTCGTGGCCGAGCTGGCGCTCGACGCCGAGGGCCGCTTCCTGGCGGTCAGGATCACCGGGCTGGCCGACCTCGGCGCGCACCTGACGCCGGTGGCGCCGCTCTTCTCGACCGGCAACATCGCGAAGAACGTGGTCGGCACCTACCGGACGCCGCTCGTCGAGGTGGGGGTGCGCTGCGCCTTCACGAACGCTGTCCCGGTCAGCGCCTACCGGGGCGCCGGGCGCCCGGAGGGCAACTACATCATGGAGCGGCTGATCGACGCCGCCGCCCGCGAGACGGGCCGCTGCTCGATCGACCTGCGCCGCATGAACCAGATCCGGCCCGACCAGATCCCCTACGCGACGCCGGTCGACACCACCTACGATTCGGGCGAGTTCACCGCGCTGCTCGACCGCGCGCTGGAGGCCGCCGACTGGGACGGGTTCGAGGCGCGCCGGGCCGAAAGCCGCGCGAAGGGCAAGGTGAGGGGGCGGGGCGTCGGGCAGTATCTCGAGGTCACCGCGCCGCCCACGCGGGAGATGGGCGGCATCCGCTTCGAGCCGGACGGCGACGTCACGATCGTGACCGGAACCCTCGATTATGGACAGGGGCACTGGACGCCCTTCGCGCAGGTGCTGTCCCAGACGCTCGGCATCCCGTTCGAGCGCATCCGCCTGCTCCAGGGCGATTCCGACCAGCTCGTCGCGGGTGGCGGCACGGGCGGCTCGAAGTCGCTCATGGCGAGCGGCGCGGCGATCGTGGAGGCGTCCGCCAAGGTCGTCGAGCTCGGCCGGGAGGCCGCGGCCGAGCTCCTGGAGGCCGGCGTCGCGGATATCGAGTTCGCGCGAGGGCGGTTCACGATCGCCGGGACGGATCGCGGCATCGGGATCATGGAACTCGCGGAGCGGCTGCGCGAAGGCAGGGCCGCGCTGCGCGACGGCGTGCCCCGCTCGCTCGACGTCCAGCACATCCACGAGAACTCGCCCTCGGCCTACCCGAATGGCTGCCACGTGGCGGAGGTCGAGATCGACCCCGAGACCGGCACCACCGCGGTCGTGCGCTACATCATGGTCAACGATTTCGGCACGGTCGTGAACCCGCTCCTGGTCGAGGGCCAACTCCACGGCGGCGTGGTCCAGGGCATCGGTCAGGCGCTGATGGAGCGCACCGCCTATGACGAGGAGGGTCAGCTCGTCTCAGGCTCCTACATGGACTACGCGCTGCCGCGCGCGCACGACGCGCCGTTCTTCGCCTTCGAGAGCCGGCCCGTGCCAGCGACCACGAACCCGCTCGGCGTGAAGGGCTGCGGCGAGGCGGGTTGCGCCGGCGCGCTGCCATCGGTGATGAACGCGGTCGTGGACGCGCTCTCGGAATTCGGCATCCGGCACATCGACATGCCCGCGACCCCGGACCGGGTCTGGCGCGCGATCCGCGACGCGACGGCGTGAGCCTCCGACCCTATCCGGGAACGAGGCGGGAAGGTGCGGACCTCACGAAAAAGCCCGGTCGAAGCCGGGCTCGATCGTCATTCGGACAGGGCGAAGCTTACAGCCCCCAATACGGCGAAACGCCATAGTAGCTGTGCAGGTCGCGCTCCCGGTCTCGGTTCGACCAGTCGTCGTCGGTCCCGCGCGCGAAGGCCGGTGCACCCTGGAGCTGGTCGGACGAGATGTCCGTGCGGTAGCCCCCGAGATCCGTGTCGTAGGTGAGCTTCGCCCATGGGATCGTGTGGCTGTCCTCGCCGATGCCCAGGAAGCCGCCGAACGACATCACCGCGTAGGCCACCTGGCCGCTTCGCTTGTCGATCATGAGGCGCTTGATCGTGCCGACATGGCCGTTGTCGGGCCCGTAGACGCTTGTGCCCTCGACGCGGTCGCTCTCGATCAGCGGGTTCGAGGACGTCGTGTTCACGCCCGTCGTGGAGGTCGTGCTCGTCGGATAGGTGGTGGTCGCCATGGTGTGATCTCCCGATTGTTTCGGTTGTCCCGAGTCAACGCCGGCCGGGCGGAAGGTTTCCCTCCGGCTCTCGGGTGGTTCGGCCGGCCCCGCGCCCTATATGCGCAGCATGGCGACCCGCGCGGCCGATCTCCTCAACCTGACGCCGCAGGGGTTGTACTGTCCGGCGGGCGGCTTCCACGTCGATCCGGTGCGTCCGGTCGAGCGGGCGCTGATCACGCACGGCCATTCGGACCACGCGCGCGCGGGCCACGCGGCCGTGATGGCGACGGCCGAGACGCTCGCCATCATGGGCGTCCGCTACGGGGCGGATTTCGCCGGCACGACGCAGACGGCCGAGCTCGGCGAGGTGGTGCGGGTCGGCGACGTCACGGTCACGTTCGTGCCGGCCGGCCACGTGCTGGGCTCGGCCCAGATCCTGATCGAGCAGGGGCGCTGCCGGCTCGTCGTCTCGGGCGACTACAAGCGCGCCCGCGACCCGACCTGCCTGCCCTTCGAGCCCGTCGCCTGCGACGTCTTCATCACCGAGGCGACCTTCGGGCTGCCGGTCTTCCGCCACCCGGAGGCGCGGGGCGAGGTCGACAAGCTCCTCGAATCCGTGCGCGTCTTCCCCGAGCGCGCGCATCTCGTCGGCGCCTACGCGCTCGGCAAGGCGCAGCGCGTGATGAAGCTCGTCCGCGAGGCCGGCTACAGCGAGCCGATCTATATCCACGGCGCGATGGAGCGGCTCACGACCTTCTACCAGGAGGCCGGCATCGATCTCGGGCCGATCGTCAAGGTCGCGGCCGCCGACCGCGCGAGCCTCAAGGGGGCGATCGTGCTCTGCCCGCCTTCCGCCATCCAGGACCTTTGGGCGCGCAAGTTCCCCGATCCGGTCGCGGCCTTCGCGTCGGGCTGGATGAGGGTGCGCGCCCGCGCCCGGCAGAAGGGCGTCGAGCTGCCGCTCATCGTGTCCGACCATTGCGACTGGGACGAGCTCTGCGCCACCATCCGCGAGGTCGGGGCCGAGGAGGTCTGGGTGACGCACGGGCAGGAGGACGCCCTCGTCCACTGGTGCCTGTCGCGCGGCATCCGGGCGAAGCCGCTGCACATGCTGGGCTACGGCGACGAGGAGGGGGAGTCCGCGGCCGACGAGCCCGCCGAACTACAGGCGGAGGCGGCCGCATGAACCGCTTCGCCCGGCTCATCGACCGGATCGGCTACGAGCCGCGCCGCAACGCCAAGGTCCGCCTGATGGCGGATTATTTCCGCCACGTGCCGGACCCGGAGCGGGGTTTCGCGCTGGCGGCGCTGACGGGCGCGCTCACCTTCCGGCACGCGAAGCCGAACCTCATCCGCGGGCTCATGATGGAGCGCTCGGACCCTATCCTGTTCCGCATGTCGCGCGATTACGTGGGGGATTTGTCCGAGACGGTCGCGCTGATGTGGCGGCCTTCGCTTGGCTATGATGTTCATTCTCCCGTCGGCATCGAACTCGACGCGATTGCCTCTCCCCAAGGGGGAGAGATCGAGCGCCGCGAAGCGGCGCCGGGTGAGGGGGATGCGCTCTCTCCGGATAACTTGCTTCCCCCTCACCCTGCCCTCTCCCCCTCGGGGAGAGGGTTCCCCGCGTCCGATGCTTCGTCCGTCTCGCCCCTCATCGGCCACAACAATCCCCCCGACGAACCGCTCGCGCTCTCCGAGGTCGTCCACGGTCTCACTCACGCGGGCAAGGCGGATCTGCCGGGGCTGCTCGCCCATTGGCTGGACGAACTCGACGAGATCGGCCGCTGGGCGCTCCTCAAGCTCATCACGGGGGAGCTCCGCATCGGCGTCTCGGCGCGTCTCGCCAAGACCGCGCTCGCGAGCCTCGGCGAGGTTGCGCCGGACGATGTCGAGCAGGTCTGGCACGGGTTGGAGCCGCCCTACGAGGCGGTCTTCGCCTGGGTCGAGGGGCGCGGGCCGAAGCCGGAGAGCGTCGATCCGGCGCCGTTCCGCCCGCCCATGCTCGCGCACCCGATGGAGGACGGCGATTTCGCGAAGCTCGACCCGGCGGCGTTCCGGGCCGAGTGGAAGTGGGACGGCATCCGCCTCCAGGCGGTCGCGGGCCGGGACGAGGCGGGCCGGCTCGTGCGGCGCATCTACTCGCGCACCGGCGAGGACGTGTCGGAGGCCTTCCCCGACCTCGTCGAGGCGCTCGACTTCGAGGGCGCGCTCGACGGCGAGCTGCTGATCCTGCGCGAGGGCCGGGTGCAGAGCTTCAACGTGCTCCAGCAGCGCCTCAACCGGAAGGCCGTGACGCCGAAGATGCTGGTCGAGTACCCGGCGCATCTGCGCGTCTACGATCTCCTGGCCGAGGGCGGCGAGGATCTGCGCGACCGGCCCTTCGACGAGCGCCGCGCGCGGCTGGAGACGCTGGTCGCGCGCCTCGCCCAGCCCCGCATCGACCTCTCTGTGCAGATCCCGTTCGGCACCTGGGACGAGCTCGGGGCGGCCCGCGCCGACCCCGCGTCCGCGGGGGCGGGCCCCGACGCGGACGCGATCGAGGGCTGCATGCTGAAGCGTGCGGATTCGCCCTACCTGCCGGGCCGCCCCAAGGGGCCGTGGTGGAAGTGGAAGCGCGAGCCCTACCACGTCGACGCCGTGATGATGTACGCGCAGCGCGGCTCGGGGAAGCGCTCCTCCTTCTACTCGGACTACACGTTCGGCTGCTGGCGCGACGGCGCCGCGGGGCCGGAGCTGGTGCCGGTCGGCAAGGCCTATTCCGGCTTCACCGACCAGGAACTTCTCAAGCTCGACCGCTACGTGCGCAACCACACGACGAACCGCTTCGGGCCGGTGCGCGAGGTGGCGTTCGGACAGGACAAGGGGCTCGTGCTCGAGGTCGCCTTCGAGGGCCTGCAGCGCTCGACGCGGCACAAATCCGGCGTCGCGATGCGCTTCCCCCGCATCTTCCGCATCCGCTGGGACAAGCCGGCCGCGGAGGCCGACCGGCTGGAAACGCTGGAGCGCATCCTGGAGAAGGGCGAGACCGAGCAGCACCCGCTGCCGGCCGACCGGGACTGGGCCGCGCAGGAGAGTATCGAGGAGGTATCGTGAGCCGCGCCCGGATCACCGAGGTCGAGACGCTCGCGGCCGGACCGATCGACCGTCAGGTCGCGGGCAGGTTCACGGTCCGCACGGCGGGCCAGGGCTTCGTCGACGTGACGGGCACGGTCGCGCGGTTCGTGCAGGAGAGCGGGATCGCGCACGGCCTCGCGGCCATCTTCTGCCGGCACACCTCCGCGTCCCTCACGATCCAGGAGAACGCCGACCCGGACGTCCTGACCGATCTCGGCTCCGCCCTCGACCGGCTCGCGCCGCGTAATGCCCGCTACGTCCACGGCCTCGAAGGCCCGGACGACATGCCGGCCCATATCCGCACGATGCTGACGGACACCTCGCTCACCGTCCGATCGCGGGTGGGCGGCTCGCGCTCGGCCGCTGGCAGGGGATCTACCTCGTCGAGCATCGCGACCGGCCGCACGAGCGCGAGATCGCGGTTAACCTCATCGGCACGCCGTAACACTGTCGCAGGCGCGACCCGCCGGATATGCTTGTCTCCCGGTTAACATCTGGGGCAGGGTGGGGGCAGAAACTGGCCCCGGAGCCGGAGACCTGTTTGGCTGCCACGAAAATCATCATCGCGGACGATCATCCGCTCTTCCGTGGCGCGCTGCGGCGCTCGATCGAGGATTTCCTGCCCGATGTCGTGATCGGCGAGGCGAACGGCCTCGACCAGCTCGGTGAACTGCTGACGAAGGATCGCGAGGTCGACCTCGTGCTGCTCGACCTCACGATGCCCGGCGTCCAGGGCTTCTCGGGGCTGATCTACTTGAGGGCGCAGTACCCCGAGGTGCCGATCGTGATCGTGTCCGCGACCGAGGACGCGGTGGTGATCCGCCGGGCCGTGGAATTCGGCGCGTCGGGCTTCATCCCGAAATCGCTCGACGGCGACGGGATCGCGAACGCCGTGCGCACCGTCCTGTCGGGCGACATCTGGGCGCCCCCGGACGTCGACCTTGAGGGCGGGGACGACCAGGACGTGCTCGACCTCGTGCGCCGCATGGGCAAGCTGACGCCGCAGCAGATGCGCGTCCTCATGATGCTGTCGGAGGGGCTGCTCAACAAGCAGATCGCCTACGAGCTCAGCGTCTCGGAGGCGACCGTGAAGGCGCATGTCTCCGCCATCCTCCAGAAGCTCGGCGTCGACAGCCGCACCCAGGCGGTGATCGCGGCCTCGAAGATCGGCGCGACGGGACGCACCCACGCGCCCGACCCGGTCTGACTCTGCCAGGACATCGATTTTGACCGACCTCGCCGACCTCAGCGCCGTCGACTGCCTCGCGGCCTACAGGTCCGGCAGCATCTCGCCCGTCGAGGTGCTGGACGCGTGTCTCGAGCGGATCGACGCGGCCGAGCCGAAGCTCCGAGCGCTCTACGATCACCGTCCTGACGAGGTCCGGCACGCCGCGCACGAGTCGGAGCGGCGCTGGCGCACGGGCGCCGCCCTGCCGCTCGATGGCGTCCCCGTGACGATCAAGGAGAACATCGCGACGCGGGGCACGCCGATGCCGCTCGGCACCGCGGCGCGCGAGCTCGTGGCCGCCCCGCGCGACGCGCCGGCCGCTGCCCGGCTGCGCGAGGACGGCGTGGTCATCCTCGCCAAGACCACGATGCCGGATTACGGCATGCTCTCGTCCGGCCTGTCGAGTTTCCACCCGCTCACCCGCAACCCGTGGGACGTCTCGAAGAACCCGGGCGGTTCGTCCTCGGGCGCGGGTGCGGCGGCGGCGGCGGGCTACGGCCCGCTCCATCTGGGCACCGATATCGGGGGCTCGGTGCGGCTCCCGGCATCCTGGTGCGGCGTGTTCGGCCTGAAGCCGAGCTTCGGCCGCGTGCCGCTCGACCCGCCCTATTGGGGCCGCGTCGCCGGGCCGATGACCCGAACCGTCGCGGACGCGGCGCTCATGATGCGGACGTTGTCCAGACCGGACGCGCGCGACGGGATGAGCCTGCCGCCCGCCGACCTCGCCTGGGGATCGCCGGTCGACGTGAAGGGGCTCAGGATCGGGCTCCAGATGGAGGCGGGCCTGGGCCTGCCCGTCGATCCCGAGGTCGCGGCCTCGATCGAGGCGGCCGCCCGGCTGTTCGCGGAGGCGGGCGCCCATGTCGAGCCGATGGCGCCCGCCCTCACGCGGACCATGCTGGACGGGCTCGACGTGTTCTGGCGTCAGCGCGCCTGGGCCGACATCGCGCCGCTGGCGCCGGTCGAGCGGGACAGGATCCTGCCCTACATCCTGCGCTGGGCGGAGCGGGGCCGCGATCTCTCGGGCGCCGCGGTCTATGCCGGGATGAGCCAGATGGGCGCGATCCGCGACGCGACGCTGGCCGCGACCGCACCCTTCGACTTCGTGCTCTCGCCTGTCGCCCCGGTCGTGACCTACCCGGCCGAGATGGCCTCGCCCATCGATGATCCGGAGCGGCCCTTCGAGCATATCGGCTTCACGGTTCCGTATAATTTCTCCGAGCAGCCGGCGGCGTCCGTGAACGCCGGCTACACCCGGGCCGGCTACCCGATCGGGCTCCAGATCGCAGGCCGGCGCTTCGACGATGTCGGGGTGCTGGCGATGTCGGCCGCCTTCGAGGCCATGCGGGGTCCGCAGCGGCCCTGGCCGACGTTTTAAGTCCGTCGGTCCAGCAGGTCGCGCAGGCCGTCGCCCAGGAGGTTGAGGCCGAGAACCGAGAGCGCGACCGCGATGCCCGGCGCGATCGCGAGATGCGGCGCCTGGGCGATGAAGGTCTGGGAATCGGCGAGCATGCGCCCCCAGCTCGGGTTCGGCGGGCGGATGCCGAGCCCCAGATAGGAGAGCCCCGCCTCCGTGAGGATCGCGAGGGCCAGCTGGATCGTCACCTGCACGACGAGCGAGCCCGCGATGTTCGGCAGCACCTCGGTCAGCGCGATGGCGGCGGGCCGGCGCCCGAGCGCGCGCGCGGCCGAGACGTAATCCGTCGTCAGGACCTGGATCGCGGCCGTGCGGGACACGCGCACGAAGACCGGCACGTTGAAGACCGCGATCGCCACGATGGCGGCGACGGGCCCGGACCCGATCGCCGCCCCGATCATGATCGCCGAGAGCACGGCCGGGAACGCGAAGACCACGTCCGAGACCCGCAGCACCGCGGTCTCCGCCGCGCCGCGCCAGAAGGCCGCCGCGCAGCCGATCGCGGTCCCGATCGCGGCCCCGACCAGGACGGACGGGAACGCGATGACGAGCGAGTTCCAGGCGCCCGCCATCATCATGGAGAGGACGTCGCGGCCGAAATGATCGGCCCCGAGCAGGCCCGCGACGAGCGGCGGCTTGAGGCGGAGCGGGATATGCACCCGCGTCGGCGGCTCGGGCGTCCAGACGAGCGACAGGAGCGCGACCCCGACGAGCACGGCCGTGAGGACGGCGCCGAGTACGAGGGTCGGCCTGAGACGCCTCACGCGCGCCGCCGCAGACGCGGGTCGAGCGCGAGGTGCCCGAGATCGACGAGCGCGTTCACCGCGATGACGATCGCGGCCAGCAGCAGCACCACGTTGCGGATCACCACGAGGTCGCGCTGCGCCAGCGCCTGGAAGGCGAGCCGCCCGAGGCCGGCTAAGTTGAACACGTTCTCGACCAGGATCGCGCCCGCGATCAGGAACGACAGCTGGAGGCCGAGGATGGTGGCGACCGGCACCATCGCGTTCGGCACCACGTGCCGGACGAGCGTGGTCGCACCGGCGAGTCCCTTCGCGCGCGCGGTGCGGATGAAGTCGGACCCCATCACGTCGAGCGTCGCGGAGCGCACGACCCGCGTCAGCACGGCCGCCTGGGGCAGGCCGAGCGCGAAGGCCGGCAGGACGAGGCTCGCGAGACCGCGCCCGATGCCCGCGCCCCAGCCCGGGAAGCCGCCCGCCGGCAGCCAGTTCAGCCCGGTCGCGAAGACCAGCACGAAGATGAGGCCGAGCCAGAAGTTCGGGACCGCGATCCCGATCTGGCTGAACACCGCGATCGCCCGGTCGACCGGGCCGTCCCGGTGCGCCGCCGCCACGATGCCGAGCGGCAGGGCGACGATCACCACGATGGCGAGCGCCAGGATCGCGAGCGGCACCGTCACCGCGAGCCGCTCCGCGATGAGCGTGCCGACCGGCATCTGGTAGGTGACCGACTGCCCGAACTCGCCGTGCAGCATGCCGGCGAGCCAGCCGAGATAGCGGAACACGGCCGGTCGATCGAGGCCGAGCTCGGCCCGCAGGGCGGCCAGCGTGTCGGGTCGCGCGGATGTGCCCAGCATGACAGACGCCGTGTCGCCGGGCAGCACGTCGAGCACGAGGAAGATCGCGGCCGAGACGGCCAGCAGCGTCAGGACGAGCGAGAGGATGCGTGGCAGGAGGGCGCGGATCACCGGATTCGGATCAGAGCCCGTCGTTCGCGAGCGGGACATCCTCGTAGAGTTCGGCGAGCGTCAAGGTACAGCCGAGCGCCGGGAGCGCGATCGCGGTGTCGAGCCCGATATGGTCGAGATCGGTCCAAGTCCCGTCCTCGGCCCGCGCGTAGAGCAGGACGTGAGCCGCGCCGGGCTCCGCGAAAAGGATGTAGCGCGGCGAGGCCAGGGCCTTGTACTCGTCGACCTTGACGATCGTGTCGATGCGCTCCGTCGACGGCGAGAGAACCTCGAGGATCAGCACCGGCTCGCCCGACGTCACCGAGCCGCCATTCATCGGGCCGCAATCCACCGTCATGTCCGGGCGCCGCACACGCCGATCGCGGGTCCGGGTCGCGACATCGGCCGTCATCGGTCGGCACGGACTACCGCGGAGCTTGATGCCGAACGCCACGATGGCGTTCACCACGACGCGGTCGTGCCGCTGCGTGGCGCCCGTCATCGCGCGCGGGACGGGACGTCCGTCGACGAGTTCGTAAAGTTCGTCCTGGTGTTCCTGCCAGGCGAAGAACTCCTCGACGCTCATCAGCGATGTCGCGGGATCAGCCACGGTGCGCTCCGGTCACATGCCGCATCTTAACACAGCCCAGGATCGGCACGGCGCAAGATCGGCACAGCCCGAGATCGAGGCCTCACTCGCTCCAGCTCACCTCCGTCACGTCGTTCGACGGGATCGGCGTGCTCTCCCACAGGCCCTTGAGCTTGGCGTTCCACACGCCGAGCTTGGGGAGCTGGAACAGGAACAGCGCCGGCACGTCCTCCGCCAGCATCCTCTCCGCCTGGCGGTACTTGTCGAAGCGGGCGGCCTCGTCCGTGGTCGTCGAGATGTCGGCGATCAGCGCCTTGAAGGCCGGGTTCCCGTAGTTGAAGTAGTAGGCGTCGCGCGCGTAGATATCGATGTCGAGCGGCTCGGCATGGGCGACGATCGTCATGTCGAAGTCCTTCGCCTTGAACACCTCCTCGATCCATTTCGCCGGGAACTCGGTCGGCACGATCTTGAGGTCGACGCCGACCTCGGAGAGCATCGCGGCGATGAGCTCGGCCGAGCGGCTCGCATAGGCCATCTGCGGCGTCTTGATCGTGATCGAGAGCCCGGACCCGTAGCCCGCCTCCTTGAGCAACGCCTTCGCCTTGGCGGTATCGTAGGGAAGGATGCCGGTCGTATCCACGAAGGCCGGGTGGTTCGGCGAGAAATGGCTGCCGATCGGCTGGCCGTAGCCCGAATAGGCGCCCTCGACGAGCGCCTTGCGGTCGATCGCGTGCATCAGCGCACGGCGCACGCGCACGTCGTCGAAGGGCTTCTTCGTGTTGTTGAGGCCGGCCACGATCTCGCCCTCGGTGTTGCCTGCGACCGCCCTGAAGCGCTTGTCCTTCGCGAGGTCGGCGAAGAGCTCCGGCGCGCCGATCGCCGGGAACGCGTCGACGTCGCCCGCCCGCAGGGCCGCGACCTGCGCCTGCGCGTCGGAGATGAACCGGAATGTGACGCTCTCGAGCGCTGCTTTCTTCCCCCAGTAATCGGGGTCGCGCACGAGCTCGACCCGGTCGCCGCGCGCCCAGGACTTGAACTTGAACGGGCCGGTCCCGACGGGCGTCGCGCGGTTCGTCTCCGCGCTCTTCGGCGACACGATCGAGGCGTCGCCCCAGGACAGGAAATAGAGGAAGTTGCCGGACGGCTGCTTCAGCTTGATCACGACCGTCGCGGCGTCCGGCGTCTCGATCGTGTCGATCGGCGCGAAGATCTGCTTCTGCGCGTTGGTCGAGGTGGGAGCGCGGGCGCGGTCGAAGGCGAACTTCACGTCGGCCGACGTCATCGGCGCGCCGTCGTGGAACGCGACCTTATCCTGGAGCCGGAACGTGTAGGTCAGCCCGTCCGGCGCGATGTCCCAAGCCTTCGCCAGCAGCGGCACGACCTTGCCGGTCCGGTCGAGCTTCACCAGCCCCTCGAACAGGTTCGCCCAGGTGACCTCCCGGATCGCGACCGGCGCGGCGATCGTCGGGTCGAGGCCGGGCGGCTCGACCGCCATCCCGATCACCAGGCCCGGTGCCGCCGCGTGGGCCGCGGCCGACAGGCCGAGCGAGAGGGTCACGGTCAGGGCGAGACGCTTCAGCATCGCGAGGACTCCAACGAATGACGTGACCCTATGACATCCGGAAGGGCCGATCGCCAGAATTTTAGGCGCTGGCAGATGCGCTTGCTTTCGCCTCGCGGCGGCGGCGGTGGAGGATGAATTCGGTATAGCCGTTCGGCTGCTCGCGTCCGTCGAAGACGAGGTCGCAGGCGGCCTGGAAGGCCGGTCCGTCGAAGCCCGGCGCCATCGCCCGGTACGCCGGGTCGTCGGCATTCTGCCGGTCGACCACATCGGCCATCCGGCGCAAGGTCGCGCGGACCTGCTCCTGCGAGACGATGCCGTGATGCAGCCAGTTCGCGATGTGCTGGCTCGAGATGCGCAGCGTCGCGCGGTCCTCCATCAGCCCGACATCGTGGACGTCCGGCACCTTGGAGCAGCCCACCCCCTGGTCCACCCAGCGCACCACGTAGCCGAGGATGCCCTGGACGTTGTTGTCGAGCTCCTCCTGCACGGCGTCGGGCGCCCAGTTCGAGCGCGAGACCGGGATCGTCAGGATGTCCGCGAGGCTCGCCATCGGGCGCGACGCCAGCTCGTGCTGCCGGGCCGCGACGTCGACCTCGTGGTAATGCAGCGCGTGGAGCGTCGCGGCGGTCGGGGAGGGGACCCAGGCGGTGTTCGCGCCGGCCCTCGGGTGGCCGATCTTCTGCGCCAGCATGTCCGCCATCCGGTCCGGCATCGCCCACATGCCCTTGCCGATCTGAGCGCGGCCCGGCAGGCCGCGCGCGATCCCGACATCGACGTTGCGGTCCTCGTAGGCCTTGATCCAGGCCTGGGCTTTCATGTCGTTCTTGCGCACGACCGGCCCCGCCTCCATCGAGGTGTGGATCTCGTCGCCCGTGCGGTCGAGGAAGCCCGTGTTGATGAACACGACCCGGCTCGCCGCAGCCCCGATGCAGGAGCCGAGGTTGACGGTCGTGCGCCGCTCCTCGTCCATGATGCCCATCTTCATCGTGTCGGGCGCGAGACCGAGTACGCCCTCCACGCGGCCGAAGAGTTCGTTCGCGAAGCCGACCTCGTCGGGCCCGTGCATCTTCGGCTTGACGATGTAGAGCGAGCCGACGCGGCTGTTCCTGAACGCGTGTGTCCCGTTGAGCTCGTGCAGCGCGATCAGCGCCGTCGCGAAGGCGTCGAGCATGCCCTCGGGGATCTCCTCCCCGTCAGGTCCGAGCACGGCGTCCGTGTACATGTGGTGGCCGACATTGCGTACCAGCATCAGGCTTCGGCCGGGCACGCCGACCTCGCCCCCATCCGGCGCGGTGTAGACCCGGTCCGGGTTCAGCCGGCGCTCGACCGTTCGTCCGCCCTTCTCGAGCGTCGCCACGAGCGTGCCCTTCATCAGGCCGAGCCAGTTGCGGTAGACCTCGACCTTATCCTGCGCATCCACCGCCGCGACCGAATCCTCCAGGTCCATGATGGTGGTGACGGCGGATTCGAGCGCGACGTCGCTGATCCCGGCCGGGTCGTCGCGGCCGATCGGGTGCGAGCGGTCGATCGTGATCTCGAGATGCAGGTTGTTGTGGCGGAGCAGGATCGCCGACGGGGCGGTGGCGTCGCCCCGGTAGCCGACGAACTGCTCGGGGCGCGCGAGCGGCGTCACGTCGCCGTCCGCGAGCGTCGCGACCAGCATCCCGTCCTCGACCCTGTAGCCGGTCGCGTGGGAATGATCCGCCTCGGCGAGCGGCGCCGCCCGGTCCAGCACCTCGCGTGCCCGCGCGATCACCTTCGCGCCGCGCGCCTTGTCGTAGCCGCCGCCCCGCGCGGCCCCGGCCTCCTGCGCGATCGCGTCCGTGCCGTAGAGCGCGTCGTAGAGCGAGCCCCAGCGGGCATTGGCGGCGTTCAGCGCGTAGCGCGCGTTCGAGATCGGCACGACGAGCTGCGGACCCGCGATCGCGGCGATCTCCGCGTCCACGTTCGTCGTCGTGATCGTCGCCGGGCCGGTCTCCTCGCGCAGATAGCCGATCTCGCGCAGGAAGCTCTCGTAGGCGTCGCCATCGTGCGGCTGGCCGGCGCGCGCCGCGTGCCAGGCGTCGATCTTCGCCTGAATGGCGTCGCGGGCGTCGAGCAGCGCGCGGTTCTTCGGCGCGAGGTCGCGGACCGTCTCCGCGAACCCGCGCCAGAAGGCCTCGGGCGCGATGCCGGTTCCGGGCAGCGCCTCCCGCGCGATGAAGTCGTGGAGCACACGCTCGACGTTCAGACCGCCCGCCTCGATCCGCTCCATGCCCGTTTTCCCTTGTCGTTGTGCGGTGTCCTTACCAGGGGCGGCGCCGGGCCGTCATCCCCGCGACACGGGATCTTCGGATGAACTCTCGCGGCCGCGAATGTTGTGCAAGGTTACATTGCGGCAATCCGCCCTACACAAGCCTCGGGAGGCCCCCCATGTCTTGTTTGCGGCCGTCCGATCGGCCTCCTTCAGAGGGGACCACCCAGTGAACGACCAGGAACGACAGATCATCACGGACATCTTCCACCGTCTCGAAGGGACGGCCGGACAGGCGCGCGACGCCGATGCCGAGCGCTTCATCGCCGACAAGCTGCGCACGCAGCCTTACGCGCCCTACGCGATGGCGCAGGCGCTGTACGTGCAGGAGGAGGCGATGAAGAGCCTCAACCAGCAGCTCGAGCAGCTCAAGGCCGAGAACGCCGAATTGCAGCAGCGCCCCGCCTCGGGCGGCGGCGGCATCCTGTCGTCGATCTTCGGCGGCGGTTCGCGGCCGCAGCCGGCGTCGTTCAGCCGTCCGGGCCAGCCGCAGGGCGGCTACGCGCCCCAGCAGGGCGGACCCTGGGGCGGCGCGCCGCAGCCGGCGCCGCAGGGCGGTCCGTGGGGCGGGCAGCAGGGCGGCTACGGCCAGGGCGGCTATGGTCAAGGCGGCGGCTTCGCGCAGCCCCAGGCGGCGGGCGGCGGGGGCTTCCTGCGCGGCGCGCTGACGACCGCGGCCGGCGTCGCGGGCGGCATGGTGGTCGGCAACGCGCTGATGAACGCCTTCTCGGGCCACGGCCACTCGACGCTCGGCAGCTTCAGCAATTCCGACGTCTCGTCGATGGGCTTCGGCGACGCGCTCGGCGGCAACACGGGAAGCGGCTTTCAGGACGCCAGCTTCTCGGATGGGAGCGGCGTGTTCGGCGACAGCGGCTCGCAGACGCAGGATGCGAGCTTCTCCGACGGAAGCAGCGTCTTCAACGATGCGGGCTCCTCGTCGCAGAATGCGAGCTTCGACGACGGCGGCCTCGATGTCGGCGGCAGCAACGACGACAGCTGGACCTGACGACGCTTCTCCCGCCGGGCGGGCCCTCCGGGTCCGTCCCGGCCGGGAGCCGACGGGGTCAGATCACGACGGTCAGATCACCTTGACGGTGGTCCCGACCCGGACGCGGCCGTAGAGGTCGATCACGTCCTCGTTCATCATCCGGATGCAGCCCGAC
>CAXUHE010000014.1:24650-30336 GCA_964250725.1 uncultured Enterovirga sp. | reverse complement strand
CGGCCATCTCCTCGGCCTCCTCGATGTAGTGCGTCGTCAGCACGATCGTGACGCCGGACTCGCGAAGGCTCCGCACGAGGCCCCACATGTCGCGCCGGAGCTCGACATCGACCCCCGCGCTCGGCTCGTCGAGGAAGAGGATGCGCGGCTCGTGCGCCAGCGCCTTCGCGATGAGCACGCGCCGCTTCATCCCGCCGGACAGCGTGATGATCTTCGCGTCCTTCTTGTCGAACAGCGACAAGTCGCGCAGCACCCGCTCGACATAGGCGGGGTTCTTCGGCTTGCCGAAGAGGCCGCGGCTGAAGCTCACCGTCGTCCAGACGGTCTCGAAGGAATCGGTCGTCAGCTCCTGCGGCACGAGCCCGATCCGCGAGCGCGTCTCGCGATAGGCCGAGACATTGTCATGCCCGTCGACCAGCACCGTGCCGGCGCTCGCGGTCGCGATCCCGCAGATGATGTTGATCAGCGTGGTCTTGCCCGCGCCGTTGGGTCCGAGCAGCGCGAAGATCTCGCCGGGACGGATCTCGAGGTCGATCCCGCTCAGGGCCGCGAAGCCGGACGCGTAGGTCTTGGAGAGGCCGGTGACGGCGATGGCGGGCTGCATGGCGCTGCGTCTATCAGAACCGGGCGCTCAGGGTGAACGGATCTCGGATCGCGCCCGGGGATGCGCGGAATCATAGGCCGTCATGAGCCTCGCCGAATCGACCTTCGTGTAGATCTGCGTCGTGGAGAGGGATGCGTGGCCGAGCAGTTCCTGGATCGCCCGGAGCTCCCCTCCCCGCGAGAGGAGATGCGTCGCGAAGGAGTGGCGCAGCGCGTGCGGTGTCGCGGTGTCCGGCAACCCCAGCGCTCCGCGCAGGCCCGCCACCGCGTACTGGATGATGCGCGGTGAGAGCGGGCCGCCCTTGTGGCCGATGAAGAGCGGCCCCGTGGGCGGCAGCGGGTAAGGGCAGAGGTCGAGATAAGTCTCGACGGTCCGGCGCACGGCCGGGATGATCGGCACCATGCGGGCCTTGCCGCCCTTGCCCATGACCGTCACCGAATCGACGTCGCCCGTCGGGGCGTCCTGCCGTGAGATGCCGAGCGCCTCCGCGATACGCAGGCCGCCTCCATAGAGCAGCGCGATCACGGCGGCGTCGCGCGCCAGCACCCAGGTCTCGCGCGCCTCGCCGGCCCGCGTATCCGCGTCCGTCATGGCGCGCGCCGACTCGGACGAGATCGGCTTCGGCAGGCCCTTCGTGACCTTCGGGCTGCGCACCGCCGCGAAGGCCGACGCGACCCCGTGCCCCTCGCGTTCGAGGTGGCGCGCGAAGGAGCGCAAAGCCGCGAGCTGGCGCATGAGCGAGCGGCTCTCGATCCCGTCGCGGCGCCGCGCCGCCAGGAACGCCCGGATGTCGAGCGGCTTCAGCTCCGTGACGGCGGCCGGGCTCGGGGCCTCGCCCAGATGCGTCGTGAGGAACAGCGCGAACTGGCGCAGGTCCCGCGCGTAGGCCTCGAGCGTGTTCGGTGAGAGGCGGCGCTCGGAGCGTAGCGTCCCGAGCCAGGCCGTCGTCTCGCGCCCGAGCTCCGCCGTGCCGGGCATGATGCCGGGCGAGGCATCCGATGATTGCGTCGTGGGCTGTCGCACGCCATGTTCCCGTTCTGTCCGACACCACCCTGACATCGCCAGATTGAGCAATCCCGAATGACGGCACGCGTCGCCGACGTGCTGATCCCGCTCGGCCTCGACCAGACCTACAGCTACGCGGTCCCCGACGACATGTCGCTCGCGGAGGGCGACCTCGTGGCGATCCCGCTCGGGACGAAGTCGCGGGTCGGCGTGGTCTGGTCGCTGCGGGCCGGCGCGGGCGGCAACTTCAAGCCCGTCGAGACGCGGCTCGACCTGCCGCCGATGTCGGGGCCGCTGCGCCGGCTCGTCGACTGGCTCGCCTGGTACACGCTGGCCCCCAAGGGCTCGGCGCTGGCGCTCGGGCTGCGTGTGCCGCTCGACACCGCGGAGATCGCGCGGGTCGGCGTCAGGCTCGCCGGCCCTCCGCCGGCCCGGATGACGCCGGCCCGCGCCCGGGTGCTGGAGGCGGCAACGGGCGGGCTCGTCCACCTGAAGCGCCACCTCGCGGACGCCGCGGGTGTCGGGACGGGCGTGATCGACGGGCTCGTCGACGAGGGCACGCTGGAGACGGTCGCGCTGGCGCCGGCGCCGGTCGCGGAGCGGCCCGACCCCGGCTACATGCGCCCTGCCCTCTCGGACCGGCAGAAAGCCGCCGCGCAGGTGCTGGCCTCGGCGGTCGCGACGGCGGCGGGCGCGGTCCCGGCGGGACAGACGCGCGAGGCCCCACCCGTGATCCTGGTCGACGGGGTCACCGGGTCCGGCAAGACGGAGGTCTATTTCGAGGCGATCGCCGAAGCGCTCCGTCACGGTCGGCAATCGCTCATCCTCATGCCGGAGATCGCGCTGACGGGCGCCTTCCTCGACCGTTTCGCCGAACGGTTCGGGACGTGGCCGGCGGCCTGGCATTCGGGCATCGCGGCGCGGCGGCGCGAGCGCATCGTGGCGGGCGTCGCCAGCGGTGAGGTCGCGGTCGTGGCGGGCGCGCGCTCCTCGCTCTTCCTGCCCTTCCGCGAGCTCGGCCTCATCGTGATCGACGAGGAGCACGAGGCCGCCTACAAGCAGGAGGACGGGGTCTCCTACCACACGCGCGACATGGGCGTGGTGCGCGGACGGCTCGAGGGCTGCCCGGTGATCCTCGCGTCCGCGACGCCGTCCATCGAGACGCGGGTCAACGTCCAGCGCAGACGCTACGGCCGGGTCGCCCTGCCGGAGCGCTTCGGCGGGCGCACCCTCCCGGACATCAAGACCGTCGACCTCCGGCGCAACCCGCCCGAGCCCGGCCGCTGGCTCTCGCCCGCGCTGGTCGAGGAGGTCCGGCGCACGGTGGAGGCCGGCGACCAGGCGCTCCTCTTCCTCAACCGCCGGGGCTACGCGCCGCTGACACTCTGCCGTGCCTGCGGCCATCGCTTCAACTGCCGCAACTGCTCGTCCTGGCTCGTCGAGCACCGCTTCCGGCGCTCGCTCGTGTGCCACCATTGCGGCCACGCCGAGCGCGTGCCGGAGGTCTGCCCGGCCTGCGGCGGGGTCGACACGCTCGTCGCCTGCGGGCCGGGGGTCGAGCGCATCGCCGAGGAGGTCGCGACGCTGTTCCCCGACCACCGGCGGATCGTGCTCTCCTCCGACATGCCGGGCGGGGCCGAGCGGTTGCGGACCGAGCTCGCGGCGGTCGCGGCCGGCGAGGCCGACATCGTGATCGGCACTCAGCTCGTCGCGAAGGGCCACAACTTCCCGGGCATGACGCTCGTCGGCGTGCTCGACGCCGATATCGGCCTGACGTCGGGCGATCCGCGCGCGGCGGAGCGCACGTTCCAGCTCCTCCAGCAGGTCACCGGCCGGGCGGGGCGCGGCACGAAGCCGGGCCGCGCGCTCGTCCAGACCTACCAGCCCGAGCACCCCGTCATCGCGGCGCTCCTCTCCGGCGAGGCGGAGCGCTTCTACCGCGAGGAGACGGCGGCCCGCGAGGCCGCGGGCCTGCCGCCCTTCGGCCGGCTCGCGGCGCTCGTCGTCTCCGCGACCGCGAGGGTCGACGCGGAAGCGCATGGACGGGCGCTGGCGCGCGCCGCCGAGCCGCCGCCCGGCGTGAGCGTGCTCGGCCCCGCCGAGGCGCCGCTCGCGATGATCCGCGGGCGCTACCGATTCCGGCTGCTGGTGAAGACCGCGCGCGACGTGAACCTCCAGGCCTACCTGCGCGGCTGGCTCGCCCGCACGGAGAAGCCGCGCGGCTCGGTCCGGGTCGCGGTCGACGTCGATCCGCAGAGCTTCCTCTAGGAACGCGACACCGTTGAACTCGCGCGCGCATCGGCCCATATCGCGCTCCCGTCATACCAGGAGAACACAGTGAGCGAGACCGTCGAGCGGCACGAATTCGGCGCGGAGGTCGGGCGACTTCTCGATCTCGTGGTGCACGCGCTCTACTCCGATCGCGAGATCTTCCTGCGCGAGCTCGTGGCGAACGCGGCCGACGCGACGGATCGCCGGCGCTTCGAGGCCCTGACGCGCTCGGAGCTGACGCCGCCCGAGGACGCGAAGATCCGCATCGCGCCGGACAAGGCGGCCCGCACGCTGACCATCTCGGATACCGGGCTCGGCATGTCCAAGGAGGAGCTGGGGCAGAACCTCGGCACCATCGCGCGCTCCGGCACCCGCGCCTTCAGCCAGTCGCTCGGCGACGCCAAGCCTGGGGATCCTGGAAGTGATGTGCGCCCGAGCCTGATCGGGCAGTTCGGCGTCGGCTTCTACTCGGCCTTCATGGTGGCGGACCGCGTCACCGTCACCTCGCGCCGAGCCGGGACGGACGAGGCCTGGACATGGGCGTCCGAGGGCCAGGGGAGCTACACGCTGGAGCCCGCGACGCGCCCCGAGCCCGGCACCGACATCGTGCTCCACATGAAGGCGGATGCCGACGAGTACCTGGAGCCGTACCGGCTCGACCATCTCGTGCGCAAATGGGCCGACTTCATCACGGTCCCGGTGGCGATCGTCACGGAGGGCAAGGAGGAGGGCGCGAACCGCGGCACCGCTCTCTGGCGCAAGTCGAAATCCGAGGTCACCGAGGAGCAGTATGCCGAGTTCTACCACGGGCTCGGCATGTATTTCGACAAGCCCTGGGCGACGCTGCACTGGCGCGCCGAGGGCACGAGCGAGTTCGCGGCACTCCTCTTCATCCCGAGCATGAAGCCCTTCGCGGCGATCGAGGGCGATCGCGAGAGCAAGGTCCGGCTGCACGTCCGGCGCATGTTCATCACGGACGAGGCCGGGCTTCTGCCGAGCTGGCTGCGCTTCGTGCAAGGCGTCGTCGACACGGAGGACCTGCCGCTCAACGTCTCGCGCGAGATGCTGCAGGCGACCCCGGTCCTCACGCGCATCAAGCGCGCGGTGACGGGCCGGGTCGTCTCCGAGCTGACGTCGCGCGCCAAGGACGCGGAGGATTACACGAAGTTCTGGGAGACTTTCGGCCCCGTCATCAAGGAGGGCATCTACGAGGACCACGAGCGCAGGGCCGAGATCGCGCCGCTCCTGCGCTTCCGCTCCTCGGCCGTGGAAGGCTGGACCTCGCTCGCCGACTACGTGTCGCGCATGAAGGACGGCCAGGAGGCGATCTACTATCTCGTGGCGGACGATGCCGACGCGCTCGCGAGATCGCCCCAGCTCGAAGGTTTCCGTGCCCGCGGCGTCGAGGTGCTGCTGCTCTCCGACCATGTCGACGCGTTCTGGCCCGAGCAGCTCGGCCGCTTCGACGAGAAGCCGCTGAGGAGCGTGACGCAAGGATCGGTCGACCTGTCGGGCTTCGCCACCGAGGGCGGCGAGCCCGCGCCGCAGATCGACGCGCTCGTGGCCGCGCTGAAGACGGCGCTCTCGGGCGACGTCTCCGACGTGCGGGTGACCGATCGCCTCGTCGACAGCGCGGTCGTGCTCTCGGCCGGCGGAAGCGGGCCGGATCTCCAGATGCAGCGCCTGATGCGACGCGCCGGCCGCCATGTCGGCGCGGGGCAGCCCGTGCTGGAGGTCAATCCGCGCCATCCACTCGTGCGGGCGCTCGCGTCACAGGCCGAGGCCGGGGCCGAGATGGGCGAGCAC
>CAXUHE010000014.1:0-24640 GCA_964250725.1 uncultured Enterovirga sp. | reverse complement strand
GCGTGCTCCTCGACCTCGCCCGGGTGCAGGACGGCGACACGCCGCGCGATCCCGCCGCGTTCGCGCGCCGGGTGGGCGACGCGCTGGCGGCACGCTTCGGGGCGGGTGCCGCACCCGCCCCTTAGGTCTCGGACGAGACGGGCCGCCAAGGGCGGCCCTCCTCGCGATCAGGCGGCCGCCGCGACCTGGTTGACGGCGTCCTCGGCGAGCTCGGACAGGAGCTCGTCCGTGTTCTCCTCCTCGATCAGCGTCTCCTTGAGGAGGTCGGCGATCTCGGACAATCCGAGCTGCTTCGCCCAGGCCAGCATGGTGCCGTAGCGCGTGATCTCGTAATGCTCGATCGCCTGCGCGGCCGAGATCAGTCCGGCATCGATCGCCTCGCCGCCCGTGAACTCCTCGATCACTTCGTCGCCTTCCGCGATGATGCCGTTGATCGCCTTGCACTCGACGCCTTCCGGCTTCTCGCCGAGCAGCTTGAAGACCTGGTCGAGCCGCTTGATCTGCTCCTTGGTCTCGTTCAGGTGCACGCCGAACGCTCCCTGGAGCTCGTCGGACTGCGCAGCCTCCACGAGTTTCGGCAACGCCTTCGCGATCGCGTTCTCGGCGAAATAGGTGTCCTTCAGCTGGTGCAGGAAGAGGGCGTTCAGGTCCTTGTCGGCCATGATGTTGCTCCGGTGTTCGATGTGTTGCCGGCCAACTGGACCTCCACCCGAACGTTCCGGCCCGCGCGATCACGTCCGACGACGATCTCGTGATCGCCTGCGGCGTTCATAGAGCGACGCCGTGGGGTGTCCACAACCGAACGGAGATGCCGCGCGCGGAACGCCCGCTCCGCTCTCGACTTGGCCCCCGACTGATGTCGAGAGCGAGCGGGCGGGGATGGTGCAGCAGGTCGAACTCGGGTTGGAGGCCCGGGCACACGAGACGGACCCGGGTGACGGCACGCACGAGATCGCGCACGACCTCGCCTATCGGCGGCTCGTCATGGTCAACGTCGTGTTCTACGGCCTGCCCGATGCGGGAGATCGGGGTTGGGTGCTGGTCGATGCCGGGGTGCCCGGCACGAAGGCGCTCATCGTGAAGGCGGCCGAAGCCCGGTTCGGGGCGGGCTCGCGGCCGTCCGCGATCGTCATGACCCACGGGCATTTCGATCATGTCGGCGCGCTCGAAGACCTCGCGGAGGCGTGGGACGTGCCGGTCTATGCGCACGAGATCGAGCACCCCTATCTGAGCGGTCGGGCCGCCTACCCGCCGGGCGATCCCTCGGTCGGCGGCGGAATGGTGGCGAGCCTCGCCTCGCTCTACCCGACGAAGCCGATCGACGTGTCGGACCGGCTGCGCCCCCTCCCCGCCGACGGCAGCGTGCCCGAAATGCCGGGATGGCGGTGGCTTCACACGCCGGGGCACTCGCCGGGGCACGTCTCGCTTTGGCGGGAGGCGGACCGGACGCTGATCGTCGGCGACGCCTTCGTGACCACGACACCCGAATCGGCCTACGCGACCGCCTTCCAGAGCACGGAGCTGCACGGGCCGCCGCGCTACTTCACCATCGACTGGGAGGCGTCGCGCGTCTCGGTGACGACGCTCGCCGGCCTGAACCCGGACCTCGTCATCACCGGACATGGCCGTGCCATGCAGGGCCCTGAGATGAACGGAGCCCTACACAGTCTCGCGCAGGATTTCACGCGTCTGGCGATCCCCGAGCGGGGCCGCTACGTCGACCATCCCGCGCGAGCACAGGATGGGTCCGCGTACCTGGCGCCCTGAGGCCGGGCCGGTCAGGCGGCCTGCTTCATCTCCGGCTCGCCGCCGCCCTCCATCGCTCGCAGGTAGACGTCGAGCAACGTCTCGTGCTCGTCGCGCTCGTCCTTGTCCTGTTTGCGGATCTTGATGATCTCTTTCAGGATCTTGACGTCGAAGCCTTCGCCCTTGGCCTCGGCGAAGACCTCCTTCTTCTGCTCGTTCAGCTCGGAGAGCTCGATCTCGAGCTGCTCGATGCGCTCAACGAACGAACGGATCCGGTCGCCCGGAATGCCTACAGCGTCAGTCATCGCTACCTCCTCGTGAAGACGGGAGCGCAACCTCCGCGAGGCGGGTCAACGGCGCGTTAACGCTGCATGGTTCGTGCGGTTGAACTCGAGATTGGAGCGGATGAGTTGGTGGAGTGCGGAGAGGTACTCCTCCGCCTCCTCGGCCCGCTTCTGCGCCGCCGCCAACTGCTCGCGCGTCTCGGTGAGCAGGGTCCGGGTTTGCAGGAGCAGATTCTGGGCTCTCTGCTCGTCTCCGTGCGAGCGCAGGCGTTCGCCGTGGAGCTGCTCGGTGCGGGCACGCAGCAGATCCTCGGCCTCCTCGAGTCCGCGCCTGAGCGCGAGAGTGTTGTCATCGGCCCCGCGCGATCCGCGGTCGCTGGACGGGATGTGCGGCCGGCCGGGGCTCGGCGGGCGCAACGGGTGCCTCGCCGGGTTCTCGGCCTCGCCGGTCCCGCGCTGAAGCGCGTGGATGCTCTCGTTGGCCTTTCGCAGTGGCCGGTCGCCGGGTTGGATGGACGGCTGGCTCGGGCCCGATAGGCGGGACGGGCGCCTCGCGAGGTTCTCGGCCGCCTCGAGACCGCGCCGGAGCGCGAGGATGTTCTCCTCGACTTTACGCGAGCCGCGGTCGCCGGGCTGGACTCGTGGCTGGCTCGGGCTCGCCAACCCGGCCGGGCGCCTCGCGCCGGAGATCTGCGTGGAGATCTGGCGCGCCATCAGATCGAGGTCCTGCAGTCTCGCAGCGGTCTCGAGCGACATCGCGTTCTCCTGGTTTCGCCCGAGCATATTTCCGTTGGGAGCCTTAAAGCCCGGTTAACGGGCGTCTCAAGACGGGGCAGACAGGGCGTCCTTCACTTGTCCAGCAGATCCGCCAGGATCTTCAGCTTGCGCGACGCATCCTCCAGTTCGAACAGCGCGATCGAGCGCGTGCCGGCCTTGATGGCACGTTCGCAGTCGTCGAGCTGGTTCTTCACGATCTTCCTGATCTCGGCGGCGATCTGGCTCTTGGTCATCCACGCGCGCTCCGGGCGGCTCCCGATTCGAACCGTTCTGCGCCACTATCTGGTGAGCTTCGGTTAAGCCGGGCTCGGGCCCCGGTATCGCCCGCCCATGCGGCCGGGTAGGCTGAGACGATCGCCGCGAAGCAAGCGGCCAGGACGGAAGCCCACCATGGATCAGGCGAAGCTCGCTGCCTTGCAAAGCCGCTACGGCGATGTCGACGGCGGCGTCATCTACGATCCCGAGTTCAAGCGAGTCGCGGACCTCCAGTTCGACGGGACCGACCGTCGGGTCTGGCCCTTCATGGGCATCTCGACCTTCGCGGCCGCGCCGTACCGGCCCGACGCGGCGGGCCGGTACTTCGCCGATCTCGACGTCGCGATCCTGGGCGTGCCGATGGATCTCGGCGTCACGAACCGCGCCGGCTCGCGGCTCGGGCCGCGGGCGGTGCGCGCCGTCGAGCGCATCGGCCCCTACGAGCACGTGCTGCGCGTCGCGCCGCTCGGCGAGGCACGCGTCGCGGATATCGGGGACGTCCCGATGGCGAGCCGTTTCTCGCTGGACCAGTGCCACGCCGACATAGAGAGCTATCTTCGTCGGATCGTCGAGGCCGGGGTGACGCCGCTCTGCGTCGGCGGCGACCACTCGATCAGCCTGCCCATCCTGAAGGCGGTCGGGCGCGACAGGCCGGTCGGCATGATCCACATCGACGCCCATTGCGACACGTCGGGGCGCTACGAGGGCACCAAGTTCCACCACGGCGGCCCGTTCCGGCAGGCGGTGCTGGAGGGCGTGCTCGATCCCGAGCGGACGATCCAGATCGGCATCCGGGGCGGCGGGGAGTACCTGTGGGAGTTCTCCTTCGAGAGCGGCATGACGGTGATGCATGCCGAGGAGGCGGTCGCGATGGGGATGCCGGCCGTGATCGATCGCGCCCGCGCGGTCGTCGGCGACGGGCCGACCTACATCTCGTTCGACGTCGACAGCCTGGATCCCGGCTTCGCGCCCGGCACCGGCACGCCCGAGGTCGGCGGTCTGGCGCCGCGCGAGGTGCTGCAGATCCTGCGCGGGCTCACAGGCCTCCATCTCGTGGGCGCGGACGTCGTCGAGGTCGCGCCGCAATACGACGCGACCACGAACACCGCGCAGGCGGCCGCCCAGGTCATGTTCACCCTGCTCTGCCTGCTCGTGCGCTCGCGCGCCGCCTCGCGCTGACCCGGCTGCCCGCGAAGGGTGCTTGCGGAGGCATCATCCTTGCAGGCACTCTGCCTGACGGAGCCGGGCGCTCGAACAGCCCGTCCAGGAGGTCAGCATGCGCGTATGGAATGTGATCGGATTGGCAGCCGGACTGGCGCTCGCGTCCACGGGTGCGATGGCGCAGGGAAAGACCTGGAAGTCGGTCAAGATCGCCACGGAGGGCGCCTACGCGCCGTGGAACTTCTCGGGCCCCGGCGGCAGGCTCGACGGCTTCGAGATCGAGCTCGCCAAGGTGCTCTGCACGCATATGAAGGTCACCTGCGAGGTCGTGGCCCAGGATTGGGACGGCATCATTCCGGCCCTGACCGCCGGCAAGTACGACGCCATCATGGCGGGCATGAACACCACGGACAAGCGCAAGGAGGTGATCCAGTTCTCGCGCTCATACGGCGGAGAGCCGGCCGGGCTCGGCACCGCCAAGGACGGTCCGCTCGCGAAGCTCCCGGGCGACGGGCAGCGCTTCGACCTGACGAAGGACGAGGCCTCGGCCCAGAAGGCGATCGACGCCATGAAGCCGATGCTCAAGGGCAAGACGATCGGCGTCCAGGTCTCGACCATCAACGCGAACTTTCTGGAAAAGTACCTGAAGGACACGGTCGAGATCCGGGAGTACAAGACGACCGAGCAGCACGACCTCGACCTCCTGGCCGGGCGCATCGACGGAATCTTCGCGTCGGGCTCCGCCATCCGGGCGACCTTCGAGAAGCCCGATTTCAAGAACTACGGCATGGAAGGACCGCGCTTCTCGGGCGGCGTGTTCGGGACCGGCGTCGCGGTCGGCCTGCGCAAGACCGACCCCGAGCTGAAGGCGATGTTCGACGAGGCGATCACGGCCGCCATCGCGGACGGCACGCTGAAGACGCTCTCGATGAAGTGGTTCAAGTCCGACATCACCCCGCAGACGTGACGGGCGGGCGGGTGAGCCGGCGCACTCTTCTCCCGGCGTCCGGCCTCGGCCGGCAAGGAGAGAGATCGAGTCGCGCGTCAGCGCGACCGGATGAGGGGCGCTGGACCCACGACGCCGATCGCGGGCCTGCCCCTCAGCCGGACGGCGCTTTCCGCGCCTGCTCGACCCCGGATCGCGTCCGGGGCGGGCCCTCTCCCCGCATGCGGGGAGAGGAGACCGGGGCTCGGGCGCTCACGTGACCTACCTCGAGCTCATGGGCTTCGGCTCCACCGGCTGGGGCTACGCGATGCTGTTCGCGGCCGCCACCACGCTCCTCGTGGCGGTGCTCGGCTTCGTGCTCGGCGGCATCGTCGGCTCGCTCGTTGCCTGGGCGAAGCTGTCGCGCAGCATGGTGCTGCGCATCCTGGCGGACGGGTACACGACGCTGCTGCGCGGCATCCCGGACCTCCTGGTCATCTACCTGTTCTACTTCGGAGGCTCGGCTGCCCTGACGGCGATCGGGCGCATGTTCGGGGCGCAGGGCTTCGTCGGCGTACCGGCGCTGGCGACCGGCGCGCTCGCGCTCGGCATCGTGTCCGGCGCTTATCAAGCGGAGGTGCTGCGCGGCGCCTACCTCGCCCTCTCGAAGGGCGAGATCGAGGCCGCGCGTGCGGTCGGCATGTCGCGCACCCTCATGTTTCGTCGCATCGTCGGGCCACTCACGCTGCGTTACGCGATCCCCGGCCTCGGCAACGTGTGGCAGCTCGTCCTCAAGGAATCGGCCCTGATCTCGGTGACCGGGCTCGTCGAACTGCTGCGGCAGGCGCAGATCGGCTCCGGCTCCACCCGCGAGCCTTTCCCGTTCCTGCTGACGGCGGCGGCCCTCTACCTCGTCATCACCACCGTCTCGACCTTCGGGTTCGGTCGGCTCGAGGACCGCGCGATGCGCGGCGTGAGGCGCGCCTGATGGATCTCGCCTTCCTGTGGGAGACCTGGCTCGCGCTCGTCGGCGGGCTGCCGCTGACCCTCCGGCTCGCGGGCTCATCCGTCCTGTGCGGCGGCGTGCTGGCCGCGCTGCTCGCCGTCATGCGCCTCTCCGGCAACCCGTTCCTCGCCTGGCCGGCGCGCGGCTTCGTCTTCGTGTTCCGCGGGACGCCGCTCCTCGTCCAGATCTTCCTGATCTATTACGGCCTCGGCCAGTTCCGCCCGACGCTCCAGGCCTGGGGCATCTGGTGGTTCTTCCGCGAGCCCTACTGGTGCGCGCTAAGCGCGCTCGCGCTGAATACCGCCGCCTATTCGAGCGAGATCCTGCGCGGCGCGCTCCTGTCCGTGCCGGCCGGTCAGGTCGAGGCGGCGCGCGCCTGCGGCATGGGCCGCCTCACGCTGCTGCGCCGCATCACCGGCCCGATCGCGCTCCGCCAGGCTCTGCCCGGCTACTCGAACGAGATCGTCTCGATGGTGAAGGCGACCTCCCTCGCCTCCGTGATCACGCTGGTCGAGGTCACATTCATCGCGCAGAAGATCATCTCGCAGACGTTCCGGGCGGTCGAGATCTTCCTCGCGGCCGGGTCGATGTACCTCCTCGTGAACATCCTCGTGACCCGCGCGATCATGCTCGTCGAGTACCGCCTCTCACCGCACCGCCGCGAGCCGCCGCGCGAACCGGCGACCTTGGAGGCGGCCCATGCATGACGGCACGACATCCGCCCCCATCGTGTCCGTCGGCGGGCTCAGCAAGAGCTTCGGCGTGCTGAAAGTGCTGCGCGGGATCTCGCTCGACGCGAAGCCCGGGGATGTCGTGTCGATCCTCGGCTCCTCGGGATCCGGCAAGTCGACCTTCCTGCGCTGCCTCAACCTCCTCGAAGTGCCGGACGAGGGCCGGATCGAGATCGACGGCGAGGTGATCGCGCTGAAAGGCGGCCGACACGGGCCGCAGCCGGCGAACCGCGCCCAGGTCGAGCGGGTGCGCCAGCGCGTCGCCATGGTGTTCCAGAGCTTCAACCTGTGGAGCCATATGACGATCCTGGAGAACGTCATCGAGGCGCCGGTCCACGTGCAGAAGCGGGCCCGCAAGGATTGCGTCGCGGAAGCCGAGGCGCTGCTCGCCAAGGTCGGTATCGCGGACAAGCGCAACCACTACCCCGCGCATCTCTCGGGCGGCCAGCAGCAACGCGCCGCCATCGCTCGGGCGCTCGCCATGCGCCCCGCCGTGATGCTGTTCGACGAGCCGACCTCCGCGCTCGATCCCGAACTCGTGGGCGAGGTGCTGCGCGTCATGCGCCAGCTCGCGGACGAGGGCCGCACCATGCTGGTCGTGACCCACGAGATGAGCTTCGCGCGCGACGTCTCGAACCGGGTCGTGTTCCTGCACGGCGGGGCGATCGAGGCCGACGGGCCGCCGGCCGAGATGTTCTCCGCCTCACGCTCCGAGCGCTTCCGGCAGTTCATCCAGACGCACCGATAGGGTGGGCAGCCCGTCAGGCGGCCTGCTCCAGCGCACCCGCCAGGTCCCGGATGAGGTCGTCGGCGTGTTCGAGCCCGACCGACAGGCGCACGAGCCCGTCCGAGATCCCCATCCCGGCCCGCTCCTCCGGCTTGAATCGCTGATGCGTCGAGGTCGCGGGATGCGTGATCAGGCTCTTCGCATCGCCGAGATTGTTCGAGATCGCGATGATCCCGAGCGCGTTCATGAAGCGGAACGCCGCCCCCTTGCCGCCCTGAAGGTCGATCGCGATCAGCGTCGACCCGCCGCTCATCTGCCGCGCGATGATCCCGGCCTGGGGGTGGTCGGCCCGGCCGGGATAGACGAGGCGGGCGATGCCCGGATGTCCGGCGAGCGCCTCCGCGACCGCCCCGGCGGTTAGGGTCTGGCGCTCGACGCGCAGCGACAGGGTCTCCAGCCCCTTCAGCATCACCCAGGCATTGAAGGGCGACATGGCGGGACCGGTCTGGCGCAGATACGTCTGGACGTGTTTCGCGATGAAGTCGGCCGAGCCCAGCACCACGCCGCCGAGACATCGGCCCTGGCCGTCGACGTGCTTCGTGGTCGAGTAGACGACGCAATCGGCTCCGAGCGCGAAGGGACGCTGCCAGAGCGGGGTCGCGAAGACGTTGTCGACCACGAGCGTCGCGCCGGCCGCGTGGGCGATCTCGGCGACGGCCGCGATGTCCACGACTTCCAGCGTCGGGTTCGCGGGGCTCTCCAGAAAGAACACCCGCGTCTCGGGCCGCACCGCGTCGCGCCAAGCCCCGAGCTCGGCGCCGTCGACGAGAGTCGAGGAGACGCCGAAGCGCGGCAGGAACTCCTCGATCACGTAGCGACAGGAGCCGAACAGCGCGCGCGCCGCCACCACGTGGTCGCCCGCCTTCAGTTGGCCCAGCAGCGACGCCGTCACGGCCGCCATCCCGGTCGCGGTCGCGCGGGCGGCCTCGCAGCCCTCCAGCGCCGCCATGCGGGCCTCGAACATCGCGACGGTCGGGTTCGAGAAGCGCGCGTAGATGAAGCCGTCCTCGTCGCCGGCGAAGCGGCGTTCGCACTCCTCGGCGCTCGTGTAGACGTGGCTCTGCGTCAGGTAGAGAGCCTCCGAGGTCTCGTTGAAGGACGAGCGAAGCGTGCCCGCATGCACCATCAGGGTGTCCGGGTGCAGGCCGGATCGTGGCATGGACATGGAAAACTCGAAGCGGGACTTGCACCGCGGTGTATCGGGCTGCGCACGACCGGTGCAAGCCTCGCGGCGCGACGACGACGACGCAGCGGGCGATCCCTCGCGTCGGTCGGCCCGCCCGCCCGGAACCGGACGCCGCCGTGTCGATGCGTGATCGCGCAGGCTATCGGCGAGCGGCATCGCGCGGACCGCTGATCGGCGTATCAGATCGCTCGGTCGGCGAACAATCGCAAGCCGCTTGCCTGCTCCATCCTGCGCATGAACTGCCGAACGTTGCGAGGGAACGCGAGCCCCTTGACGATGCTCAAGGATCGCAGCGTCGAGTAGAGAACAAGATCGCTCGTCGAAAAGCTTGTCCGATCTTCCATCGCGAGCTCGAGCCGGTCGAGGAGTACGACCATCTGCCCGAGGAACTCAGGCGTCCGCTCCATGAGTGAGTCGAGGTCGCCGAACGCCGCCTCCTCGCGTTCGCGGTAGGCGCGCCGAGACTCGTCCGTGGAGATCTCCCGGAAGGAGCTCCGCGTGAAGCGAGGGATGACGAGGCTCAGCATCACCTGCCGGGCGACCGGGAACCAAGCCTCGAACTCCTCGCGGGGCGGGTCGGTCAGAACCGGCTGCGAGACGAGCGCATCGACGTAGCGGACGATGTCCATGCTTTCCGACATGACGGAACCATCGTCCTTCTCCAGGATCGGCACGACCTTTCGTCCGATGAGACGAATCGGGGTATCGGCATCTCCTTCCATGATGACCGAGAGGTCGACGGGGATCTTCTTGAGACCGAAGATCATGCGTGCGCGAGCACAGAACGGACAATGCTCGTAGATGTACAGCTTCACGTCTGCTCCTGTTGAACGACTTTGGCGACGATCCAGTAGATCCGCACGCTGCCCGGTCCGGGATTGTCGAAGCGGTGTGCGATCGAGGCCGGGAAATTGAAGCTGTCGTTGTCGCGCAGCAGGTAGGAACGCTCGTCTAGCCAAAGTCGAAAGGTGCCCGAGAGCACGATGCCGGCCTTCTCGCCGATCTGGCCCGCGAATTCCGGGCCCGACGTCCCGCCTTCATCGAGGGCGATCTCGTAGATCTCGATGCCGCCGGGGGTCGTCAGGAGTTCCTTGCGGACGTTCGTGGAGGTGAGGCGGAGCGATCCGCGGGCGTTCGCCCGAACGATGTAGGGCGACTCGCTCTCGGTCGGCGCATCGGCTCGGGTGAAGAACCAGGCGATCTCGACGTTCAAGGCCTGTCCGAGGGAGCGGAGCGAGCGGATGGACGGCGTCGCGCGGCCGCGCTCGATCAGGCTCAGCATCCCGGTCGAGAGGCCCGACTTCAGCGCGAGAGCCTCGATCGACAACTGACGCTGCTTGCGGAGCGCACGGAGCCGGAAGCCGAGTTCCTGGTCATGTTCGGTGTGGTCCAATGCCGACCCGATGTCGGTCTGGTTGAGCGCAAGCTGCTCCAAAGCTTCCCCGTCCCCCCGTTGAATCGGACGCATCACGCTACAGCTCGATGCCTCCGGCAAGGCATCGATCTTGCAATCGTGTCGAGCACAAGCTCGGTCAACCGATAACGCTTGACGAGCCATCAATCACATTGAAAGATGTCCTTCAACCGTCAACCGAGTTGAAGGTCTTCAATGCGCTTGGGACAAGTGTCGTGAGACCCGAGGACGCTTTCGCGACGACGTCGCCGGCGAGCGCTCGACCCAGCGCTGACGTACGCAGCCACGATGCTCGGATTGCCGGAGAGGCACAGCTCACCCGTAGGGTACGGGTGTCATGACGGCACCGGAGCTCGAGGTGAGGGACCTCACGAAGCGGTACTCCCCCCAATCTGCCGTCGGGCCCGTCTCGTTCAGCGTCGCGGCCGGCGAGTTCCTGTCCGTCCTGGGGCCGAGCGGGTGCGGAAAGACCACGACCCTGCGCTGCATCGCGGGTTTCGAGACGCCGAACTCGGGCAGCATCATCGTCGGGGGACGCGCGATCGAGCGGGACCCGCCGAACCATCGCAACATCGGGCTCGTCTTCCAGAGTTACGCGCTGTTCCCGCACCTCACGGTCGCCGACAACGTGGCGTTCGGGCTGAAGCTGCGCCGTCTGCCGAAGCGTGACGTCCTGGAGAAGGTCGCGAAGGTGCTCGATCTCGTTGGCCTGTCCCACGCGGGTGCCCGCTACCCGCGGCAGCTCTCCGGAGGACAGCAGCAGCGGGTCGCGATCGCGCGTTCCGTGGTTCTGGAGCCGCGATTGATCCTCTTCGACGAGCCGCTGTCGAACCTGGACTTCAAGCTCCGCGTCACGATGCGGACGGAGTTGAAGGCGCTTCAAAGGCGTCTGGGCAAGACGGCGCTCTACGTCACCCACGACCAGGGCGAGGCGCTCGCCCTGTCGGACCGGATCGTCGTCATGTCGAACGGACGCGTCGAGCAGATCGGCACGCCGCGCGAGATCTACGAGCGGCCGGCGACGCCGTTCGTGGCCGAATTCATCGGCAACTCGAACCTGATCAAGGCGAATATCGAATCCGCGGACAGCACGTCTTGCGAGGTCCGGACGGACGGCGGACTGATCCTCAAGGGCCATGGGCGATCGGTCCGTCCCGGCTCGTCGAGCCTCGCCATGGTTCGGCCGGAGCATATCCGCATCGGTGCGCCGGGCCCCGGGGAGAACGGCTTCACGGCCCGCATCGAGGAGATGACGTATCTCGGCCAGGACCTTCAGGTCCGCGTCCAGGCAAGCGATGGGCTCGGTCTGACAGTGATCACGGGCGGTGACGCCGCCCGCCACCTCTCGATCGGCGACACGGTTCCGCTCTCGATCTCGGCCGAGAACGTCTTCGTGATGGCCTCGTGACGATGCCCCGCTTCAGGGCGTACCCGCTCCTGTTCGTCGGACCGCTGACGCTCTTCCTGATCGTGTTCCTGGTCCTCCCGTTCGTCACCATCCTGGTCTTGAGCTTCTTCACCCACTCGCCCACCCGCATCTACTCGACCGACCTCACGACGGCGAACTACGCCTACCTCGCGCGGGACACCTTCCTGACGATCCTGGTCCGCACGCTCCGGATCGGGCTCGCGAGCACGCTCCTGTGCGCGCTCTTCGGCTACCCGCTGGCCTACATCCTGGCGCGGGCGGAGCGACGGGCGAAGGCGGTCGGGATGTTCTTCCTGATGATGCCGCTGATGGTCAGCGCCGTCATCCGCACGTTCGGGTGGGTGGTGATCCTGGGACGACGCGGTCTCGTCAACAAGACGCTGGAGACGCTCGGGATCGGCAGCCTCCCGCTTCTCTACAACGAGACCGCGGTGGTGATCGGGCTCGCGAGCGTGTCGCTTCCCTTCATGGCCCTGCCCTTGATGGCATCGATCGAGCGGATCAATCCCGCGACGGAGGAAGCGGCCCGCAACCTCGGCGCGACCTGGACCGGCATGTTCGCGCGGGTGATCCTTCCCCAGAGCCTGCCCGGGCTCTTCTCGGGAAGTCTCCTCGTCTACAGCACCGCCGTCAGCTCGATCGTGATCCCCTCCCTGATGGGCGGCTCGCGCGTGAACGTCGTGGCGAAGCTGATCTTCGACCAGCTCCTGATCTCGTTCCAGTGGCCGTCGGCCTCCGCGATCGCCACGGCCTTCATGCTGGCGACCCTCGTGCTGTCATATCTTGCGGTCACCGTCACCCGCCGCCGGGGCGAGCGGGAGGTCGGCGCATGACGTCGCGGTCTCCGCTTCCCCTGAGGATGTTCGTCGGGATCACCTACGTGATCCTCCTCGCGCCGCTCGTCGTCGTCGTCGCCGTCTCGTTCGGGCCGAGCGTCAACTTCGAGTTCCCGCCGAGCGGGTTTTCGCTGCGGTGGTTCGGCGAGTTCTTCGCGAGCCGCGACTTCGTGAAGGCGTTCTTCGAGAACAGCCTGCTCCTCGGGATCGAGGTCGCGGTCGTCTGCACGTTGCTGGGCAGCCTTGCGGCGATCGGCCTCGTGCGATTCCGCTTCCCGCTCCGCGACCCGCTGGAGGCCTTCTTCCTCGCGCCCCTGTTCGTCCCGGAGATCCTCCTCGGGGCGGCGCTCTACCTGTCCTACTCGCAGCTCGGCATCCTTTCCTCGCTCGTGACCGTCCTGATGGGCCACGTGGTGATCTGCACGCCCTACGTTCTACGGAGCGTGATGGCCGGCATGATCGGGCTCGACCCCCGGCTCGAGGAGGCCGCGATGAGCCTGGGCGCGAGCCGGGCACAGGCCTTCGTGAAGGTCGCCCTGCCGGCCCTGCAGGCGAGCATCGTGTCGGGCTTCGTGTTCGCCTTCGTGATCTCGTTCTCGGACATCAACATCGTCCTGTTCGTGTCGGGGCCGAGCAGCGCGACGCTGCCCGTCTACATCTTCAACCTCCTCCAGTTCGAGGCGAACCCGTCCGTCGCCGCGGCTTCGACGCTGCAGATCGTCGTCGTCGGTCTTCTCATCCTGCTGGTTCAGCAGATCTTCCGCCCGCGAAGCATCCTCTAGCCCGAGGCCAAACTCCCATGCCGAGAGAGCTCATCAACTCGAGCCGCGTCACGCCCTATCGCAACCCGCTGGCCCACGCGGCCAAGGTCGGGAACCTCGTGTTCCTGTCGGGCATCACGCCGTTCAAGGGTGAGCGCGAGATCGCGATCGGGGACTTTCCGGCACAGATGCGCCAGGCCATGGAGAATGTCCGCGCGATCCTCGAGGACGCCGGAAGCTCGCTCGGCCAAGTGGCGAAGCTCAACGTCTACCTTCGCCGCGAGAGCGACTTCAAGGACATGAACGACGTGTTCCGGGAGTTCTTCCCGGCCCGCGACTACCCGGCGCGAACGACGGTGATCGCCGGCACGCTGCCGGGCGAGCACTTTCTCGTCCAGATCGACGGCATCGCGGAAGCCTGACGCATTCGGGCCCACACAGAGTCGCGAAGAGGATCGAACCATGGATGCCCACCGCCCGACCATCATGGGAACACAGCACATGGTTGCGGCCTGCCACTATCTGGCGGCGGAGGCGGGATACAAGATCCTGGAGGCGGGCGGCAACGCGATCGACGCCGGCGTGGCGGCCGGGATCACGCTCGGCGTGGTGCAGCCCGAATACGTGAACTTCGCGGGCGTCGCGCCCATCATCCTGTACTCGGCCGCCGAGAACCGGGTGATCACGATCTCGGGCCTCGGAACATGGCCCAAGGCTGTCACGACCGACTTCTTCATGAAGCACCACGACGGCAAGATCCCCTCCGGGGTGCTGCGCACGATCGTGCCGGCGGCGCCCGATGCCTGGATCACCGCTCTGGCGCGATGGGGCACGATGAGCTTCGGGGAGGTGACGGCCTCCGCGATCCGCTTCGCGCGGGACGGGTTCCCGGTCTATCCCCTGATGTCGGAGGTCATCGCGGAGTTCGAGGCGAGCTACAGGCGCTACCCGACGAACACGGCCGCCTATCTGCCGGATGGCCGTCCCCCGCGGCCGGGCGAGATCTTCCGGCAGACAGACCTGGCGTCGACCATCCAGTACATGGTGGACGAGGAGGCGGCGCATGCGGGCCAGGGCCGGGACGCCGGACTGAAGGCGGCGCACGCGGCTTTCTACAGGGGCGACATCGCGGCGGCGATCATCCGCTTCCACGAGGAGCACGGAAGCCTGCTCTCGGCCGAGGACCTCGCCGGCTACAGGTCCGGGATCGAGCCGCCCGTGACCACGAGCTTCCGCGGCATCGACCTCTACGGATGCGGCCCCTGGTGCCAGGGCCCGTCCCTGCTCCAGGCCATCAACCTGCTCGACCCCGACGAACTCCTCGATGTCGGCCATAACAGCCCCGCCTACCTGCACCTCCTGACGGAGGCGATGAAGCTCGCCTTCGCGGACCGCGACGCCTTCTTCGGCGATCCCCGCATGGTCGACGTGCCGATGGACGCGCTCCTGTCGGCCGAATACGCCGCCTCGCGCAAGGGACTCATCCGGCGGGACTACGCGCTTCCCGAGATGCCGGCGCCGGGAGACCCGCGCAGCTTCGAGCGGACGCTCGCACGCAAGCTGCCGAAGCCCGAGGCCGCCTGGTCCGCACCCGAGCTCGACACCTCCTACGTGTGCGTCGTCGACCGGCACGGCAACGCCTTCTCGGCGACGCCGAGCGACGGCTCCTACAACGCGCCGCTGATCCCGGGCCTCGGGATCATCCCCTCTCCGCGCGGCAGCCAGAGCTGGGCGGACCCGACCCACCCGTCCTGCGTGGCGCCGGGCAAGCGGCCGCGCCTCACGCCTAATCCCGCGCTCGCCATGGTGCCGGGCGAGATGATGATGCCGTTCGGCAGCCCCGGAGGCGACGTGCAGGTCCAGGCGATGCTGCAGGTGTTCCTGAACATCCACCTGTTCGGGATGGACGTGCAGGCGGCCATCGAGGCCCCGCGGGCCGCCTCCTACAGTTTCCCGTCATCGTTCGAGCCGCACGCGTACCATCCGGGCCGGCTGAACCTCGAATCGCGCATCGACGGCGAGACCGGCAGCACGCTGGCTTCGCTCGGTCACAAGGTCGAGTGGTGGCCGGACTGGACCTGGATGGCGGGTGCGGTCTGCGCGATCGTGGCCGATCGCAAGACCGGCGTCATGAAGGGGGGCGCCGATCCGCGCCGTCCCTCCTACGCGCTCGGGCTCTAGCGGTGGCGGAGGGACCCATGACGATCCTGCCCGACCCGCACCCGTTCGACGCGGCGCTCCTCGACCGTCTCATGGACGAGGCCGGGCTCGACGTGATCCTGGCCACCTCCAAGCACAACGTCCGTTACCTGCTCGGCGGGTACAAGGCGCAGTTCTTCAACGTCATGGACGCGATCGGCGTCAGCCGGTACGTCCCGCTCGTCCTCTATGCCAAGGGCGCGCCCGACAAGGCGGCCTATTTCGGGCACCGCTTCGAGGTCCATCAGGTCGCGGTCGAGCCGCTCTGGATCAAGGAGGTCTACACGGCCTCCTGGGGCGCGGTCGACGGGATGACGGCGGCGCTCGGCTATCTCGAGGCTCGCCGCATCCGGCACGACCGCATCGGCGTGGAAACATCGTTCCTGCCGCTGGAGACCGGGGATGCTCTCCGGGCTGCCGTCGGTCCGGACGGCATCGCGGACGCGTCCTTCGTGCTCGAGCGGCTCAGGGCCCGCAAGAGCGCCCGCGAGGTCGCGTTCATGCGCGCCGCCTCCGAACGCGTGGTCGACGCGATGCTCGCCGTCGTCGAGGGGCATGGTCCGGGCACGAGCAAATGGGAGCTCGTCCGGGCGCTCCAGCGCGAGCAGACCGGACGCGGCCTGACCTTCGAATACTGTCTGCTGACCGCCGGCTCCTCGCTCAACCGGGCACCGTCCGACCAGCCCTGGAACGAGGGTGACATCCTGTCGCTCGATTCGGGCGGCAACTTTCAGGGCTACCTCGGGGATCTCGCCCGCATGGCGATCCTGGGGGAGCCCGATGCCGAACTCGTCGACCTTCTCGGCGAGATCACGGCCGTCCAGGCCGCCGCGCTCGGGATGGTCAGGGCCGGGACGGTCGGGTCGGAGGTGTTCGACGCGGCGCATCGAGTCCTGGACCGGTCGCCGCACCGTCACGTCACCGACTTCATGGCGCACGGCGTCGGTCTCGTGACCCACGAGGCTCCCCGCCTGACCGACAAGGGCCCGGTGCCCTACGCGGGTTACGACGCGGGTCGCCCGCTCGAAACCGGCATGGTCGTCTCGGTCGAGACGACCATGAAGCACCCGCGTCGCGGCTACATCAAACTCGAGGATTCCGCGCTGGTCCGCGAGGACGGCCGCGAGGTCTTCGCGGAGCGCGGCCTCGGGTGGAACCGGGGCGACGTAAGTGGAAAGCAAGCGCCGGGGGGCGGACCGTCCGGCGAGCCAGCGCAAATCCTCGCAAACTGAAACGAACGGAGACAGACATGAGAGACGCACTTTCGCGACGTCATTTTCTCGCCACCACGAGCGCGGCCGCGGGGCTCGCCGCCATGGAGGCGGGATGGCCCGGCCCGGCACGGGCGGAGGACGGCTTCACCGTCACGATGACGGGGGGCAACTGGGGCAATGGCCAGATCAAGGCGTTCGTGACCAACCCCGATTTCGAGAAGAAGGCCAACGTGAAGGTCACCTATGAATTCGCGCAGGACAACATCCGTGCCGCGAAAGCGGTCGCGAGCTGCGGCAACCCGATCTTCACGACCCTGGAGGCGCAGAGCCTGCAGGCGGTTCTGCTGGCCGAAGGCGGCTGCATCTCGCCCTACGACCTCGACGTCGTGACGAACTACAAGGACATCTTCGACGCCGCCAAGGAACCGGCGCGCGCCGGGCTCAAGGACTTCTACGCGCCCTGCCTCTTGATGGCCTACGGCCTGACCTACAATGCGAAGGAGGTGAAGGAGCCGGGATCGTTCGAGGATCTGATGAGCCCGCGCTTCAAGGGACGCATCGCGGTGCCGTCCTTCGACTGGATGGGCCCGCAGTTCCTCTACTCGATGAACGCGGTCCTCGGCGGCTCGCCCGACAATCTCGACCGCGGGTTCCAGTTCATCTCGGACCTCATCAGGAAGAACGACGCGGTGATGTTCAACAACTCGGACACCGCAGCTCAGGCCTTCATCCGCGAGGAGATCGTCGCCGCGCCGTTCTGGAACGGCCGCACCAACACGATGAGCAAGAGCGGAGTACCCGTGAAGATCGCCTATCCGAAGGGCTGGGTGGCGACCGGCAGCGGTCACGTCATCACCAAGGGATCGAAGTTCAACCGGCAGGCCAACATGCTCGTGAACAACTTCCTCGATCCGGTGAACCAGCTCTCGCTCAGCACCGCGTTCGGGTACCCGCCGTCGAACCGCAAGTCGATCCTGCCCACGGGCTACGAGTTCATGCAGATCCCGGACAGCGCCTTCGAGCGCGCCGCCAAGCTGGATTACGGCACGCTCAGCACCGCCATGGCGACGAACCTGGAGCGCTGGAACAAGGACGTGCTCGGCTGAGGAGCGTCCGGGCGGGTCCGGCGGACGGCTCCCGCGTCCGCTGGACCCGAGGAGCGCCGGGAGACGCCTCAGGCCGTCCACGATCTCGGCGGCCTGGACGGTCGGACCGTTGCGGGTGGATCCCGTGATGGCATCCTGGCGCGCTGCCCGCCGGTCCGGACGACAGTCGGGCGGCGAGCGGGTTGTCGGCCGGATCACCGCGTCCGGCCGACTCCCCACATTCCGTCGAGGATATGCTGGAACTGCGCGAGGTGCTGCGCCTGCACCTCGCGCCCGGCCTCGAACATCTGAGCCAATGCCGAGAAGGCGTCCGGCTGGGCGGGCGGTGGCGGGGGCGGCGGCTCGGGCTTCGTCCACCCGCCCGTCATCATCGCGGTGAGCTGGGACCATGGGTCCATCGGGCCAGGGGGCGGCGCTGGTGCTCGTTTCTCGGACGTCATGCCGAACATCGACCCGACGAGGCCCGCCCAGGCCGCGTAGAGATCGGGCGAGGCCGGCTGCGACCGCGCGCGCTGAGAGGAGGCCGCGACCTTCAGCCAATCCGCCCATTGCCGCAGGACGTCGGACACGCCCTCGAGCGACGCATAGCGGGTCATCCCGCCCATCAGCACGGCCCCGATCGTCGGCATCATCTGCTGGAGGACCTGCGCGCCGACCCCGCTCATGACCGAGGCCTGCTGGGCGATCTGCCGGCTGACCTCGGGCGAGCCGAAGATCTGGCCCATCAGTTCCGCGCCCGGCTGGATGCCGCCGCCGGGCATAAGGGTCGTCCCGTCGAAGAAGGGCGCATAGCGTCCCGAGCTCAGCGCGTCGAGGAAGGGCCCGAACGCGCCGGGATCGAGCGCGTTGCGCCGGAAGCCGAGCGAGAAGGCGGGCAGCAGAGTCTCGACCGCGCGCTGCGCGTCCGCGAGGGACAGCCCGAACTGCCGGGCCATGTTGTCCATGCCGGCGCCCTGCTGCGCCTGCCGCATGATGTCGAGGAGGTTGACCATCGCGGGTTCCGGGACCGGACCTCGATCCTCAGCCGATCTAGCACGGCCCGGCCGCCCCCGACATCACGGCATAGGGCTTAGGCGGCCGCAATGGGTTGTCATCCCCGGCCGGAGCGAAGCGGAGGGGAAGGGGATCCAGCGCAGATCGAGGCGGACGCTGGATGTCCTTCCCCTCCGACGGCTTCGCCGCCTCCGGGCAGGAATGACAGCGGTTGGCCGCCCAGGCTCGTGAGTGGCACCGGATAGGCGTGCGCACGAGTGGCGAGTTGTGCGTCGATCAGCGCCAGCGCCTCGGCGCGTCCGCTGTTCGCGGCCTGCTCGAACGGCGTCCAGGTCTGCACGAAGTCGAGCGGTGCGAAGACCGCTCGGTAGCGCCGGAGCTCGGCCGGCGTCAGCGGGACGCCGCGCACGAAGGCCTTGTGCGCAGAGATCGTGAGCGCGCGCCGGGGATCGCCCGGATCGAGCTCGAACTTCAGCGCGTCGCCGCAGAACAGGATGCGCCGCGACCGATCGAACAGTACCGCATGACCGTCGAAATGGCCGGCCGTGACGTGGAGCTCGAGGCCGGGCAGCGGCTCCAGCGAATCGTCGTAGGGCCAGGACACGGTGAGCGCTGCCGACCAGATGAAGTCGCCGGTCGGCAGCGCGAGTTCGGGGTCGAACCGGTCCTGGATCTGCCAGATCGCCCCGTAGCTGTGCGGATGGGAGGCGGACAGCACGTCGACCCCGCCGAGCGACGCGATCATGTCGAGCGCCGCCTCGCTGAAGACCGAGCAGCCCTCGAAGAGCAGGTTGCCGCCGGGCGTCGTGACGAGGTAGGCGGACGGCCCGATGCCGCTGACGGGATCGTTCCAGAACCGCCACACGCCCGGTTCGGTCTCGGCCCAGTGGCACGGGAAGCGCTCCCGCGCCTGGAGCTCGGTCCAGAAGCGCCAGCCCGTCTGCGGCACGACGTGGCGCGCGTCGAGGCACAGCGGGCAGGCGGGCGGGGCCTCGAAATGGCGCTGCCAGAAGCCGCAATTGTCGCAGAGATAGGGCGGCAGATCGAGCGCGCCCTTGAAGGGCAGGTAGCCGGGCATGCGTCAGGTCCCGTTCGGCTGATTGGAGTCCCTCCCCCGTGTGGGGAGGGTGGCCCGAGCAGAGCGGAGGGCCGGGTGGGAGGCAGGACAAGCTCGCGATTCCAAGCCGACGCCCCCCACCCCCGACCCCTCCCCACGATGGGGAGGGGAGAGCGGTTCGACCCGTTGCGTCTGATGCAAATACGTCGTGGCCTCCGCCAGCGCGGCCGCGCAGCGCCGCCGGATCTCAGGGCTGGTGCACTGGATGATCGGGCTCGGATGCGGCATCGCGAGGATCGGCAGCCCGGGCCGGGCGGCCGCGATGGCGGGCTCGGCCCGCGCGGCGAAGCGCCCGGACAGGACCACGACCGCGAGGCGCGGGAGCACCGCCAGGAGCGCGTCGAGGCAACCAAGCCCCTCCGCCAGCTCCGTGCGAGTCGGCGCGCGATTGAGCGCACCCTCGCGGTGGATGATCCAGGGCACGACGTTCCAGATCAGCGTGTCGCGCCGCGCGATCCCGGCGGCGTCCAGCATGGCGTGCAGGTTCCGGCCGGTGCCGCTCGGGTTGTCGCGCGAGACGATCATCGAGGCGCGGATGCGGGGCCCGGGCGTCTCCAGGAGCAGCAGCAGTCGTGCCTCGGCACCGCCGTCCAGCGGGTCCGGATCGGGCACCTCGCCGTGGCGGGCCCGCAGGCCGGCCAGGAACGGCCGGAGGGCCGCGAGATGGGCGGCGTCGGCCAGCGTCCGGCGATAGGCCAGCTCGGAGGGATCGGACAGCAGAGGAGTCGCAGCGCTCACCTGAGCAGCCTCCTCTCAAGACGGCGTCATGCTGAGGAGGTCCGAAGGACCGTCTCGAAGCACGCAATCGCGTCGTGCGTCCTTCGAGACGCGACCTTCCAGGTCACTCCTCAGGATGACGCCGGATGAGAGTGGCATTACGGTATCCGTGCTTCGGAACAGCTCCACCGACTCCGCGGCCGCGAGCCTCGCGTCGAGCCCCTCGGGGCCGCCGAACTGAAACCCGAGCTGGCTCGCATAGGCGAGGCAGGCCGAGCGCTTCGCCTGGAGAGCATCGTGGTCGAGCGCGACGGCGTGCTCCGGCAGCGCGCTCATGCGCTCCACGAACGGTTCGGCCGGGCGGGCCTCCCGCGCCACGTAGGGGAAGTCGCGCCACCACGCGAGCGGGGCCGCGACGTCGCCCAGCGCGCGCACGACCTGGACGTGGTCGACATGCCCGCCGATCGCCTGCGGGGCGAGGACGAGAGTGGGCCGCAGCTCCGTCAGGAGCCCCGCGATGGCCTCGCTCAGGGCCGGCCCGATCCCGTCGTCCGCCCGGACCTCGCCGAACAGCTCCGCGGCCGACCCGTAGCCCCGATGCGGCGCCTCGCGGAACGGCAGCCATCGCGGCTCGGCGCCGAGCGCCGCGCAGGCGGCCTCGTCCTCGCGGCGCCGGAGCGCCATGTAGTCGACCTGCGGGCCGAGCCCCTTGTCGAGCTGGCAGGCGAGCGCGAATCCGGTCGGATCGGGCACGCTCGCGGTGAACAGCGTCGCGACCACGACCCGCCAGCCCGCCCGCGCCAGAAGCGCCAGCGTGCCGCCGCAGGAGAAGGCCGCGTCGTCGAGATGCGGCGAGAGCGCGAGGGCGGTTTGAGTAGTCATCGGTGCACGCTTCTTCTCCCCGTCATAGACGGGGAGAAGTCGAGTCGCACGTCAGTGCGACCGGATGAGGGGCGCTGGACTCACCATGCCGCTCGCGAGCCTTGCCCCTCCCCTCCGCCATCCACCCCTTCCCGCTTCGCGGGCGGGTTCCCCTGGCTGGCTCCGCCCGGGCGGCGCTTCGCGCCCGCTCGACCTCTCCCCTCAGACGGGGAGAGGAGACAAAGCGAGGAGACATGCTCACAGCAGGTGCGGCTCCGCCCGGAAGCGGCAGGGCTCGAGCGGCAGGTCGGGCGGAAAAGCGAGGTCCGGTGCGGTCCCGGCGAGGCGCGCGTAGACGCCCATGATCTGCCGCCCGACGACCCCCCACGAGTAGACGCTGCGGCACTCGGTGAGAGCGTCCCGTGCGAGGCCGCGGCGCAGGTCCGCGTCCGTGATCAACCGCGCGAGCGCGTCCGCGTGGGCCGCGACGTCGCCGGCCTCGGTCAGGATCGCGTTCTCCCCGTCGCGCAGGCAATCCACGATGCCGACCGAGCGGCAGGACGCGATCGCGAGGCCGGACGCCATCGCCTCCAGGATCGTGTTCGAGAAGCCCTCCGCGTAGGTCGGCGAGGAGAAGATGTCGGCCGCTCGGTAGCGGCCGGGCGCCTCGTCGTACTCGGCGTAGCCGGTGAAGGTCACGTGCTCCGGCCCGAGACCCAGCGCGGCGGCGCGCTCGCGGCTCGCCGCGACGTCCGGCCCAATGCCGGAGATCGTCGCGCGGAACGCCAGCCCCCGCGCCCGCAGGAGGTCGAGCGCACCGATGAGGTCGAGCACGCCTTTCCGGCGGTCGACCCGGCCGTGATAGAGGATGCGCGCGGGACCCTGCGTCTCGCCGACGCGCGCCTCGTCGGCCGGGCGGAAGCGGGCCGTATCGACCGCGCCCGGCACGATCGTGAAGCGCTCGCGGGCCGTGCCGAGCCGGCCCGAGACCTCGTCGACGAAGCTCGCGCCCCCGATCAGCACAGCGCCCGCATGGTCGAGCACGCGGCACATGGCGAGCCGGTGCGTCTCGCAGCACGAGCCGACCCAGTGCCCGTCGCCGCCCTGGATCGACACGACGTTCGGCACGCCGAGCCGGCGCGAGGCGAGCAGCACCGCCCAGCCGGTCGGGTAGCCGTACTGCGCGTGCAGGATGTCGAAGGGCCAGCGGGCGTGCTCGGCCGCGACGGTCTCGACCATCGCGTCGATGTCGCGCTCGAAATCGCCGCCCTCCTGCTCGCCCACCTGTTCGAGCCCGATCACCCGCACGCTCGGGACCGGCGGGGGCGGCCCTCCGCCGTAGATCTTCGTGCCGAGCGCGTCGCCGCGATACTGGCTGATCATCGTGACGTCGTGGCCGGCATCGACCAATTCTCGCAGGAGGTTCGCCGCGTAGACGCTCATGCCGGAGACGGCCGGGAAGTAACGGCGCGAGACGAAGCAGATCCTCACCCTACCATCCTCATGCTGAGGTGCGGGCCGAAAGACCGCCTCGAAGCACGCAGAACGGTTGTGCGTCCCCGGATCGCGTCCGGGGCGGCCTCTTCGAGGGCCGCTTTGCGGCCACCTCAGGATGATGAGGCAGGGCTATCGCATATGAAATTGGAGTATGGCGCGGGGAACCCTCTCCCACGTAGATCGGGCATGCCCGATCTACGCATCGTTGATGACGGATCTCGGGCAAGCCCGAGATCCTGTGGGGAGAGGGCAGGGTGAGGGGGAAGCGCCCTCTCCGGACAGCGCGCTTCCCCCTCACCCGGTCGGCTCGCGCCGACTCGACCTCTCCCCCTCGGGGAGAGGTGACCCGCGCTCCACGCCCATATGCGATAGCTCTGGGATGAGGAGGTACGAGGAGTTGCATCACCCGCGGCAGCCTTTCAGGTACTCGAGGGCCGCCGGGATCATCGTGTCGGCGCGGTGCGAATCGCGCGAGAGCTCCACGCAGACGAGGCGCTCGAAGCCGATCGCGTCGAGCGCGTCCAGGATGCCGGGCACGTCCATGTGGCCCTCCCCGAATGCGAGGTGGACGTGCTCGCCGCGGCGCATGTCCTCGATCGACACGGTGCCGAGCGTCTGCGCGAACTCGGTCACGGCGGAAGCAGGATCGCGCTCGCCCGTCACGATGCAGTGGCCTGTGTCGAGCGCGAGCCGGAGGTCGGGCAGCGTGACGGCGAGCGCCGCGTAATCGTCGACCGTCTCGACCAGCATGCCGGGCTCCGGCTCCAGCGCCGCCACGATTCCCGTCGCCGTCGCGTAGGCCGCGACCTGCGCCAGGCCCTCCTCCAGCCAGCCCTGCGCGTCGTGGCGCGCCACCCCCGGTTTCGGCACGCCGGCCCAGAAGGACACGGCCTCGGACCCCAGGATCGCCGCGACGTCGATCGCGCGCTTGAGGAACGCGACGCGCCGGGCACGGCCTGACGGGTCGGCGGTCACGAGCGTCGGCTCGTGCTTCGCCCGGGGGTCGAGGAGGTAGCGCGCGCCGGTCTCGATGACGGAGCCGAGGCCCAGCCCCGAGAGGCGCGCCGCGAGCCGTCGCGAGGCGGCCTCCCAATCGGCCGCGAAGGGGTCGAAATGGTTGACGTCGAGCGTCAGCGCGACGCCATCGTAGCCGGCCTCCGCCATCAGAACGAGCGCGTCGTCGAGCCGGTGGCTCGCCGTGCCGTTGGTGTTGTAGGCGTATCGAAGGCTCACGCGGCCCGCCCCATCTGGCCGAGCCGGTAGCCGACATGGTGCGCCTCCGGCTCGCGGTAGAGCGGGTAGAGCGGGCCCACCACGCGGTCGACCTCGGCCGTGTCGAGGAGGGGCTGGCGGCCGCCGAGCCGCTCCAGCGCCTCGGGCGTGAGGCGGACGGGGCGGCGTGTGGCGCTCTCCTCGCCGAAGCGGATGAGAGGCGAATCGCGCTCGATCAGCTTCGCGGCGTTGCGCTCGCCGATGCGGTAATAGCTCATCGTCTCGACCTCGAGGCCGGGCACGATCACCTTCACGACGCCGATCCCGCCGCCCGGCGGCGAGCATTCGACGTAGAGCACGTCGAAGCCCCTGGCCTCCAGGGCCTCGCGGGCGAAGCGGCCCCGCGCCCGGGTATCGCCGAGGCTG
>CAXUHE010000013.1:28678-30879 GCA_964250725.1 uncultured Enterovirga sp. | reverse complement strand
CCCCACCACGAAGGCGAGCTTCGACTCGGCGTGAGCGACGCCCGCGAGCGCCAGCCAAATGCCGGTCGCGGCCAGCACCCGTCGCAGGGCATCACGAACCGGACCCGTCATGGTCCGAGATTGATGATCTCGACACGCCGGTTCGCCGGCTCCTCGGGATGGGCCGGATCCACGAGCTTGCGCCGGCCGAACCCCATCGCCTCCAGGCGCTCGGGCGCGACGTGGAACGCCAGGATGAGGTGCTCCCGGACCGCGCGGGCGCGCCGCTCGGAGAGCGACTGGTTGAACTCGTCCGAGCCTCGGGCGTCCGTGTGACCCGCGATCAGCAAGCGGCTGGACTGGAGTCGCGGGTCCTGGAGCGCCTGGCCCAGCGGCTTCAGGGTCGCCTCGCCCTCCCGCGTCAGCCCGTCGGACCCGTAATCGAACAGAACGCGCACGTTCACGGAGGGCTGGCCCTCGGTCGCGGCCAGCACCTTGTCCTGCTGCCCCGGCACGACCTCGATCCGGCGTGTCGGCGGTGCCGCGAGCGAGCGCGTGAGCGAGGGCCGCGGCGCGAGCTTGCGGACGATGTCGTCCGCCGTTCCCTCCTGCGCCCGCGCGGACGCGACGCCCAGAGCCGCCACGCACGCCAAGGCGAGACCCGCCGAACCGAGATATCGAGCCCGCCACCCCATGGTCATCGCACGTCGAGCTTGACGGAGGTGCGCGCCGCGATGTCGGGCTGGACCGGCGCTGCGGCCGCGGCCGATCCGACCTTAGCGGGCACGCCCGTTACCGGACGTGTGGCCGCCGCCGCGGCGGCGTTGCCCGCCTGCGCCTCCACGGTGATACGCCGGGCGGCCGCCGTCCGGTCGGTACCCTCAACGACGATCTGACGGGTGATCCGCTGGGCGTAGTTCCCGAGATCGGTGAAGCCGGCCGCCTTGAAGTCGGGCTCGAAGCCGCGCGCCGCGGCGCGCGTCGCGTTGCACTCGGCGATGACCGTCTCGGTGCCGCGGTCGGCCAGCCGGAACTTGAACGGGGTCGAGGCGTCGCCGAAGCGGAACTCGCGACCAGCCTCGATCCGGCCGTTCGGCTGGAACCGGTTCGGGAAGATGATGGTGCCGGTCCCGCTCGCATCGATGTCGATCAGCGTGAGGTTGCAGGTGCGCCGCGTGAGGACCGTCAGGACCGGGTTGTCACCCTGGTCGTAGACGGAGCGATCCGCCGTCAGCGACAGGTCGAAGCTCCGGGCCAGCCCGGCGGCTCCCGATTCCACCCGCAGGCCCACGGTTCCCGCCCCGCCGCGCTTGAAGTCGAGCGCCTCCTCGTCGTTCAGCGCGGTCACGAGAGTCGCGAAATCGGTCTCGAACTGGTCGCGCGGGACGAGGCCCTGATCGAGCCGGCGCACGAGCGCCACCGCCTTCGCGCCGGCCCCCGAGGCCGCGCTCTTCATCTCGTCCGGCTTGAGCCCGAACTCGGCCGCGGCCGTGCGCAGGTCCAGCGTCTCCTCGTACTTCGTCGAAAGGGCGTTGATCATCTCGACGCCGTGCACCTTGAGCGACGGGTCGAGCCCGGCCCGGACCATCGCGCCGCGGAAGCGCCGGGCGTCGTCCTCAAGCGTCGCGTCGAGTTTCGCCGCGGGTGGATAGAGCTGGTCGACGGCGTCGCGCACGCGCTTCGGGAACTCGCGGTCGGCCAGGACCTGCTCGCGCACGTCGTCCTTCGCCTTCCGGATGCCCTGGTCGTGACAGCCGAAGCAGGAGATCCCGTTCGTGACCGCGAGATCGCGCCGCGACGGGTCGCGCACGATCTGGGTCGGGCCGGTCGCGAGTTCGTCGCCCTTGGCGTTCGACAGGTAGTAGCCCTGGAAGCCGTTCGGCAGGGAGAAGATGGTCTCGCCGCCGTCATGCCTGAAGCCGAACTCCCCGCCCGGCCCCAGCGGGAACTTGAACAGGCTCTGCCGCTCCCGCGAACCGGAGAAATCGTAAGAGGTCCACAGGTAGCCGGTGTTGATCGCGTGACGCTCGATCAGGCGGTTGTTGGCCGACACGCCGGAATGCTGGAAGCCCGCGCGCTCGACGAGGAAGTTGTTGATGTCGGCCACGACGTCGACCGGGTAGCGGCCGTGCAGGATCGGGTCGAGGAACAGGCGGTTTTGTTCGCCGTCCACCCGGGCGGCCGCCGCAACGTCGGCGGGGTGGTCCTCCGCGCCGGGCCGC
>CAXUHE010000013.1:12674-28668 GCA_964250725.1 uncultured Enterovirga sp. | reverse complement strand
CGACGTCGACCGCGAGCTGCTTCTGCAGGCCGTCGAACGTGTTCGGGAGCTTGAGGAGGGTGTTGTACAACGGCGGCTGGGCGGCCGCGAAGGTGAACCAGTCGGCGCGCACGTACGGCAGTGGTGTCCCGGTCGCCTGTCCGATGAACCCGAAGAGCGGCGCGTCGGGACGGGAGCCGTAGGGGTAGAGGCCGAGCACCGTGTTCCAGTCGGCCGAGGTCCAGCCGAGGTCCTCCAGGTTGAACCGGAGCAGCGTCTTCTGCGGGTTCGCGGGATCGAGGCGGATCACGTCGGAGCGATTGCTCAAGCTGTTGAGGAGCTTGACCGCGCCCTGGCGGTAGCCGTCGAGATCGGCGTCGCCGACGCAGGCGTTGTAGAGCGTCGCGAGGTCCAGGTAGCGCGTCCCGGGCTGCCTGCGTTCGGGCAGCGTCTGGAGGTCCGCCGCCACCAGCGCCACGGTGTCCCTGTTCGTCACGAACTTGCGGGTCTCGCAGCTCGCGACGGCGTTCCGGCCCAGCCCTTCGATCCATGTCCGTAACGCCTGCAACTCGGCCTGGCTCGGCGCGGGCGGAGTCGGGTCCACGAAATCCATGAAGACGTCGTAGGGCATCTTCTGCTCGGCGATGACGTTGAACAGGAGCGAGGCGTCCGGGTTGCCGGGCTTCACGAAATTCGGGTTCAGCGCCAGCTCGTCGAGCTTGAGGACGTTGCCGAAATTCCGTGCCGGCTTCAGCCGCTCCGTCAGCCGCCCGTCCTGGTGGCAGCGCGCGCAATGCTTCTCCAGCATGTCGAAGGCCGCGTGGGCGACCGGGTCGGCGGGCGCGACGATCGAGACGCTCGGCGGTGCCGCGACGGCCGGCTGCGCTGTCGGACCTGCCGTCTGGGCGACCGCGACCTGCGCGACTGATACTTGCGAGATGAGCGACCCGAGGACCATGCAGCCCGCGGCCGCGAACCATCCTGACGTCATTCGGTCCATCCTGCCTCTCGTTCCAATCTAGCGGGCAAACGCCTGTCGGGCCAGCCCGATACTGTGCTCGGCTGCACGAGACGGGAGATGTCGCCAGATATGCGATTCCGGCTAGGATCTCGGGTAGTCGACGCGATAGATGCACGTCTTCCAGGACTTTGAACGTCCAGCGATACCGCGGGAGGGCAGGTTGCGAGACCTGGATGTGTTCGAGACGGCCCGCCGACTTCTCTGCTGCACAGTGTTGGCGATCTGCTCTGCCCCTGTGCCGAGCATCGCCCAAGGCCTCGGCTGCAAGCTCACGAGACGTCCGGGCCCTCCCGCGATCGAGGTCCTGGCCTGCGACTGGCTCAAGATCGAGGCGGAAGTCGCGAGCGACGTAAAGGTGTCGAACGACGCGGGCGGCCCGTCGCCGGATTCGGCCCGCGTCCAGGGCGGTGCTGCCCTGGTGACGGTCACGCCCGGCCGGCGGACGCCGTTCCAGATCCTGACGCCACGTGCCATCGCGTCCGTTCGCGGCACTCGCTACGCGGTGGACGACGCGCCGGACGGGACATCCGTGTTCGTGGAGAGGGGGATCGTGCAGGTGACCCGCGCGTCGGGCGGAGCCGCCATCACGCTCAAGGCGGGCGACGGCGTCGACGTCAGGGAGGGTGCCGACGCGCTGTCGGTCCAGCGCTGGTCGAGAGCGCGGGTGAAGAACCTGATGGCGCGGTTCGGCCGTTGAGGTTGCGCGTCCCGCGCGTGTCCCCGCGCGCCTGGGCTTTCTTGGCCGTCGGCGTCCTGGGCCTCGCCTGGACGTCGCTCCTGGCGGCCGCGCATCTCGAGGGGCGCCCGACGCCGCTCGACCGTCTCGAATACCTCTCGCTCGACGGCCGGACGCTCCTCGTCGGGCCTCGCCTCGCGCCGTCCGAGGTCGCGATCGTGGCGATCGACGACGAGACCATCCAGGCGGCCGGTCAATACCCGCTGCCCCGCGCCGTGCTGGCGCGGCTCGTCGACGCCATCGCGGGCGGGGGCGCGCGCGTCGTCGCCCTCGACATGCTGTTCACGAACGCCACGACGCCCGAGGCCGATACGGCGCTGGCGGATGCGCTCGGCCGGACGCACGCGATCGTCGCGGCCGCCGCGACCTTCGGCCGGGACGAGACCACGGCCACTCCCGAGGACGCTCTCGCGCGGCTGCCTGCCGCGGAGCGCGTCCTGGGACCGATCGAGCCGGTCCGGTCGAGCGCGGGAGTGGGGCTCGTCAACGTCTCGACCGACGAGGGCGGGACGCCGCGCTTCGTGCCGCTCCTCATGCGGATCGGGACGTCGGTGATGCCCGCGCTGACCCTCGCGGCAGCCTCGCTGTTCACCGGAGAGCCGCCGAACTTCGAGCCCGATGCGGTCCTGTTCGGTACGGCACGGGTCCCGCTCGACCTTGGCCACCACCTCGCGCTGAGGTTCTACGGCCCGCGCGGCTCCGTGCCGACGCTGAGCGCCGAGGATGTCCTGAAGGGAGGAGATCTCGCCGGCCGGCTCCGCGGCAAGGCCGTGGTGGTCGGCGTCACGGCGACGGGTGCGGGCGACGTCTTCGCGACGCCGTTCGACCCGGTCCTGCCCGGGGTCGAGGTCACCGCGACCGCGCTCGCCGAACTCGTCGGCACGGATGCGCTCATCCGAACCTCGTCAGTCAGGCGCGTCGACGCCGGTATCGCGGTCGGGCTCACGATCGCGATCGTCCTGCTCCTCGCCCTGACGCGGGTCGGCGCGGGGCTGGGCGCGGCCGCGGTCCTCGTGGCGGCGTGGCTCGGCGCCGTCGTGTGGGCCTTCGCTCACGGATATTGGCTCAACGTCTCCGTCCCACTGACGGCAGCGCTCCCGGCCGGCGGGGCGGCGTTTCTCGCGAGGTTCTACCTCGACCGGCGCGCCTCGGCGGCCTCGTCCCGCTCGGCGCTGGCGCTCCGGCCCTTCCAGCAGCCCGCGCTCGCGGAGCGCCTGATCCGTGACCCGGACTTCCTCGTTCGGCCCGAGGAGCGGCAGATCGCGATCGTGTTCATCGATCTTTCCGGGTTCACGGGACTATCCGAGACCGTCGGGCCGCAGCGGGCGCGCGACCTGCTCGAGACCTTCCATGGGCTCGTCGAGGAGAGCGCGACCGAGCACGGAGGCGTCGTGGCGAGCTATCAGGGCGACGGGGCGATGATCCTGTTCGGCCTTCTCGACACGCGCGAGGACGACGGCGCGCGAGCTCTCGCGATGTCGCTCGCGTTGCGGGACGCGACGAAGCTCTGGCTGCGCGACCTCGCGGGCGACCTCGCGCCGCTCGACGTGAAGCTCGGCGCCCATCTCGGCCGCGTCAGCCTCTCGCGGCTCGGCCACCGCACGCACCAGCACATCACGGCGATCGGCGACGCGGTCAACGTCGCGAGCCGGCTGATGGGGGTGGCGGCCCAGCATGGCGCCAGCCTCGCGGCCTCCTGCGAGCTTCTCCGGGACGCGGCCGGATCCGTCCATGTGGACGGGTTCGGGCCGCCGCTCAGTGCGCCGATCCGGGGCCGTTCGCGGCCGCTCGATGTCCGTCTCTCACCAGCACGGCCGGACACCTGACCATGCACATCCTCGTCCGGCGGCGGCACGGATCCTGCGGAGAGCGGGTCACGGCTTGGGCGATGGAGGCGACGGTGACACAGAAGATCCTGACGGGAGCGGAGCTTCGCGGCCTGTCGGTCCGCTCGGATCGGCGCGGAGCGGCGCGCCTCGCCATCCACCTCCTGCTGCTCGGGGCCGGCGGCTGGCTCGTGGCGCGGTCCGGCCCGTGGACGATCGTGCCCGCGATGCTGCTGCTCGGCGTGGTCGAGGCCGCCCTCTTCGCGCCGATCCACGAGACGATGCACATGACGGCGTTCCGGTCCCGTCGCGTGAACACGATCGTCGGCTGGCTCGCGGCCTGCCCGTCCCTCCTGAACTGGCATTTCTACCAGGCCTTCCACCTCGCGCATCATCGGCACACGCAGGATCCCGAGCGCGACCCGGAGCTCGCGGTGCTGCCGCCCTCGACGCTGGACGCCTATCTCTGGCGGGTGCTGGCGCTGCCGTACTGGCGCACGCGTCTTCAGGTGCTTCGGGACGGGTGCCGGGGCGATCTCTCGGCCTATCCCTACATCGTGCCTCGCGCCGCACCCCGGATCATCCGTTCTCTTCGGCTGATGGCGCTGTTCGTCGCCGTCTGCGCGGCGCTCTCGATGGCATTCGTCGGCTGGTGGGCGCCGCTGGTCTTCTGGATCGGCCCGCAGCTCCTCGGCCAGCCCTTCCTGCGGCTCTATCTCCTGACGGAGCACACGCTCTGCACGATGGACGATAACGGCCTGACGAACACGCGCACCACGCTGACGAACGGGGCCATGCGCCTCCTCATGTGGAACATGCCCTTCCACACCGAGCATCATCTCTACCCGTCGATCCCGTTCCATCGCCTGCCGGACGCCCACGCGGCGATCCGGACGCGGCTCGGCGCGTTGCAGGACGGCTACACGCGCTGGCATGTCGGGTTCGTGCGATCGCTGCGCGCGTGACGACGTCCGACACAGGACGCTTCCCGCTCGGCGATATCCGGCTGCAATCGGGCGCCGTCCTGCCCGACGCTGTGCTGAGCTGGAGGACGCACGGTGTCCTCGCACCGGGGCGCGACAACGTCGTGCTCTACCCGACCAGCTACTCGGCACAGCATCCCGACCTCGAATGGCTCATCGGTCCGGACAAGATCCTCGACCCCGGCCGATGGTTCATCGTGATCCCGGACATGTTCGGGAACGGTCTCTCGACCAGTCCGTCCAACAATCCGGGCTGGCCCGGCCTCGTGACCGCCTGGGACAACGTTCACGCGCAAGGCCGGCTGCTCGCCGGGCAATGGGGGATCGACCGGCTCCACGCCGTCTACGGCTGGTCGATGGGCGCGCAGCAGGCCTATCACTGGGCGGCCCTCTATCCGGACAAGGTCGCCCGCGCGGTCGTGAATTGCGGCAGCGCCCGCACCGCGACGCACAACCGCGTCTTCCTGAAGGGCCTCATGGCCGTCCTGGAAGCGGCGCCAGAGCATCGCGGCGACGGCTGGTTCTCGGCCGAGCCGGCCGCCGCGCTCCGCGCCTTCGGCCGAATCTACGCGGGCTGGGGGCTCAGCCAGGATTCTACCGCGCCGGGCTGCACGAGAGCGCGCTCGGCGCGCCCGATCTCGACACCTTCCTGCGTACCGACTGGGAGGAGCGTTTCGCCCGCCGCGCGGCCGCGGATCTCTACGCGCAGTTGCGGACGTGGGAGGCGGGCGACATCGCCGGGACGAGCGCTACGGCGGCGATCTCGCCCTGGCGCTCGCGGCGATCCAGGCGCGCGTGCTCCTGATGCCGGGCGAGACCGATCTCTACTTCCGGGTCGCCGACAACGCGGCCGAGCTGCCGCATCTGCGCCATGCGCGACTGACGCCGATCCCGAGCATCTGGGGACACCGGGCCGGGAACCCGTCCACGAACCCGGCAGATGCGACCTTCCTAAGGAGGGCCGTGCGCTCCTGGTTAAAGTGAGCCGGGACGCAGGGTTCAGGTGATTCGTCGGACAGCTGTGCCGGTCGACCGCCACGTCGCGACGAATCCGCCGGCCCGATGGCGTAGAACGAGGAATGCCCCCTCGTCGTCATCGCGTCTTCCCGGCCCTCCTGATCGCTGCTGCGAGCGTCACCTTGCCAGTCACGGCGCGCGACGTCCAGGGATTCGGCAGCGTCTCGTTCGCACCCTCCTGCGCAATCGCCGTGAAGCCGCAGTTCGAGACGGCCCTCGCACGGCTGCACGCCTTCGACGGGCCGGAGGACGCCTTCCGGGCCGTCGCGCAGAGTGACCCGCATTGTGCGATCGCCTGGTGGGGCGCCGCCATGGCGGTCCGCGGCAACCCGCTCGCGGGCGCCCCCGACCTCGCCTCCCTGAAGGCGGGCCAATCCTACATGGCTCGGGCGCACGAGGCCGGACGCGCGAGGCCGCGCTGATCGGAGCGCTCGCCATCGATTCCCAGCGGAAAAATTTTCGCGCTCAATGTGGCAAGCGGCGCGCACCACCTGATCGAGCCCGGGCACCACCACGCGATGGCACGGATGGACGCCGCCGACCCGCACGGGATGGACTTCATCACTTACGCGCATCTTCAACTCGGCGAGGACCGTGCCGCGGCGGGCGCCCTGGCGCGGGCAACGGTCTCTGAGGAACGCACGGTCGCGGCGGCCCGCTACCTCATCGAACGCGGGGATTGGGTGGGGGCGGCCCGCATGCCGCTCCCGGGCGGCTCGGCGCTGAACGCGGTCACCGCGCGCTTCGTGCGGGCACTGGGCGCGGCACGCACCGGCAAACCGGACGATGCCCGGAGGGAGCTAGCAGCCCTGCGCGCGCTCCGGGCGCCGGTGCTCGCGCACGAGGGTGCCTATTGGGCCGGCCTCGTGGACGTCTATGCCGGTGCGGCTGACGCCTGGACCCGGCATGCGTCGGACGATGTTGAGGGTGGTGTCCGGCTGATGGCTGACGCCGCCGCGATGGACGAGGCGCGTGAGAAGCATGTTCTCCTGGAGAACATGCTCGTGCCCGTGCGCGAGCTCAAAGGCGAGCTCCTGCTCGCGACGGGCCGGCCGGAGAAGGCCCTGGCAGCCTTCGACGCGAGTCTCGAGACCTCGCCGAACCGCTTCCGCAGCGAACTTGGTGCCGCGCGCGCCTTGCAGGCTCTCGGACGCACGAACGAGGCACGGCGACGCTACAAGCAGGCGGCTGCGCAGGTCGCGACAGGCTCGCCGGGCCGCCCCGACATCACGGAAGCCCGAGACGCCTCGTCCCGCCCGGCACGCTGACCCGGCGGGTTCTCGCGATGGTGGATTCTTCAGCCCCGGCGTGAGAGCCCCAACTCGTTCTGATCTTGCCCCTGGTTGCCTTGCTCACAACCAGGGTCCGCTGGTCCCGGTCCTGTCCGGATCGGTGGGCGATCGTTCATACCGCCGCTTCAGCGCGGTTTCGTGCATCTTTGAGCACGGCAATCAATGTATCCTCGAAGCTGTAACGCGGTCGCCAGCCGATCGCCGCTTCGATTGCGCTGCAATCACCGCATGCTCGGGGGATCTCGTTGGGTCGCAATCGAGCCGGATCGGTCCTGACCTCCACCGGAACATGTGCGAGATGCCTGAGCCCTTCAAGAAGGTCGGAGACTGGGTGCGTACGGCCTGAGCAGATGTTGTACGTAGACTTGGCTGGCAATTGTTCGCTGCTGGTGATCAATTGCGCGTAAGCGCGAGCTACGTCGCGAACGTCGAGGAAGTCACGCTCGCTCGAAAGATCACCCGTCGAAATCGTCGGTACGACGAGACCCAGCTCGATCCGAGCGACCTGACCGGCCAAGGACGCTGCAACGAACCGTTCGTCTTGACCGGGGCCGATGTGGTTGAATGGCCGCAATACGACCAGCCGACCAGCACCCGTGATCACGTCCGCCAGCATAAGCTCGCCAGCGTATTTGGAGCGGGCATAGACATTGATCGGCCGAGGCGTTGCATCCTCGGAGAGCGCCCCCTGAGCCTGGAACGATCGTCCATAAACCTCGCCGCTGCTGACGAACAGCAGCGTGGCGGCCGGCGCCAATCTCGCAATCGCGCTACCTAAGTTCAGCGTCCCGACGAGGTTGACGTGCCAGGTATTTACCGGAGCCGAGATGGATTGAGCCACCGACGACGCGGCCGCGAGGTGAAGCACATGGGTTGGATTGACCTCAGCGACGACGGCATCGATGCGTGGGACGTCGAGCAAATCGAGCTCGTGCCATTCCACGCCGGGAAGCTCGATCCCGTCATTCCTGAGCCGCGTCGCGAAAATCCTGTCATTCATCCCCATCAACGGGCCAAGTGCCTGAATGACGTGCCTGCCGACAAAGCCTGCAGCGCCCGTGATGAGAATATGCCGGCTCATGATATTTCACGGACCTTTCTCGAAATACTCGGACCGAAAAACTTCCGCTGAGACGATATTAACCTCACGCTATCATATAATTCAGCTTCGCGTACGTTCCAGTATAGTGGCGCCAATCTCGTCCAACCTCACCTTATAACGGCCCGCGATGCTTGCCACACTGAAGTGGCGCTCCACATTTGCACGGGCTGCAGCTCCAAGCGCGATACCACTTTTCGGCGCGGTCGCGAGCGCTTTCATATGCCTTGCCGCGTCGGCTATGGACGGGTCGGCCCAGCGACTCCCGCGTTCGACATACAGATATTCCGAGCGCACGGGATTGATCAGTTCGTACCCGACAAGACAGGAGGTCGTTGGCGTACAGAACTCGAGATTACCCGAGTAGCCTGTCGCGATGACCGGCAGGCCGAGTTGCATAGCCTCGATCAACCCGAAACCCCAGCCCTCGGATCGATGCAGCGACACGTAACAGTCGCACATTTGCTTCAGGCTGAGGAGCTCGCGATAGCTCAGTGTCTCATCGATGATCTGAATACGATCGTCCGCTTGCGCGGAGCGGTCGATCTCGCGCCAGATCCGGATCTGATGCGGATCATCCACTCTGGCTCGGTTTTGTGTCTTGAGCAGGAGATGGACCTGCTCGTGCGACCCGATGGGAAACGCCTGCTGGAACGCGTTGACGACAGCGAGAGGATTCTTTCGTTCGATGAACGAGAACGAGTCGAACGTCGCTAGGAACACGTAGCCGTCGTTCGAGATGCCGAATCGGGCGCGACGTGCCGGCACGATATCCGGAAGAGCTTGGACCGCCATCCCGACGTTCCGCACCGGAACCGTCGTCGATCGCTCATAGATCTCACGATTGTACTCCGACGAGACCCAGATCTCGTCGAGCATGTCGAGTCCGAGAGCCTGGGCTTTGGGGATCCGGTCGAGCTCCCAGAAGACATAGCCGATATTGTACGACCTGTCGTAGGTTCGGCGGTCGATGTAAGCGAACGCGAGCGGGACGAATTCCGCGTTGAGGTGCAAGAGGTTGATCTGACGGGGCGTCGTCAGCGTCGGGACGCGGACACGGGCCGAGTATCCGGTCGGCGCCGGATTGCCGAAGCCGAAGTCCAGGACGCTAGGTTGAAGACCGGCATGCGCCAGAACGTCGATCGAGAGCCGGGTGGCTTGCCCCAACCCGGAGGCTGCGCGGGTCGGACCGATGACCGCGATCCCAGGCGCGAGGCCGGAACCGATTTTCGGATCTTCCAGTAAGCAACGAGCCGAGCCGAGCCGAGATCGGTTGTTTCTCGTTGGAGACGACAGCGAGAACCCGTTGTGCTCCAGGTGGCTCTCCAGCGCGAACCTGAACGCCGTAGCGTCAGCCAAGCCTTCTCTGTCCGTTCCCAGGTCGAGGCTCAATGCTGTCATCTGGTCGAATGTTACGACACTGTCGCTTTCTCGCGCGGTAAGAAGAGCGTTCAAGGCGATACGAGGTATAAACCTCGTGAGATGAGGCTGGCTCACCGTTCGTACGACGAGTATGAAGATCAGCACCGCACGGTGAACCATGTCGTCCAGATTCAGGTAGTTCAGGGACCGATCGAGGACTCGGAGGCGCCGGGCAAAATAGTTGAGCGGAAATCGTCTACCCGCTTCATCAGCATTCGTCGTCGTGAGAAGCCTGACCATAGCAGGCGTGATAAGATCCCCTAGAGATGCGAAATCGAGCGAGCGCTCGACCCACCAGAACATGGCCTCCCGTAAAACATCGTCGTTTGATAGGTCGACATCACGATCGAATTTGTCCAGTATGAAATTATATGCCGCAACGCTTACCTCTCGCCGGAGCCCCAAGAGTGGTATGGGCGTGTTGAGATATGCGATCTGTGCCCTTGATAATGGGAGGTCGTAGTCCCGGCTGGGCCCATGGCCGGTCAGGAACCAGTTGAGGCTCTGTAGCCGTCCGTTCAAATCGCCATCGGTGGGAAGATCGACGTTAAGGCGGAGACGCTCGAACTCCAGAAAGCGCGAGACGATATTTTCCGGATCGGTTTCCGGATTAGCCGTTGCAAATAGCTCGGCAGTCTGTGCTCGAGTCGGATATGCAGATGCCGTCGGCGCGCCACCCCGACCCTGCCGTTCCGCGAGAGCCAGACGCGCGCGCTGTGACTCTGCCTTCATGTGGTCCAGCAGATGCGTGCCTGGAGCGTGCGCGATCAGCGCCTCAAGTTCGGTGCCGAGCGGCGATCCGATCAGATCCTGGCCGGTGGAAGCGACCCTCGCGTGGATGACGTCGTGGGCTCCAGCCGACCCGTCCAACCGCACCTTGAAGCCGTGACGTCCGTCACCCTTGCCTGCGGCCAGGAGGTCGGAGCGCTCGAGATCGGCGATCGTCCGCACGGTCTGCAAGCCCGACGAGACGTCGACAGCGACACGTTTCGACGGCGAAGCGGGATCGAAGGCCCAGCCAACGACGATATCGTCGTTGATCCCATCGAGAAATCCCTCGATATTGCCTGGCACGACACCGTGTCGTTCGGGGGTCTGCAACAGCCCCGAACGGGACGTCTCTCGGATGCTCGGCAAGATGCGGCCGATCGAACGGAGAGCCATGGCTTGAACCTTTACCGTTCGGGCAACACACGGCGTCTGTGAAGTCCGAGAACCGAGCGCAACGAACGCGTTCCGATCAGACCTTGGCGCGCAGTCGAGCAAGGTCGGCATCGACCATCTCACAGATCATTTCGGCCAGGGAGATCGCAGGTGTCCAGCCGAGAGCTGATCGCGCCTTCGTGGGATTCCCAAGTAAGACTTCGACCTCAGCGGGACGAAAAAGTTTTTCATCGATCACAAGATGGTCGTCGATGTTCAGCTTCAAGTGGTCGAACGCGACCTTGCACATGTCGCGAACAGTCGTTGTGACCCCGGTCGCGATCACGTAGTCGTCCGGTATCTCCTGCTGAAGCATCATCCACATAGCGCGAACGTAGTCTTTGGCGTGGCCCCAATCGCGTTTGGCATCGATGTTGCCGAGCCGTAACTCGGAGGCGAGGCCGAGCTTGATACGGGCCACACCGTCCGTGACCTTACGGGTCACGAACTCGATGCCACGCAGCGGCGATTCATGATTGAACAGGATGCCATTCGACGCGTGTAGCCCGAAGCTTTCGCGATAATTGATCGTCATCCAGTGCGCATAGAGTTTTGCGACGCCATAAGGCGAGCGAGGATAGAAAGGAGTCGTCTCGCTCTGAACCTGCTCCTGGATCAAACCGAACATCTCCGACGAGGATGCTTGATAATAGCGCGCTTTCGGAGTGAGGGTTCGTACGCACTCGAGAAGGTTGACGGCTCCGAGACCCGTGACCTGCCCGGTCAGGAGCGGTTGTTGCCATGATGCTGTCACGAACGATTGGGCGGCGAGGTTGTAGACCTCGTCGGGCTGAATATCTTGGACGATGCGGGCGAGGCTCGAGAGATCGATCAGATTACCGTCGCGAAGTTCGACTTTGTCGGCGATACCTAACCATTTCAACCGATGGTCGAATACACCTGCATGGCTCGACCGTCTCACGACTCCAAAAACTTCATAACCTTTATCTATGAGCCACTGCGCCAGATACGCCCCATCTTGACCGGTGATGCCAGTAATCAGTGCTCGCGTCATAACTTCGAACTACGCCTGCGATTTTGTGAATGTATCAAGTCCGTAACTAGCGCGACCTAGCTGCCACCTCCTAGTGCGTCAAGTTGAGCTCCATTCCGATAGCCCAACGCCTACATGCGTACCATCTCTCTCCGCCATCGGATCATGCGCCTGTCGGCGATCACCCTGGATCACGCGGATCCGGTCTACCCGTGACACGGTGTGGACACCCTGCGACGGAACGGCTGACGTCGAGTTGGCGAGCTACGACAAGCGGCGGCCGCGGTGCCCGTCGGCGTGAAATCGGCCGTCCCATGAATGCGAGCATCTTCATCGCCGTCTAGCTGTCGTCTGGGCACCATTCTCCCCCTTGCGGAAGCCATCACGCTGCATCACACTCCCGCGGTGGCGGCTGCGGAGGGCATCGAGGCCTATCTCGCGGGTATATCGGGATGCGCACGCCGAACGATCGCATTGACCTGAGACGGCCGGGAAGGCCGGGCGGTTTCGCTCGGCTGAATTCCCCTTTTTACGAGACGGACCGATGGACAAGTTGCCGATCACGGGACCGGGCTTCACCGCCCTCGAGCAGGAGCTGAAGGAGCGCCAGCAGGTCCAACGCCCGCGCATCATCGAGGCGATCTCGGAGGCGCGCGCGCATGGCGACCTGTCCGAGAACGCCGAGTACCACGCCGCCAAGGAGAACCAGTCGCTCAACGAGGGCCGGATCCTGGAGCTCGAGTCGATGATCTCGCGCGCCGAGATCATCGATATCTCGAAGCTCTCGGGCGACAAGGTCAAGTTCGGCGCGACCGTGAAGCTCATCGACGAGGATACCGAGCAAGAGAGGGTCTATCAGATCGTCGGAGACCCCGAGGCAGACGTGAAGTCGGGCCGCGTCTCGATCTCGTCGCCCGTAGCACGCGCGCTCATCGGCAAGGGTGTGGGGGACACGGTCGAGGTCGCCACGCCGGGTGGCGGCAAATCCTACGAGATCGTTGAGGTCGCGTTCCGTTAGCCGAGCTGCGGCCGCGCCGCGCGACGACGGAGTTTCGGCCATCACGCAAGATCACCGGGTCACCTTCGATTCGAATCGACACGGGGTACCCTCATGCGTCCGGGGCTTGCGCATCCGCGCCAAGGGTGTGCTCGATCTCCTCGCCGCGGCACGCTTGCAGGAGGACGCCCGCTCAACCGGTGACGCGCCTCGTGCGATGCGCCGTCTTGCCCAGCAAACGTGAGAGCTGGTCGATCGAGTACGGCTTGTGCAGGAGGTCGAACCCCTCCGCACCGTTCTGCGCGAGGACGTGGCTGTAGCCGCTCGTGAGGATGATGGGAAGGTCGGGATACAACCGCCGGATCTCGCGCCCGAACTCGACGCCGCTCATGCCCGGCATCACGACGTCGGAGAACACGGCGTCGAACCTGTCCGGATCGAGCGCGAGTTCCGCGAGCGCGTCGGCGGCGCTCGATGCCCAGACGCTGGCATAGCCGAGCTCCGTCAGCGAGTGGGTGGCGAACTGCCCGACATCGGCGTTGTCCTCCACGACCAGCACGCACGCGCCGTCGCCGTCGACCGTCGGCGCGAGTTCGTCCTCGTCCGGTGAGGCTGCCTCGACGGGCTTGGCGCTCGGGAAATAGAGGGTGAACGTGGTGCCCCGCCCGACCTCGCTGTCGACCCTGACCTCGCCGCCCGATTGCTTGACGAAGCCGAAGACCTGGCTGAGGCCGAGGCCGGTCCCCTGCCCCACGCCTTTCGTGGTGAAGAACGGCTCGAAGATGCGCTCGAGGTTGTTCGCCGATATTCCCGAGCCCTCGTCCGCGATAGAGACCGCGACGAACTCGCCCCTCATGAGGGGATGGGCGCGGGCGGCGGGAACGAGCTCGGCATCACTCACCGTGATGGTGACGCGGCCCTCGCCGTTCATCGCGTCGCGCGCGTTGACCGTCATGTTGACGACCGCGGTGTCGAACTGCGCCGGGTCGGCGTGGATGTAGTGCCGCTGCGTTTCCGCCCGCATGTCGACGACGATCCGGGAACCCGTCAGCGTCCCGATCATCTCCCCGATGGACTGCACGCTCGCTCCGACATCGAAGGTCTCGGGCATGAGCGCCTGGCGTCTCGCGAAGGCGAGGAGCTGGCCCGTCAGCTTGGACGCGCGGGTGACAGTGTCGGAGATCGCCTCGATATAGCGGCTGCGCCGTTCCTCCGACAGGTCGGGACGGCGCATGAGATCGACCGACGAACGGATGACGGTGAGGAGATTGTTGAAATCGTGCGCGACGCCGCCCGTCAGTTGCCCGACCGCCTCCATCTTCTGCGACTGGCGCAGGGCTTCCTCGGCCGACATCAGCTCGGCGGTGCGATCGACGACCTGCTGCTCCAGGGAAGCGGTCAGCGCCGCGAGGTCCTGCTCGGCACGCCGCCGCTCGACCGCGGTACGGGTGCGCTCCGCGATGTCGCGCAGGAAGGCGATCTCGTCCTCCGGCCAGTCCCGGGCGGTCGCGTGGTTGAGGTAGAAGATCGCGACCGTCCCGCCCTGCTCCGTGATCGGCATGTTCACGACGGATTGCGCGCTGATGGCCTTGAGCGCGTCCGCGCCGGCCGCCGTCCTCGGATCGGTCTCGGCATCGGCGAACACCACCGTCTCGCCGCGCTTCAGGTCCTCGACATAGGAGCCGTAATCGCGAAACCGCAGCGTGCCGGCGAGGCTCGCGATGCCGGGCGCGTTCCAGTCGCGCTCGATCGTGATGGTCTCGGCCACGAGATCGACCGTCCCGTAACCGGCCCGGCTGACCTCGAGGGTGCGCCCCAGGATCTCGGCCGCCGCGAAGGAGAGGTCGGCGGTGTCGTCGAGGTCGCGGAACACGTCGGAGAGGTCGATGAGCGCCTGGCGCATGCGCTCCTGGCGCTTCGCCCCCGTGATGTCGAGCGACACGCCCGTGATCCGCCGCGGTGTTCCGTCGTCCGCGTAATCCGGACGGCCCCGGATGCCGACCCAGTGGATCTCTCCGTCCGGCGTGAAGACACGGTAGTCGATGTCGTAATCGATCCTCGTGGCGACCGATCGCGCGATGGACTCCTCCATCCGGACCCGGTCGTCCGGATGGACCCGCGCGCGCAGGTCGTCGTAGCTCATCGGGCTGTCGGGATCGCAGCCGAAATTCGTCCGGCACGTCGGCGACGTCGTGAGCTCGTTCGTCACGAGGTCGAGCGACCACGCGCCGAAGCGCCCCGCCTCCAGGGTGAAATGAAGCTCGCGCTCGCGGTCCAACTGGACGTTCAGCCGATCCGCGAGTTCGGCCATGAGGGCTGCATTGTTGCTCTCGAGATCGCTCAGCCGCTCGCGCTCGAGCGTGACGTCGACCTGGCTCGCGAAGAAATAGGCGAGCTCGCCCGCGGCATCCCTCACCGGGGCCATGAGCAGGCGGTTCCAGAACGGCTCGCCGGTCTTGCGATGGTTGCGGATGTCGATCTCGATCGGTTCGACCGCGTCGACGGCCGCCCGTATCCGTCGCACCGTGTCCTGATCGGTGTCGGGGCCTTGGAGGAAGCGGCAGTTGCGCCCGACGATCTCGTCGCGCCGGTAGCCGCTCAGGCGGCAGAACGCGTCGTTCGCGAACACGACCGGGTTGTCGGGCCGTCGCGGGTTCGTGATGATCATCGGCATCCTGGTCGCGCGCACGGCGGCCACGAACGGATCGGTCCCGTCGCCGGTGCCCCCGATCTCGGCGATGATTCGCTCCGCTTGCCGGCGGGATTCGCTCAGGCCCCGCAAGGCGTCAGGTTGTGGTTCCATGCAGGCAGGTCGTCCCGTGGGCGTCGCGCGCCGCACATCCGGCCGGCTCCCGTATTATATCCACGAAACGTAGCATCTCGATGCCGATCGTCCAGGGGCGGCCGTCGTGTCGGCCTGGCGGCCGTCGTGTCGGCGCCGCCCCGGCGAGACCGGGACGGCGTCGGCGCGCCTAGTCGGTCAGCGCGCCTTCTTCGTCAGCTTCTTGGCGATCTCGAACATCTCCTCGGGCGCGTAGTCCGGCGTGAAGGCCGACGGAACGCCCGTGAGCTGGTGGATCTTACCGCCGTCGGGGTGGCCTTCGACCACCTCGAGCTCGCCCGGCGGGTCACCCGGCAGGGCCATCTCGCCGCCACCCCAGATGCCCGACATGTGCGTGTAGTCCTTCGGGCTGAAGGTGTAGAGCCGGCGATGCGACCCTTCCTGCAGGTACTTCTGACATTCTGGGATCTTGTCGAGATTGATGTTGGGCGTCGGCAGCATCTGCTCGATCGCCACGCCCGTTATCTGCTTCAGCGCCAACGCGTAGGCATGGGCGTGGACGGAGCCTCGCACCAGGAGGTAGCCGCAGACCTCGCGGCCCGTCGGGTCGGACAGCGTCTCGTAGACGCGCAGCTTGTGCAGG
>CAXUHE010000013.1:0-12664 GCA_964250725.1 uncultured Enterovirga sp. | reverse complement strand
TCACGACGTTACCGGACGTCGTCACGAAATCGTTGTTCCAGGACGCGCCGTTGCTGTTCACCGGGGTGGCCCCACCGCCGTTCGAGAGGAAGGACGCGGCGAGCCGGATGTCGTTCATGGCCGCGTAGGGCGCGCCCGAAATGTCGCCGCCGTCCTTGGCATCGCCGTCATTGTCGGGACCGTTGGCGAGCATGGCGACGCCGTTCGACACGAGCTCGACATGACCAAGTTCTTCGGCCGTAATGCTCGCGACCAGTTCATAGAACGGACGCAGCTTCGCTTTGCTGCGAAAGTTGAAACTCTGAAACATATAGTTTCCAAGCGTGGACATCTCGCCGTATTTGCCGCCGAGCAGTTCCTGCAGCGCCGCGGCCGCGTTCGGATCTTTCTGCTTGGGGGCAGGCAACTCGGCTTGAAGCTTGTCGATGCGTAAGAACATTTTGGGCTATCCCTTTAACGACGATGTGCGCCCAACGCGTCAGCGATCCACAGGTTGCCGTCCGTGCCCGTGCGAAGACGGACGAACGGACCGGAACGGGTCTCGACACGGCGCCGCAGGGTCACCATCTTCGGATCACGTTTCGAACAGGTCCAACATGATCGCACCGCATCTCGCTCGCCCGGCTCTTGCCGCGCTCGTCGCTCTGGGGAGCGTTGCGCCCCTGCCATCCGTCGCCCGTCAGATGCACCGGCGCGAGGCGACGCGAGGCGACGCGCCCGGGCCAGGCCTCGTGATCGACGTGACGCACCTGCGTGAGGTTGGGCTCGGCCCGACGGCCGATCTCATCCAGCAGGCTGCCTACCGGGAATTCGCCGCGATCGGGGTGCCGGGCGGAAATCGCCTCGTCGTGCGCTTCGAGGCCCTCTCGCTGAATTCCTATTCCGGCGGCGAGAGCGGTGATGGGGGCGGCGGAGGCGGCGGGGGCGGCGGGGGGTCCGGCAACGGTACGAACAACGACTACCTCGAAGGTGACGCGACGGTGATCGGCCCCGGCGGACAGGTCGTCACGAGGATCCACCACGTGATCGCCCTGCCGGCGAATTCCGGAGGAGCCTATTATCTGCCGGGAGCCGAGCAGCGGCGCGTGACCGGCTTGGCGCGTACCTTCGCAGACTGGATCAAGCGCGATCTCAGTTGAGATCGACGCGATCTCGGCCGAGATCGGGTTGCCCTCGGGGATCGTCGCATGGGTCCTGAGCGACGGAAAAGCGGGGGACGAGGCCCCCTGTCTCGGCATCGTCGAGGCTCTGGGCTTGGCGCACGAGCGGCGTCACGTGGCGCCCCGCGCGCCCTATTCGTGGCTGATGCCGCGCGGCCCCGTCGATCCGCGTGAGGCTCCTGGCCAGCAGGGCTCCCCGTTGCGGCCGCCCTGGCCGGACCTCGTCGTCGCGTCGGGCCGCCGCGCGGTCGCGTATCTTCGCGCGCTGAAGCGCTCCTCGGGCGGGCGCTGCTTCACGGTGTTCCTCAAGGACCCGCGGACCGGGCTTGACGCCGCCGACCTGATCTGGGCGCCGACCTACGACCGCATCCGCGGCGCAAACGTCCTCACGACGCTCACATCCCCGCACCGTCTCTCGGCTGCCCGGCTGGCCGAGGCCCGTGCCGCGCCGGATCCCCGCCTTGCGGCCCTGTCGTCCCCGCACGCCGCGGTTCTGGTCGGAGGCGACAGCCGTCACATCCGTTTCCGGGACGCGGACATCACACGCCTCGTGGACGCCATTACGGAACTCGCGGCATCGGGCGTCTCGGTGATGATCACGACGTCGCGGCGCACGCCGGAGGCGCTGAGGGCGCGGCTCGCCGCGCTGGTGGCGAAGACGGGCGGTTTCCTGTGGGACGGCACGGGGCCGAACCCCTATGCGGCCATGCTGGGCATCGCCGACGCCGTCGTGGTGACGGCCGATTCGATCAACATGGTGAGCGAGGCGCTGGCGACCTCCGCGCCCGTCCTCGTGTTCGGACTGCCAAGCTCCGCGGCGCGGCATCGCACCTTCCTGGCCGAGCTCGAAGGGCTAGGCCAGGTGCGGCCCTTCCGCGGACAGCTTGAAGCCTGGCCGCGCGAGCCCTTAGATACGACCCCGATCATCGCGCGCGCCGTCGCGGAGGCGTACCTCGCGCACCGCGCCCGTCTCGATCCCGTCTGAATGCGCCTTGTCGGCGCGGAGGTCATCATGGCGCAGATCAACGCCAAGCTCGTCATCGTGGGCGCAGGTCCGGCCGGCTACACGGCCGCGATCTACGCGGCGCGCGCCATGCTGGAACCGGTGCTCATCTCGGGCATCCAGCCGGGCGGGCAGCTCATGATCACGACCGACGTCGAGAACTATCCGGGCTTCGCGGACGTCATCCAGGGGCCGTGGCTCATGGAGCAGATGCGCATGCAGGCCGAGCATGTCGGCACCCGCATGATCTCGGACACGATCGTGGCGGTCGAGCTCGGGCGCGCGCCGTTCCGGCTGATCGGCGATTCGGGGGACGTCTACTCGGCCGAATCGGTCGTCATCGCCACGGGCGCGCAGGCGAAATGGCTGGGCCTCCCCTCCGAGGCCGTGTTCCAGGGCTTCGGCGTCTCGGCCTGCGCGACCTGCGACGGCTTCTTCTTCCGCGGCAAGGAGGTCGTGGTGGTGGGCGGCGGCAACACGGCCGTGGAGGAGGCGCTCTACCTTGCGAACCTCGCCAAGCGCGTCACCGTCGTGCATCGCCGCGATGCCTTCCGGGCGGAGCGCATCCTCCAGGAGCGCCTGTTCCGGCACCCGAACGTCAAGGTGGCGTGGGATTCGGCGATCGATGAGATCTGCGGCGACCAGGGCCCGCCCGCCTCCGTGACCCACGTGCGCCTGCGCAACGTCAAGACCGGCGCGCTCTCGGACCTGGCCACGGACGGCGTCTTCGTGGCGATCGGTCACAAACCCGCGACCGGGATCTTCTCGGGCCAGCTCGACATGAAGCCCGGCGGCTACCTGCAAACGGCCCCCGGCTCGACCGCCACCAACGTGCCGGGCGTCTTCGCGGCGGGCGATGTCGCGGACGACGTGTTCCGCCAGGCCGTCACGGCCGCCGGTCTCGGCTGCATGGCGGCGCTGGAGGTGGAGCGCTACCTCGAATCGCGCAATGTTCTGCAACAGGCCGCTGAGTAGCGCGCTTGCCTCTCCCGAAGGGAGAGGTCGAGTCGGCGTGAGCCGACCGGGTGAGGGTGGAGCCGTATCCGGACATAGCGATCCCTCACCCTACCCTCTCCCGAACGGGAAAGGGATCCCGCGCATCGTCCTTCATGGCTTGAGAAAAACCGGTAGGCGCACCGGGCAGATCGCCCTACGGTGGACATCACACCGGCGCGCGCTCGAGCGTACGGAGGGCCCGCGTTGGACTGGGACCGGATCCGGATCTTCTACACCGTCGCGGAGGCCGGCAGCTTCACGCGCGCGGGTGACGACCTCAATCTCAGCCAGTCGGCGGTGAGCCGGCAAGTCTCGGCACTCGAGCGCGAGCTCAAGGCGCCGCTCTTCCATCGCCACGCGCGCGGCCTCATCCTGACCGAGCAGGGCGACCTGCTGTTCCGCGCAGCGCGCGACATGCGGCTGCGCCTCGAGAACACCCGCACGCGCCTGGAGGAGACGAGCGAGCGCCCGTCCGGCGAGCTCAAGATCACCACGACGGTGGCGCTCGGCTCGCTGTGGCTCACGAGCCGCATCGGCGAGTTCCTGGACGCCTACCCGGACGTGCGCATCCAGATGATCCTCACGAACGAGGAGCTCGACCTCGCGATGCGCGAGGCGGACGTCGCGGTGCGGATGCGCCGGCCCGCCCAACCGGACCTGATCCAGCGCCGGCTCTTCACCGTGCATTTCCACGCCTACGCGTCGTCGGACTACATCAAGCGCTTCGGCGAGCCGAAGACGCTGGAGGACCTCGACGCGCACCGCCTCCTCACCTTCGGGGGCGCCGAGCCGGCCTACCTCCTGTCGGTCCACTGGCTGACGACGGCCGGCCGCGAAGGGGCGAGCCCGCGCGACTGCCACATGGTGGTGAACAACATCCCGGCGCTCCGCTCGGCCGTCGAAGCCGGGGCCGGGATCGCGGTGCTGCCGGACTACGCGGTCGACGGGAACGCGAAGCTCGTCCAGGTGCTGCGCGAGATCGAGATGCCGACGCTCGACACCTACCTCGTCTACGCCGAGGAGATGCGCAACGTCGCCCGAGTCCAGGCGTTCCGGGACTTCCTCGTGAGTAAGGCGCAGAGGTGGACGTATTGATCTGAGAGACCGTTTGGAAACCGCAAACTCCATCCTCGTCATGCTGAGGAGCGGCCGCAGGCCGCGTCTCGAAGGACGCACGAGCGTCGTGCGTCCTTCGAGACGCCCGCTCACCGGCTTTGCCGGCGCGCGGCTCCTCAGGATGACGAAGGTTGAGGAAGCGAACAGCCTCCAAGGCGGCCGCCCCTACATCACCGCCCCGATCTGCCAGGGCACGAACTCAGAATCCCCGTAGCCCAGGTCCTCGCTCTTCGTGTGCGCGCCGGACGCGACCGCGAGGATCTTCGCGAAGATCTCGGCACCCTTCTCCTCGATCGGCACGCCGTCGAGGATCGTGCCGCAATCGATGTCCATGTCGTCCTCCATCTTCTGGTAGATGTCGGAATTCGTCGCGAGCTTGATCGAGGGCGCGGGCTTCGCCCCGAAGGCGGAGCCGCGGCCGGTCGTGAAGCAGATGAGGTTAGCCCCGCCCGCGACCTGCCCCGTGGCGGCGACCGGGTCGTAGCCCGGCGTGTCCATGTAGACGAAGCCCTTGGCGGTCACCTGCTCGGCATATTCGTAGACGGCGCGCAGCGTCGAGCGGCCGCCCTTGGCGGCGGCGCCGAGCGACTTCTCCAGGATGGTCGTGAGCCCGCCCGCCTTGTTGCCGGGCGAGGGGTTGTTGTTCATCTCGCCGCCGTTCCTCGCCGTGTAGTCCTCCCACCAGCGTATGCGGGAGACCAGCTTCTCGCCGACCGCGACCGACGCGGCGCGGCGCGTCAGGAGGTGCTCGGCGCCGTAGATCTCGGGCGTCTCCGACAGGATCGACGCGCCCCCGTGCCGGACCAGGATGTCGGAGGCGGCGCCGAGCGCCGGGTTCGCGGTCAGCGCCGAGTAGCCGTCCGAGCCGCCGCATTGCATGGCGAGCACGAGCTCGGAGGCGGGCCGCGTCGTGCGCCGTGCCGCGCCCGCCACGGGCAGCATCTCGCGGATGGCGGCCGCGATCGCCGCGACGGTCTTGCGGGTGCCGCCGGTCTCCTGGATCGTCATGGTGCGGAACGTGTCGGATTCGGACAGCCCGTATTCCCGCTTCATGCGGCCGATCTGGAAGACCTCGCAGCCGAGCCCGACCATCACGACGCCCGCGAAGTTCGGGTGGCTCGCGTAGCCCCATTGCGTGCGGCGCAGCACCTCGAACCCCTCGCCGTAGGCCGCGTGGCCGCAGCCCGTCCCGTGGACGATCGCCACGATGCCGTCGACCTCCGGGTACTGCGCCAGGATGCCGGAACGCTCGACCTCGGCGGCCGCGAAGCGCGCGACCGAGGCCGAGCAGTTCACGGAGGTCAAGATGCCGATGTAGTTGCGCGTGCCGGTCCGGCCCGAGGCTCGGGCGTAGCCCTCGAAGGTCGCGCGGTCCGCCTCCGGCAGCAGGTCGTCGTCGCGCGCGTCTTCCGCGAAGCGATAGTCGCGGTCGAACTCGTGCAGCCCGACATTGTGCTCGTGAACCCAGTCGCCAGGCGCGATGTGGCCCTTCGCGAAGCCGATGATCTGCCCGAACTTGACGATCGGCTCGCCCTCGCGGACGGGCGCGATCGCCATCTTGTGGCCCTTCATGATCTTGGCCCGCGCGGTGATCGCGTGCGCGAGATCGCCCTGCTGCACGACGTCGACCGCCACGACGACGTTGTCGCCCTCCCCCAGATGCACGACGCGCGGCCCGGCCATGTGCGTTTCCCTTTGTTTGAGCCGTTCTACGCTTCACGCCGGGGGGCCGAAAGGGGAAAGCGCCGCGGTCCGGGACGAGGCGCAACAGGTCCCCTCTCCCATTGGGAGAGGGTTAGGGTGAGGGGTTGCGCCCGATCCGGAGAGGTCACGTCCCTCACCCGCCGCTGCGCGGCGACCTCTCCCGCACGGGAGAGGTTAAGGCGTCGCGCCAACCCGGCCTCAATCGATCCAGGTCTTCAGCGAGGCGTCGAACCCGCCCGTCTCGATCTCAAGGTGCAGCCACTGGTCGACGAACTGCTTCAGCGGCTCGTCGCGCGGGAGGAGGTAGGCCTTCTCGGCGAAGTCGAAGGGCTTCTCGGGATGCACGGCGCAGAGCACGCCCGGATGCTGCTTCTGCTGGAAGCGGGTCTCGGAGGCATCCGTCATCATGAGGTCGGCGCGGCCGGCCGCGATCTCGTCGAAGATCTTCGTGTTGTCGGGGAAGACGGTGATGGCCGCAGTCTTGACGTTCGCGCGCGCAAAGCGCTCGTTCGTGCCGCCGGGATTGACCACGATCTTCACGCCCGGCTTGTCGATCTCGGCGAGCGTGCCGAACTTCGCGACGTTCTCGCAGCGCGTGATCGGCGTCTTCCCCTCGCGCAGCATGGGGATCGAGAAGAAGGCCTTGCGCGCCCGGTCGAGCGTGACCGAGATGCCCCCCATGCCGATATCGTAGCGGTCCGCCTCGAAATCCAGGTCCGACCACTTCGTCTGGACGATCTCGACCTTGACGCCGAGCACCCGGCCGAGCTTGTTCGCCATGTCGATGTCGAAGCCCGAGAAGGCGCCGGTCGCGGGGTCTCGGAAGGTGAAGGGCTTGTAGTCGCCCGTCGACCCGACCCTGAGCGTACCGGACGCCACGATCCTGTCGAGCCGCGAGCCCTCCTGCGCCAGCGCCGGCAAGATGGTCGAGGCTGCGAGCCCGACGAGAGCTGCGATGAGACGGCCGATCATGCGTATCCTCCCGAGGTGGTTATGCCGGCACGATGGCGGCAAGCGGCCGCGGCCGCAAGCTGCCGCGGTTCGCAGACCAGGGCTATCGCATTTGGGCGCTTGGCGCGGGTTCACCTCTCCCCGAGGGGGAGAGGTCGAGTCGGCGCGAGCCGACCGGGTGAGGGGGAAGCGCCATCTCCGGATGAGGCGGCACCCCCTCACCCTGCCCTCTCCCCATCGGGGAGAGGGTTCCCCGCGCCAAGCTGAAGTCTCAAATGTGATAGCCCTGGTTCGCAGACTTGCTCCGGGCGCGCGCCCGCGCGAGAAGGGCGACCATGAACATCCACATCGCACCGGAAGTCGGGACCGCGCGCGCGGAGGCGCTGGTCGCGGCGCTCCGCGCGCGGCTCGGCGATGCGCACGTGCTGACCGCGGCCGACGACCTCGCGCTGCACCTGCGCGAGGAGCGCGGCCTCTACCAGGGCCACGCGGTCGCGCTGGTGCGCCCGGGCTCGACCGAGGAGGTCGCGTTCACGGTGCGGGCGGCCGCCGAGGCCGGCATCGCGATCGTGCCGCATGGCGGCAATACCGGGCTCGTCGGCGGGGGCGTGCCCTATGGCGGCATCATCCTGTCGCTCGCGCGCATGAACCGCGTGCGCGAGGTCGATCCGGTCAACGCCACGATGGTCGTGGAGGCCGGCTGCATCCTCCTCGACGTGCAGCACGCCGCGACCGAGCGCCACATGCTGTTCCCGCTCTCGCTGCCGTCGGAGGGCTCCTGCCGCATCGGCGGCAACCTCGCGACGAATGCCGGGGGCACCGCGGTCCTGCGCTACGGCAACGCGCGCGAGCTGGTGCTCGGCCTCGAGGTCGTGCTGGCGGACGGGCGCGTCTGGAACGGGCTATCGGCACTCCGCAAGGACAATACGGGCTATGACCTCAAGCACCTGTTCCTGGGCTCGGAGGGCACGCTCGGCATCATCACGGCGGCCGTGCTGAAGCTGTTCCCGGCGTCGAAGTCGCGCGCGACCGCCTTCGTGGGCATGCCCTCGCCGGGGGCCGCGCTAAAACTGTTCGACCGGCTGCGCCGCGAGGCCGGCGAGGCGCTCACCGCCTTCGAGTACATGCCGCGCTTCGCGTTGGAGATCATAGAGCGCCACGTCCAGGGCGCGGTGAAACCGCTGGCCGAGCCGCACCATTCCTACGCGCTGATCGAGCTCGCCTCACCGAAGCCGGACGCCGACCTGACGGGGCTCCTGGAAGAAGCGCTGGCGCCCGCGATCGAGGAAGGGCTCGTCGAGGACGCGACGATCGCGGCCTCGGACGCGCAACGTCTCGCGCTGTGGGAGATCCGCGAGCGTCTCTCCGATACTCAGCGGCTGGAGGGCGGCTCGATCAAGCACGACGTGTCGGTGCCGGTCTCGCGAGTCGCGGAGTTCATCGTCGAGGCCGAGGCCGCCTGCGAGGCCGCGATGCCGGGCGTGCGCGTCTGCGCCTTCGGGCATTTCGGCGACGGCAACATCCACTTCAACCTGTCGCAGCCGGTCGCGATGGAGAAGGCCGCGTTCCTGACCTCGTGGGAGCGGTTCAACCGCGTCGTGCACGACATCGTGGCCGGGATGCACGGCTCGATCTCGGCCGAGCACGGGATCGGGCTCATCAAGCGCGACGAGCTCGCCCTCTACAAGGACCCGGTGGCGCTGGACCTGATGCACCGGGTGAAGGCGGCGCTCGACCCCGACAACCGCCTCAACCCAGGCAAGGTCCTGGCGATCGGCGACGACCTGCCGTCCGCCCTCCCCCCGCGGGCGTGATGACGCGGGCATCGTGACGAAGGATCTCGACCTCCTGGCCATCGGCGAGCCGCTGATGGAGTTCGCCGAGATCGTCCAGGAGGGGAAGCGGCTCTATCTCCAGGGGCATGGCGGCGACACCTCGAACGTCGCGGTCGCGGCGGCGCGCTCCGGCGCAAAGGTCGCGTATTTCACACTCATCGGCGACGACGCCTTCGGGCAGGCCTTCCTGGACTTGTGGGACCGCGAAGGCATCGAGCACGCCTCCGTCCGAGTCGTGAACGGACAGCGTACCGGCATCTACTTCATCACTTACGACGATGCCGGGCACCTGTTCAGCTATTACCGCGCAGGCTCCGCCGCGACGCTGATGCGCCCGGCCGACCTGCCGGCGAACGAGATCGCGCGGGCCCGCGTGTTGCATGTCTCGGGGATCAGCCAAGCCATCTCGGAGAGCGCAGCCGACACGGTCTTCGCGGCGATGCGGTACGCGCGGCAGACGGGCGGGCTCGTCTGCTACGACACGAACCTGCGCCTCGCGCTCTGGCCGCTCGATCGGGCTCGCGCGACGATCCACGCCGCCGTGGCGATGTCGGACGTGGCGCGGCCCGGACTCGACGACGCGCGCCAGCTCACCGGGCTCGACACGCCGGACGAGATCGCGAGCTTCTACCTCGGGCTCGGGCCGAAGATCGTCGCGATCACCCTGGGCAAGGACGGGGTGCTGGTCGCGACACCGGGCGAGCGCCACGTGTTGCCGACGCGTCGAGTTGAGGCCGTGGACGCGAGCGGTGCGGGGGACACCTTCGGAGGCGCGTTCCTGGCGGAGTGGCTCCGCACGCAGAACCCCTTCGCGGCCTCCGCCTACGGCAATGCCGCCGCTGCGCTGAAGACGCTGGGCCACGGCGCGGTCGCCCCCATGCCGACCCGCGAGCGCGTCGAGGAATTCATGTCAGGCGAGACCCTCTAGCGCCTCGGCGCTGATCGCGCGCGGCGTCGATGCGGCGCGCCAGATGGAGAACGGGTTCGGCTACATGCTCTCGGTGCAGGTCCAGGGCGGCGAGGTGGGCGGCGATCTCCACATGGAGCGGATCGATCTATGGAAAGAGCGACCTCGCTCGGCAGGATGTCGAGTCTCATAGAACACCGCGTCTCCATCGAGAGTCCTGCCACGCCCTGCCCTGCCGACCTGTTGCGGCTCTCGACGGGGATCGAGGAACCGGACGATCTCGACACCGCCCTGCGCGGAGCACGTATGAGTCGACGGCCAAATTCTGCGAGGCTTCGGTCACGGACCGGCGACTCGATCCATCCTGAGCCGCATCATCGTGCCGCCGCCACAACTCCCCCGAAGGGCAGCTCAGGCCCCCCCTCGTCACGCGGCTTGATCGGTCGCGATCTCGAACGGCCGGAGAACACGCATCGTACCGGCCGACCGCACTTGATTGCGACCTCCGGCCTTGCCCTCATAGAGAGCCCAGTCGGCCGCCTCGATAAAGGCCGGGATCGTGACGCCCTCGGCGGGCCTCGTCTGCGCGACCCCGATACTGACGGTGACGCGGCCGTCCGGTCGACCCCGATGAGGTATCGCCGCCTCCACGACCGACATGCGGATCGCCTCTGCGATCTGAAGCGCTCGCACTTCGCCGGTCTGGGGCAGCAGGATCGCAAATTCCTCACCGCCCACCCGGCAGACGAGGTCCTGCGACGGGCGGACGCTCGCGATCAGGCGGTCCGCCACCGCTTGGAGTACGCGGTCGCCGGCCTGATGGCCGTAGAGATCGTTATACGCCTTGAAGTTGTCGGCATCGATCATGAGAAGAGAGACGGAGCAGCCGGTGCGCATGCACCGGCGCCACTCCCGATCGACCATGGCATCGAACAGACGACGGTTTGCGAGCCCCGTGAGAGGATCCGTGACCGCGAGCCGCGACAGTTCCGCGTTGGCGGCGGTCACCTGCGCTTCGGCCGTCGTCCGACGACGCAGTTCACGATCCAGCATGCCCGTGAGAAGGGCTGTGATGAAGCACAGACCGAATACGATCGGCCCGATGATCATGGCTCGCTGCATCCAGGCGGCGAAGATATCGTCGACCGACATCGCCACGCTCGCGATAAGGGGATACTCACCGACATGGGTGAACGTGTAGGCCCGCTCGACGTGATCGGTCGCAGCGTGAGCCACGAAAGCCCCGGACCTGACATCGACGAAGTGCCGGAAGGTGGGGGAGGTCGCGACGGAGCGCCCGATCTCCGACGGCATGAAAGGCTGCCGCATCAGGAAAGTACCATCCGATCGCACAAGGCTGATGGCATCCCGCGGGCCGATCTCGAGCTGCGAGAAGAGGTCGCGAAAATAGTCGAGCCGCAGCGTTCCGACGACGACCCCGCCGAACGATCCGTCCGGTTTCGTGAGGCGGCGGCTAAGGGCGATCGACAACTCGCCGGCTCGATTGGACTTGAACGGAGCGCTCACGAACAGCCGGTCGTCGTTGATCAGGAGGTGATGCTGGAAATAGTCTCGGTGCACGTAATCCGATACGCTGGAAGAGCCATGCCGTGACTCGGCGATCGTTCTGCCGTCTTGGTCGAGAGCCCTGATCGCCCCGAGATACTTGGCGGTCGTGCCACGATCGAAGAGTACGGCATGTCGAAGTTTCGGTGAGAGCTCGTCCAGACCGGGCAGCGAGAGCCCGATCGCGACCGCCTGAAGCGAGAGATCGAACAGCTCGATGTTACGGGCGGCATCCTGTTGGACAAGATGCAGGATGTTCTGCGCATTCCGCTCCGAACGCCGCCACGCATCGTCGTGCATCGCCATCAGGGTCAGGGTCGACACCGCGAGGACGCCGAGCATCGCCAACGTGCTCAACACGACGAACCACGATGTTCCGCGCCAAACGCGTGCCAGGGCTCGCGCAGGGTTTCGCAGCCGACTCATACACATCCACACATCAACGGCTGACCAACCTGAGGCGGAACTCTGAACGGCGTCTTACGATCCGCTCGTGACCCCGTGAGGTGAAGGATCCGTCAACGCAGGAAGGCGCTCAGCCCTCGATCGATGCCCCTTCGTCGCCGCCGTCCGACATCGCGTCGTCGCCCTCGATATGCTCGACCGAGACCACCTTCTCGCCGCTCGCCGTGTTGAAGACGCGCACCCCTTTCGAGGCCCGGCTGACGATCCGGATGCCGTCGACCGGCACGCGGATGAGCTGCCCGCGGTCGGAGACCAGCATGATCTGGTCCGACATCTCCACGGGGAAGGCGGCCACGAGATGGCCGATCTCGCCGAGCTTCGTCGGATCCGTCGCCCGGATGCCCTTGCCGCCGCGGCCCGAGATGCGGAACTCGAAGGAGGAGGATCGCTTGCCGTAGCCGTTCTCGGTCGCGGTCAGCACGTATTGCTCGACCCCGCCCATCGCGGCGTAGCGCTCGGACGAGATCGTGACGTCGGTGGTCGCCGCTTCCTCGGCCTCCGGCGTCGGCTCCTCCGGCTCCAGGTCCTCTCCGGTCGCGGCGCGGCGGATCGCGCCGGACTGCTTGAGGTAGGCCGCGCGCTCGGACGGCGAGGCGTCGAAATGATGGAGGATCGACATCGAGATCACCCGGTCGCCCCGTGCGAGCGAGATGCCGCGCACGCCGGTCGAATCGCGACCCTTGAACACGCGCACGTCGGTCACCGGGAACCGGATGCACTGGCCGAGCGCCGTCGTGAGCAGCACGTCGTCGCCCGGGTGGCGCTCGTCCTTGTCCTGGCAGGTATCGACGCCGACGATGTGATCGCCCTCGTCGAGCTTCATGGCGATCTTGCCGTTGCGGTTCACCTGCACGAAGTCCGACAGCTTGTTGCGGCGCACACCCCCGGACGCGGTGGCGAACATGACGTCAAGACGCCCCCAGGATTCCTCGTCCTCCGGCAGCGGCATGATGGTGGTGAT
>CAXUHE010000012.1:26469-31306 GCA_964250725.1 uncultured Enterovirga sp. | reverse complement strand
AATCTGACGCGGGGAACCCTCTCCCACGTAGATCGGGCCTGCCCGATCTACGCACAGTGCAATCGCGTCTGCGATCCGAATCTGACGCGGGGAACCCTCTCCCACGTAGATCGGGCCTGCCCGATCTACGCACGGTTCGATGCGGATCTCGGGCAGGCCCGAGATCCGACGGGGGGAGGGCAGGGCGAGGGGAAGCGACCTATCCGGCGAGGGCGCTTCCCCCCTCGCCCGGCCGGCTCGCGCCGACTCGACCTCTCTCCTCGGGAGAGGTGCCCCGCGCTCCACGCCCATACGTGATGGCCTCGTTGTGTGGTTCGACGCGGGGATCGGGGCGCCGCGCACACCATGCGTTAACCATGTCCAGGGTGACGCCCCGAGTCGCCTCACGTTTCGTTGCCGATGTGCAACAGCGATTTGGAAAGCCCCCAAACAGGGGGGCAAGGGGCAGAACCGATGTTGCTCGCCGGGGGGAGCTCGATCATGGTGATTTTGCGGCCGGGACAGTTCGGGCGTCAAACGCCGGTCCGGATCGTCCGGGCCGGTTGGGTGGGGACAAGGTAAGCGTGTCGCGGGCCATTCGGGCCGCGGGCCAGGCAGACCGGACCCTTTTTGGTCTAACTTTGGAGGTCAGAATGAAGCTCGTGAAGAGCCTTCTCCTCGGGTCTGCCGCCGCTCTTGCCGCGGCTGCCGGGGCACAAGCCGCCGATCTTCCGATGAGGAAGGCCGCGCCGGTCGAATACGTTCGCGTCTGCACCGCCTACGGTGCCGGCTTCTTCTACATCCCCGGAACGGATACCTGCATCCGGGTCGGCGGTCGCGCCCGCTTCGAGTATCAGTACACGCAGCAGCGCGCCGGCCGTCAGAGCAACTCCGGCTACCGCGGCCTCGGCCGTCTCCAGGTCGACGCCCGCACGCAGACGCCCTACGGCACCCTGCGCGCCTTCGTCCGCTTCGAGATCGCGTCGCGGACCGGCGGTTACCTCAAGTCGGGTACCAGCGAGCGCTACGCGACGTCGTTCTCGGCGACGGGCGTCGACACGGTGGCTCAGGCGCAGAAGTACGTTGATGTCGACAAGGCCTACATCCAGTTCGCCGGGTTCACGGCTGGTAAGGCGGCGTCGTTCTTCGACTTCTACGCACACGATCTGGAGCTGATCGGCTCCTCGGTCGGTTCCGACCAGTCCTCCACCAACCTGCTCGCCTATACGGCGACATTCGGGAGCGGCTTCTCGGCCACGCTCTCGATCGAAGACCCGACCTTCCGTCGCAACCCCGTCTTCTTCAACGCGGGTCCTGCTACTGCGACCGGTGGAGCGGTTCCGTCCGCCATGGGTGGTGTGAACTTCCTCTCCGGTGGTTCGGCCTTCGCGTTCGTCGGCAACTCGTTCAACGCCGCCGGCATTCCGGTCAGCGCGGTCGCGTTCAACCCTGCTCAGCTGAACAACGTGCCGGACGTCGTTGGCGCGCTGCGCTACGATCAGGCCTGGGGTTCGGCCCAGCTCTCTGCCGCGTCTCACGAGATCCGCGTCAGCAGCTACTCGACTGGCGCCTTCGGGGTGAACGGCGGTGCGGGGGTTCCGCTCGGATCGGCCGGCAGCATCACGCCGCGTCTGCCGGGTGCCGAATACGGCTACGCGGTCCAGGGCGGCCTGAAGATCAACGTGCCCCAGCTCGCGCCGGGTGACGTTCTCTGGCTCCAGGCCGGTTACGCGATGGGCGCCAGCCACTACACCGGCGTCTACGGCAACCAGGGTCAGGAGTCGCTGACCGCCAACGATACCGGCCAGGCCGCCTTCCCGGGCTACGACATGTTCGTCGATGCTCGCGGTCAGGCTCACCTGACCGAGAGCTACTCGGGCACGATCGCCTTCCTGCACTACTGGACGCCTGAGATCCGTCAGGGCGTGTTCGGCAGCTACGGCCGGACTCATTACGACCAGCAGATCCGGAACGGCGTGACCTCCCCGGTCAACAACGTGTTCAGCGGCGTCAATGCCACTTCTCTAACGTCGGCGGGCGGTATCTTCAGCCCGATCGGCAAGGACTTCTCCCACATCTACGTCGGCTCGAACCTGATCTGGTCGCCCGTTCGCGACCTCGATATCGGTGTCGAGGCGATCTACGATCGGCTTGAGTTCCTGGGTGGCGCGTCGGGCGGCCGGGTGGTCGACCTGAACAAGCCCCTCGTCAACGCGGCCGGTCTGCCGAAGACCGTCAAGTTCGACGATACGGCGCTCGTCCGCTTCCGGATCCAGCGCGACTTCTAGTCGCCCGACATCGTCAGGCGATGAGAGCCCCGGCCTTCGGCCGGGGCTTTTTCGCGTTCGGGTCCCGCCATACCGGAGTCCCGATCATCCGGCAGACGTGTTCCGTGACGCGGGACGGAGCGGGCGATGACGGGAGGGCGACCATCGGCACGGTGGCGATCATCGGCAAGGTGGCGGCCATCGGGATGGTGGCGACCATCGGGATGGTGGCTCGGCTGTCCGGCGCTGCTCGTCCTGTGGGGATTGTCCGCCCGCACCTTCGCGCCCCGGATCGAGGCCGACCTGCGCGCGCGTCTCCTCGCCGAGCGGGCGAGCCTGGGGGGCGACGGTCCGCTCGCGTCCCAGATCGCGGTCGCGGGGCGTGACGTCGCGATCACCGCCGATCCCGGCCTCGCGCCCGACATCCTGGCCCGCCTGGCGGCGCTGGCGCGGCGTCTTCCCGGCGCACGCCACGTCGCGATGGCGACCGCGACGCCCGTGGCGCTCGATCCCTACCCGTTCAGCCTTCGGCGCGATCGGTCCGCGCTCGTCCTCGAAGGCGGCGTCCCGTCGGCCGCGGCCCGCGTCGCCCTGCTGCGGGAGGTCGCGTCGCGCGCGCCCGAGATCGCGCTCGACGACCGGCTGAGCCCCGCGACCGGCGCGCCGGCTGGGTTCGACGCCATCGCGGCGGACCTCGTCGCCCTGGCGCTCGACCTCGAGACCGCCGAGGCGTCGCTCACCGGCCCGATCGTCACCTTCCGCGGCACCGCGCACGACGAGGCCGGCTATGCGGAGGCGCGCCGGCGCCTCGCCCGGCTGCCGTCGGGCTTCTTCGCCGGGGACGTGTCGGTCGCGCCGCCGCTCGTGCGGCCCTGGTCGTGGTCCGCCTCGCGTGATGGCGATTCGCTCGTGCTCGACGGGTTCGTGCCCTCCGAGGCCGAGCGCGCAGCCCTCATGGCGGCCGCGGACGGCAGGGTCGGCCACGTGGACGACCGCATGCGGACGGCCCGGGGCTGGCCGGACGCGGTCGACTTCCGCGCCTCCGCGCAGGCCGGCCTCGACGCCCTCGCGCAGTTGCGGGACGGACGGATCGATCTCCGGGACGGCCACGCGACGCTCCGCGGACGGCTCGCCGCGCGCGACCTCCTGGAGGGCGTCGCGTCCGCCTTCCGGGCGGCGCTCCCGGCCGAGCTCGGCCCCGCCGAGGTCGCGCTCGCGGCCTTGCCGGCCGACCCATACGTCTTCGCCGCGAGACGCGCGCGCGGTCGCGTCACGCTGAGCGGCTTCATGCCCGAGGCGCCCGAGCGCGTGGTCCTGCGCGATCTCGCGACGCGGCGCTTCCCGGCCGAGGCGATCGTCGACGAAGTCCATCTGGCGGAAGGCGCTCCGCCCGACTTCGCGGTCGCGGCCGCGCTGGCGCTGGCGCAACTCGCGCAGATCGCGGAGGGACGCGTGACGATCAGCGGCCGCGCCTACGCGCTCTCGGGCCTCGTGCTCTATCCGGAGCTCGCGGGCCGACTGCGCGAGCGCGCCGAAGCCGGCCTGCCGCCCGGCTGGACGGTTTCGGCCGACCTGCGCGGCCCGGCGGAGCGTCAGCTCCAGCCCCAGGTCTGCGGCGACCTCCTCGAGGAGGCCGCGCGGCGCGAGCCGATCCGCTTCGCCGCGGGTGCGGCCGATCTCGCGCCCGGTGCCGAGCGCGGGGTCGCGGCCGCGGCCGCGATCCTGGCGCGCTGCGGTTCGGCCCGCATCCGCGTGGTCGCGTCCGCGCCGGACGGCGACGTCAAGTCGCGCGACCTCGCCCGGCGACGGGCCGAGACCGTGGCGACACGGCTCGCCGACGCGGCGAGCCCGGGAACCGGCATCACCGTCGCGTCCGAGACGCGCGAGCGGCCAGGACCGGACCTGGCCCTGGAGGTCGAGGCGCGCGAGAGCCCGTGATGGCGTCCACCGTCGCGCTCGCGATCTCGCTCGCGTGGCCGATCGGCCTCGCGGCCGTGATCGGCCTCGCGGCCGGCGGCGCGGCGCCATCCGCGCCCGGCCGCCCGTGTCTCGGCCTCGCGGCGCTCGCGCTGATCGCCGCCGGGGCGACCGTGTCGGCGCTCGGGCTGGTGCCGGGCCGGGACGGGCTGTGGCTCGATATCGGCGTCATGCTCGCGGCGACCTACGCGATCGGCTGCCTCGCGGCCGCGCTCGTGCGGCGGGGCATCGCACGCGTGGTCAGCGACCGCCCGCCCCACGGCTGAGATCGCCGGCGGTGACGAGCGCGCTGCGCTCCTCCAGGCGCTTGCGGTAGACCAGGAGGTTCTCGCTCACGCGTTGCACGTAGTTGCGCGTCTCGTAGAACGGGATGCGCTCGACCCAGTCGACGGCGTCGACAGCATTGTCGCGAGGATCGCCGTAAGCCGCGATCCACTTCCTCACATTGCCCGGACCCGCATTGTAGGACGCGAAGGTCAGGATGGAGGAGCCGCGCCAATCCTCCATCAGGTCGCCGAGAAAAGCGGCCCCGAGGCGGGCGTTGTAGACGCCGTCGAGGAGGCGCGCCGGATCGTACTCGACGCCGACCCGGCGCGCGACGCTCAGCGCGGTCG
>CAXUHE010000012.1:0-26459 GCA_964250725.1 uncultured Enterovirga sp. | reverse complement strand
CCCGCCTTCTTGGCGGTCGCCTGGGCGGTGGCCGGCATCATCTGCATCAGGCCGCGCGCGCCCGCGCCCGAGCCGGCGGCCGGATCGAAGGCGCTCTCCTGGCGGGCGATCGCGTAGACCATCGCCTTCTCGACGCGCTGGCCGACCGGCTCGAAAGCCGGCACCCCGATCGTCGGGAAGGCGGCCTCGTCCAGCGGCAGCCCGCGCTGGGTGGCGGTCTTGCCGAGCACGAGGAGCGCGCGGGCGTCGCGCTGCTCGAGCGCGATGTCGGCGACCGCGTCGAGCTCGGCCACGGTCGAGCCGCTGCGCGAGAGTTCGACGAGAAGCGGGACGGCGGTGTCGCGCAGGCCCGCCGCGTAGAGAAGCCCGATTCCCCGCACGGCCGGGCTGCGCAGGGCGGCAAGCCGGTCGGCTCCCGCTGGATCGCCGGCGGGCCGCAGGGTCGCCGGGACCCGGCCGAGCTTCGTGGCCGCGAGCTGCCCGTAATAGGTCGTACCCTGGTCGGCCGCGCGGCCGAAGAAGGCGCGCGCCTCCTCCTCGGATCCCGCCGCCTCCGCGGCCCGCCCCTGCCAATAGGCGGCGCGCGCGATCGAGATCGGGGTCGCGGCGATGGCGGCCGCCCGGGCGAAATGCCGGGTCGCGGCCGGGACCTCCTTCAGGAACCGGAGTGCGATCCAGCCGCCCATGAACTCCGCCTCGATGCGCTTCTCCGCCGCGACGGCGGCATGCGCCTCCACGACGTCGTAGGCGGCACGGTTCTCGCCGAGGTCGAGGAGCTTGCGCGCGATCAGGCGGCGCTCGACCCACCACTCGTCGCCGTCGCCGAGAACGGCCGGGTCGCGCGTCAGCGTGGCGAGCACCTTCACGGCCTCGACCGGCTTGTCGGCGCGCCGCAGGAGCTGGGCGCGGGAGAACACGTAGGAGCTGTCGCCGCGAAGCATGGCCGGCACGGCGTCGAGCAGCTTCTGGGCGCCGGCGGAGCGCGCCGCGACCGCGATCCGCGCCTTCACCAGCGCGTCGTAGCCCTTGCCCGCGAGGTCGGCCGCACGGCGCGCGCCCTCCCAGTTCTCACGGAACAGGAGCCGCTCCATTCGGTAGCGGTGATCGGCCGACGCGAGGGCGGCCGGGAACTCGTCGAGGATGCGGGTCTCGAGCTCGCGCCCGAACGTGTCGTTGCGCCACGCATCCTGCACGAGCTGCGCGGCGTCCGCCATCAGGCCCTCGGTGCGGAACGCCATCGCGAGCGCGAGCTTGCCCGAAGCGCTCTGCGGCCGCCCTCCGGCGAAGAAGCTCAGCACGACGGTCGGCGGTTTGTGCTCCGCCAGGAGCGCGTCCTCGGCCCGGCGCCGCAGCCACGCCGTGCCCGGCCAATCCGGATAAGCGCGCCCGAAGGCGAGGACGCGGTCGAACTCGACGGCCGCGCCGCCGAAGCGCAGCGCCACCCAGTCGAGCATCGGCCCGGCGGAGGGATCCCCGATGCGCGCCCGGACGCGGTCGCCCGCCGCGAGGTCGCCCCGGCGATAGGCCGCGACCGCGTCCCGGATGGCACCGAGCTCGGGGACCGGCGGCTCGGGCTCGACGAAGGCGGGCGCGGCGGCCGGCGTCGGGGCGGGTACGGGTCGGGCGGGCTCGCGAGGCGTCTCCAGCGTCGCGGTGCTGCGCGAGAGACTGGCCGCGTCCTCGTCCGCGAGGCCTGGAATCCAGGCGAGCGACACCAGCACGAGTGCCGCCGCCACACCCCCGGACTGACGCAAGATCCCGTTCATGTGCGACCCCACCGACGCCCGCACGTCACGCCATTAAGGGTCGAACAAGGTTGACGGATCGTTGCGCCCCCGCGTTTGCGCGCCCGCGCCCGAGCGCCTATGTGTCGCGCGGCCGGACGGGCATCGGCCGGGGCCGGGTGGGACGCGCGATGGACACGGGACGGTTGAGGGGCTCCATGACGGCGCTCGTGACGCCGTTCCGCGACGGAGCGCTGGACGAGGACGCGTTCCGGGCGCTCGTCGAGTGGCAGATCGAGAGCGGCACTCGAGGGTTGGTGCCGGTCGGCACCACGGGCGAGAGCCCGACCCTCACGCACGACGAGCACAAGCGCGTCGTCGAGAGCTGCGTCCATCAGGCTAGGGGCCGCGTTCCGGTCGTCGCGGGCGCGGGATCGAACTGCACGGCCGAGGCGGTGGATTTCGCCAGGCATGCCGAGGATGCCGGCGCGGATGCCGTGCTGGTCGTGACACCGTACTACAACAAGCCCACTCAAGAGGGGCTCTTCCGGCATTTCAAGGCTGTGAACGACGCCATCGGCATCCCGATCATCATCTACAACATCCCGCCCCGCTCCGTCGTCGACATGTCGCTCGACACCATGAAGCGTCTCTACGAACTCGACAACATCGTGGGCGTGAAGGACGCGACCGCGAATGTCGGCCGCGTGTCCCAGCAGCGGCACGCGATGGGGCCCGACTTCGTCCAGCTTTCGGGCGAGGATATGACGGCGCTGGCCTATAACGCGGCCGGCGGGCACGGCTGCATCTCGGTCGTGGCGAACGTCGCGCCCGCGCTCTGCGCCGACCTGCAGCATCGCGCGCAGGCGCACGACTACGAAGGGGCGCTCCGGGTGCAGGACCGGCTCGTGCCGCTGCACGACGCGATCTTCCTGGAGCCCGGGCTCGCGGGGGCGAAATGCGGCCTGTCGCTGCTCGGGCGCGGCACGGAGGAGATCCGCCTGCCGATGCTTCCCGTGACGGCGCCGACCCGGGACGTCATCCGTCGCGCCATGGTCCATGCGGGGCTGATCAACGGCTGATGGCGAAGGACCCGAAGGCAGCGCTCGCCTACAAGATCGTCGCGGACAACCGGAGGGCGCGCTTCAACTACGAGATCGTCGACACGCTGGAGGTCGGCATCGCGCTCACCGGCACCGAGGTGAAGTCGCTGCGCCAGAACAAGGCGACGATCGGCGAATCCTATGCCGGGCCCTCCGGCACCGAGATCTTCCTCTTCAACGCGCACATCCCGGAATACCTCCAGGCGAATCGCTTCAACCACGAGCCGCGCCGCCCCCGCCGGCTGCTGCTGCACAAGCGCCAGATCAACAAGTTCATCGGCGCGACGCAGCGCGAGGGCTTCACGCTGATCCCGCTCAAGCTCTACTTCAACGAGCGCGGCCGCGCGAAGGTGGAGCTCGGCCTCGGGCGCGGCAAGCAGCTCCACGACAAGCGCGAGAGCGAGAAGAAGAAGGACTGGGACCGCGAGAAGGCGCGCCTGATGCGGGTCAAGGGCTGACGGGCATCCGATGAGCTGGACCGATCTGCCGGCCGACCTGCCGCGCCCGCTCGACGATGGCGGGGCGGACCATCTCGCCGGGATGGAGGTGCCGGACGTGAGGCTCCCCGCCACGACGGGCGAGCCGGTCTCGCTCGCGCGCCTGACGGGCCGGGCGATCGTCTTCGCCTACCCTCGCACGGGCGAGCCGGGCCGCGACAACCCGGACGGATGGGACGCGATCCCGGGCGCGCGGGGCTGCACGCCGCAGGCCTGCGGTTTCCGGGACCTGTTCGCGGAGCTGCGGGCGCTGGGCGCCGCGCACGTCTTCGGGCTCTCGACGCAGGACGGGGCCTACCAGCGCGAGATGGCGGAGCGGCTCCACCTGCCGTTCCCGGTCCTGTCGGATCATCGGCTCGACCTCGCCCGGGCGCTCGACCTTCCCACGATGCCGGTCGCCGGGATGACGCTCCTCCGGCGCCTGACCCTCGTGATCGACGACGGCCGGATCACCCACGTGTTCTACCCGGTCTTCCCGCCGGACCGCAGCGCGCAGGATGTGGCGGAGTGGCTGCGCGGCGAGGCCGGAAAGACCGGACGCTAGCTCTCGCGTGCCGACGACCGCGACCCATGCGGAGGCGGTGCCGAGCGCTCTGCGAGCCCCGAACGGTGCCTCTCGAACAACACCCCGAGAGGGCGGGATGTCGGGCGTCGGACCCGCCTCGCGCCGGATCGGCGGGAGCCTGCGGGAGGTCGGACCCCGTCCATCCGGTTGCATATCACCGGCGGGACACTTACACGGCGGTCCGTGATCGACGCACACGGCGCGACCGCAGGGCGGCCCGTCCGACGGGGCCGAAGCACCGGACGACGCAGGACGTGGATCGGAGGGGTGGCCGAGTGGTTGAAGGCGCACGCCTGGAAAGTGTGTGTACGGGAAACCGTACCGCGGGTTCGAATCCCGCTCCCTCCGCCGCGACCCATTCCACAACGTTCCATAGTCATCCATCTGAACCCACGCCGCCCTTGATTTCAAAGGAGAATTGACGGCAAACCGTCCAGGACGATCCGCATCGATCCACGTCAATCGTCGTCGGCTGGTGGGGTAGCTGGTGGGAGGTTGGTGGGATGGCACGGGAGATCGACCGGCTGTCCGCGAGACGCGTGAAAACCCTGACCGCGCCTGGGCGGCACGCCGATGGCGGCGGCCTCTACCTCGTGATCGACGTCTCCGGGGCGAAACGCTGGGTCATGCTCTACCGCATGCCGGGCAAGCGCCGCGAGATGGGCCTCGGGTCAGTTCTTTCCGTTCCGCTCGCCCGGGCCCGCGAGCTCGCGGCGGAAGCCCGCGCGCTGATCGCCTCCGGCACCGACCCGATCGAGGCGAAGAAGCCCGTCGCGGTCCACCCCACCAACCTCACCACCTTCGGCGACGTCGCCACGTCCTACATGGCCGATCGCGCCGCGATGTGGCGTAGCGCCATCCACCGCCGGCAATGGCAACAGACACTCGAGGTTCGCGCCGCCTCGCTCTGGTCGCGGCCGGTCGCGGAGATCGACACGTCGGCCGTGCTCGATGCGATTCGCCCGCTTTGGCTGACGAAGCCGGAGACCGCGACCCGGCTGCGGGGGCGGATCGAGCGAATCCTCGATGCAGCGCGCGTCGCGGGCCATCGCGCAGGCGACAACCCGGCGCGCTGGCGCGGCCACCTCGACATGCTGCTGCCACCCGCTGCCCGGCTCGTGCGCGGCCACCACGCCGCGATGCCTCACCGCGACGTGCCGGCCTTCTACGCGGCTCTCTCAGGCCGGCCGGCGATGTCCGCGCGAGCGCTCGCCTTCGCGATCCTGACCGCCGCCAGGTCGGGCGAGGTTCGGGGCATGACGGCCGGCGAGGTCGATATGGAGGGCGCGCTCTGGACCGTGCCGGCGGTCCGCATGAAGGGCGGGCGCGAGCACCGCGTGCCGCTGACTGCCGCTGCGCTCGATGTCCTGCGCAGTATCAGGATCGAGACGCGCGCGGCGGATCAGCTCGTCTTCCCGAACGGGCGCGGCGTCATGATGTCGGATATGGTCTTCGGCGCGCTGCTCACCCGCATGGGGCAGGGTGCCGTAACGACGCACGGGTTCCGGTCATCGTTCAGGGACTGGGCGGAGGACGAAACCTCACACCCTCGCGAACTGGCCGAGATGTCGCTCGCGCACCTCGTGGGCGACGAGACCGAGCGCGCCTACCGCCGTGGCGACGCCTTCATGAAGCGGCGTCACTTGATGGAGGATTGGGCGCGCTTCGTGGCGTCGGTCGAGTCCCGTTGACCGCAGATCGTGTTGTCCTCAGAATGCGGACATGACGCCTGAACGAATGTCCGAATGCCTGTCGCTGGTTCGCTGGTCACAGCGCGGGCTCGCGGACGCGCTCGAATGTGACGACCGGCTCGTGCGGCGATGGGCGGCTGGCGAGGCTGAGATCCCGGCCGGCGTCGCGGCGTGGCTGGAGACGCTCGGGAAGGTGCACGCGGAGATCCCGCCGCCGAGGACATGGAGGACGCGGCCCAGGGGTCCGGCAAACCAGAACACGCCATTTCCGGCGAGGCATTGATGGCGCGCTCACACCTTTCGAATGTTCTCGGGCGCGGCGTCTACGGCGCTCGTGAGTCGCTGCAGCTCCTGAATTTCACACGCGACGACGTCACGGTCCGCTCGACGATCACCAGGATGACGCTCGCGCGATGGATGCGCGGGTATGCGTTCTCCACGAACGGTCGTTCCGGGTTTTCGGAGCCGCTATGGACGCCCGACTACGCGAACGATGACGACCAAATCGAGCTCAGCTTTCGCGACCTGATCGAGCTCCGGTTCGTGCGTGCCTTCCGGGAGCTCGGCCTCTCGCTGCCGGCCATACGAGACTGTTTTCAGCGCGCCGTGGAGGAGGTGCGAGACCCGCGCCCGTTCTCCACGAGGCGTTTCAGGACAGATGGGAAAACGATCTTCCTTGAGGTGACAGACCGCGTGAAGAACGCGGATGCGCAGCTTATCGACCTGAGACGTCGACAAGGCGTATTCCAGACGATCGTCGCGCCTTCGCTGAAAGATCTTGAGTTTGACGCCGAGGTCGTAGCTCGCTGGTACCCGCTTGGGGCGAATAAGGGCGTGGTAATTGACCCGACCCGGTCATTCGGGCGGGCCATTGCTATTGACGGAGGCGTTCCGACCGAGGTCCTCGCAACCGCTGTAGCCGTTGAGGGCTCCATTGAACGAGCCGCAGCAGTCTATGAGGTCACGACTTCTGCGGTTCGAGCGGCGCTGACCTTCGAACACAGACTGGCAGCTTGAAGCTGCTTCTCGACCATCATCTTGGTCCGCGTCTTGGGCGCGCGCTCCAGGCATTATTCGACGAACACACGGTCACGCTGCTCCGAGATAAGTTCGCGATCAACGTATCCGATATCGAATGGATTGGGACGCTGCACGCCGAGCGCGGGTGGGCAGTCTTAACGCGCGACCTGAGGATCCGGACCCGGCCACATGAGAGAGCCGCGATGGACAGTTCGGCGATCGTGTTCTTCTTCCTTGATGGCGCTTGGAAGAGCTACAGCGTCGAGGAGACGGCGTGGCGCCTCATCCGCCTCTTCCCGAAAATGATTGCCCAGACCGATCTTACAGAGCGCGGACGATACGTCCTTCCCATCAATGCAGGGTCAAAACTCAGACCTCAGCGGGATTGACCGCCTTTCCCGCCGCACGCCGGGCTGGCATGATGCGCGCGGGACGGGGGCAGGAGACCAGCGTTCCCGTTTGAAAGGCGTATAGTCGCCATTGCTCACCCCTGCGGATCGCCCTTCCTGCGCTGAGACAGCGGCGCTGCAACGACGAACGCCTCGAGGTCCGCGTGAAGGATGATCGTCGAGCCGTCGATCTTGCGGGCGGATAGCCGCCCCTCCTGGATCAGCTCCCAGATCTTCGACTTCCCGACCCCGATCATCGCGGCCGCGTCCTCGACGCGGTAGGCGAGGCGGTGTGCGGTGCCGGACATCATGAACACCCTCCCGAGGTCGAGCCGCAGGCCTCGCAGGCCTCGCACATGCCGGTGCGCTTCATCGCGAAGGAGCCGCAGTCCCGGCAGGCGTTGCCGCTGTCACAGAATATCGCTCGTTATCGCATGCCGCGTTGACCGTATCGCGATATCCAGTCATACGATCCCCATGCGCAAGCTGCTGCTCACGGCGAGCGCGCGGAACGACCTGGCGAAGCTCGACCCGCAAATCCGCGAGACCATGATCGCGCTGCTCGTCGCCTTCGCGGCCGGTGAGTCGGTCGACGACGCCCCGCTGAGGGGCCGGGGCGGGCGGCGGTTGAAGGCGGGCGACCATCGCGCCGTCGTCGAGGTGACCCGCACGACGGTGACAGCTCTGCGCATCCGTCACCGCTCGATCGTCTATCGTCCCTGAGAGGGTCCCATGACCAGCCATCAGACCATCACGACCGAGACGGGCGACGAGCTCGTCGTTCTGTCGCGCCGCGACTTCGACGCGCTTCTCGCGGCCGCAGGCGACGAGGAGGCGGAACGCCGCGCGGCCGAGCGCATCGCCCGCGAGGCGCGAGGGCGGATCGATCGAGGCGAGGAGGTCGTCCTGCCCGATTGGCTCGCCTTCGCGACCGCACGGGGCGAAAGCCCGCTGAAGGCGATCCGCGGCCGCGCCGGCCGCACCCAGGCGGATCTCGCCCAGGCGGCCGGGGCGCCGCAGAGCTTCATCTCGGAGATCGAGGGCGGCCGGAAGGCCATGCCGGCGGCGCTGAGGGCGAAGCTCGCGGATGCCCTTGATGTCGATCCGCGCTGGCTCGATCCGGTGGACGCATAGGGCCCTTGTCTCGGCCTTGATGCGTGCCCGGCTCTCACCGGAGACGCGGCGGGCCTGCCGTCGTGTGAGCGGTAGATCCGCCGCGTCCATGTACATGACGGCCTCGACTACTCGGCCGCCTGGAGCATGGGCTCACGCTGACGCTCGTACAGCTCGGCGGCACGCTCCGGAGTCGTCCAGAGGCGATGAAGCTTGCTGTCGCGGAACGGGCGATCGGGATGGTCGAGCAGGTCGCCGACGATCTCCGCCAGCCGGCCGGTCAGGTGCGGCCGCACCAGCGCCAGCGTATCGAGCGCGAGCCAAGTCGTATCGCACGCGCCTCGGTCCAGCATGCGAGGCGTTTGGTCGTGATCGGTGCCAGCCGCGAGCTCGAAAATCGCGACCGCCGCCGAACGGATTCGCGACGGCCTACCCGCTATAACCTTCTCTTCGATCTCGGTCGCGTGATCGAGGAGAAGATGGAAAGGCGATGAGGGGTCATCGCTCTCCTGACCGGTCTCGTAGTCACGAGCGGCCTGCTCGCGCATCGCCTCCTGCGTCTCGATCCACTCGGAGAACATGACGTCGACCGGATCGGGCGCGGCGGCAGGCACCTCGTCCGCGGCTCCATAGCCGACGGGGTCGAGATAGGCGCGGGCGGCGCAGAAGATGTTGACGATCATGTCGTCGTGCGGTTCGCCGACGTTGACCATCTCCCGCTTGTCGAACAGGTCCATCATGGCGATCAGCCCAGCCCGCGTCGTCGGCGTCACGTGAAAGACGGCCTCCAGTGCCTCCTGGTGCAGGCGAGACGCTTCTTCTCGTCGAGCGTCAGCTTCGCGGTATGCGACCGCTTCCGGCGCGTTCTCCAGCGCCGCCCGATCGGCTTCGAACCGAGCCAAGGCGCTCTCGCGGGCACCCTGAACCGTGGTCTCGATCCGGGCCTGCTTGTCACCGTTGAACACGACGACCGGTGCCGCCGGATCTTTGCCGTAGGATCGCTCGATATCCTCGACGGAATACGCGTAGATCGGCTCGGCCTTCCATTCGGATTGCGGAAGCGGCGACCCGTCAGGGCCATCCACGATCGTCGTGAGTTCGCCGACTTGGACACGTGGATGGCGGTCCAGACCAGCGGCGTCGACGGCGGTTTCCGCCTCGCTGACTTGGTCGATCGTGCTCTCGCAGGTATCCCAGGCAGCCTGCTCGGCCTCGATCAGCGCGAAGATTGGGTCGGGCTTGGCTGCCCTCGGCTGACGGCGCCCACGGTTGATCCAGTCGCACCCGACCGCGTCGAGCACGGTTGCAGCCCGCGTCGAGGGGCGCGGAGCCTTCGGGTCCTTGTACGCGTCGTAGTGGAACCGGGCGCCCGCGTTGTTCGGCCGGAAGTAGCCGACCTCGAACGGGTCGGGCATCTCGGCGATCTTCGACCCGTGCATCTCCTCGATCAGCGCACGGCGCTCGTAGATGAGCCATGCGTTGTAGCTCTGGAGCAGAGGGTCCTCGAAGGACGGGGACGCGTCGATCGGTGCGGGCGCGGCGACCGCGCCTTGCGTGGTCGTGGCAAGATCCTGGTGGTGAACGGCTTCGTCGAGCATGACACGTGTCTCCTGGATGATGGCCGGGTGGGTCTTGGGTCGGCGCGGGGCCAGTTCGCCGATGGGGTCGGCCAGCGCGTCAGGACGCGGTGGCGGCGATGGCGGCTTGCAAGGCCGGCACGATGTCGGCCGTCCACTTGAGCTGGCGGACGGGCGTGCCGTTGCCGTGCTTCTTGCCGGTGTCCTGGAAGACGGCGAACGGACGGCCCGTGTCGGTTGGGCTCCAGTCCGGCCCGGTCTGGAAGCCGTGGCGCTGGAGGAGGAAGTTGACCGATCGGCCGCTCTCGCCGCCAAATTCCCGGCCGATCTCGGTCGGGGTCAGGATGCGTTCCTGCTGCGGGGCGACGAGGTGGGTCGAGCCCAGCAGCGCCAGCGCGTCGACGCCGGTCGTCGCGATCGTGGCGCGGTTCGCTGCCAGCGCCGCCTGGTTGCGGTCGAGCCCGATCAGCCGGGCGATGCCGGCATAGCTCCGGAACGCGGAGGCGACGTCCTTCGGGCCGTGCGCCGCCGTGGCGCTCGTGTACGACCCGGTGCGCCGGATCGAGGGCAGCACCTCGTGGAAGACCCAGCGCTGGAACCGGATGATCGCGGACGCGACGTCCGCGTCCATACGCTCACCGGTCTGTCGCTGCACGATGGCGCGGTACAGGCCGGGCTCGGTGATGACGCTGACGGCTTGCTCTCCGCCAAGGGTACCCACCGGACGGGTACCCTTCTCATCGTTGGGCAGGATGCGGGTCAGCTTCTCCGCGTCCCGGTACCCCAAGATACGGGCGACATCGCCCGCGATGAAGGCGTTCGCGCCATCGTGCTCGACGACGCGAACGGGAGAGCCTTCGAACGCGAAGGGGATCAAGGCCGCACCCATCACGCGGCCTCCGACCATGCGACGATCACCAGATCCTCGTTCCACAACCTTGGGCAGCATTGGCGAAGACGAACGCTCGCGATCGTGTCAGGATGTAGTGGCCCGAGCCGGTTAGCGGCCGGCTCGGGCCTCGCAACCCCACCCGAAACAGGCGGATGGAGATCACGTATGGAATCGTCCGAGACATGGCATACGAGCGACAAGCCGAAGGAGCCGCCGCCCCGTCCGACGTCTCCACCGCGGCCACAGAACACGCCGCCTCCGCCGAACAATCCCGGGAGGGAGGAGTACAAGGAGCGGGCGCAACCGACGGATTGGCATCGTCCGAAAGATCCGCCGAAAAGCCGCTGACGCCCTCGGAGGCTTGCGAGATCAGCCTTCTGCGGAACATCCGCTACCATGAGGACCGCGAGGCCCATTTCGCCTGGATGAATCGCGCGCTCGACCTGTTCGTGCTCGTCAGCGGGCTCGCTACGGTCGTCACGCTGTCCGACCTGCTTCCCGGCAAGCTGCAGATCGATGGACGGTGGATCGCGGCTCTGACGAGTGTCATCGGCGCTGTTCAACTCGTCTTCGGGTTGGGCCGCCGAGAGGCTTTGCATGCCGATTTGAGACGGCGATTTCTCGCACTGTTGGCCGAACATGAAGACGGGCGAGAAACCGAAATTACGAGACGGATGCGCGCTCTCTACGGTGACGAGCCACCGACCTTTCATGCCGCCGACGCCCTGGCGTACAACGCCGCCCAACTCGCGCTGGACCGGCCGAGGAGCACCTTGCTGCGCATCCGATGGCATCAGCGCCTTTTGCGCAATTGGCGGCGCTATGAAGGCGTTACCTTCGAGCGATCTCAACCCTAAGCCGCTCACCGGCCCGCCCCGCACACGAGGCTCAGGCCGAGTGCGGCTTCGAGCGCCTGAGGCGGAACGGTGATGCGGTCGAAGGTGGCCTGAACGGCGTCTGTGGTGAGCACGGTGGGGCTCCATCGCTAGAGGCGATGAATCCATACTTATACGCATCTGGATTAAGAATCAAGAAAAAATGCACCCCCGTATTAAATGCTTTTCGTTGCCCGTGCGTCGACGTGATGGGCCACGTCTCCGGGCACTTCTCGATCGAGCACACGGCCGGCATCTACTCCCGCCACAGCACCTTCACCGCTACATTGCCGAGTTAGATTGTCGCTACAATCAGCGGATCGCACTCGGCGTGAACGATTTTGCTCGTGCTGGCGTTACTCTCCGTGGTATCTCCGATAGGTTGATAACCTACCGTGGCTCACGAGAGGAGTTATTGATCGTGTGACCTCAGTAGCTCCCGAAAAGGTAACTGTCACAATCACTTCGAGCCATGGCGAGGGTAGCACCCTCACCGTGGACGATGCTATGCGCCAACTACTCGACTTTTTTGAGCTTTTGGCGGATGCGGGCGGACGAGAAGGTCAGGATATCGCTTGGGAACTGGTCGAGGTCTCAATGCGGAGCCCGCTTCGGGCCACTGCTCAAGCTGTTCCAATCAAGCCCGGCGTCTCCGCGCAGACCATTGCGCGCCGAGAGAAAGCGGCGGTCGCGCACTCGATCGCGACGCTGACGGAGTCGGGGCGAGTTCCGAGTTGGATGTCGTCCGAGACACGCGCTCGTGCGCGTCGTTTATTCCTTAGGAACCTCGGGGGGGTCGGTCGGACCGACATCTTATTTGATCCAACGTCACCACCGATTGTCGTCGCACAAGTCACGGCGCGGGTCGCAGTAGATGCGATTGATCGTCAGGACAGAGAGGATGTTGCGCAAACTATAGATTTGTCTCGCATTGAAGCGGGTTCGATCGAAGCGGAGGTTAGGGACGCTACCACCTATCGCGGGCGACCGGCAATCCGAGTAGCCGAGCGGTTATCTGGCGATGATGTCGTGTGCGTCTTCTCGCAAGAGCTTGCGAAGAAGGTAGGTGAGCGCAATTGGTTTGATGTTTGGGCGAATCGCCGCGTGCTGTTAATCGGAGATCTTACGTTTAACGCGATCGGAAAATTGGTGCGTGTTGATGCTATAGATTTAGAGGACATTAACGCAGCAGCACTGACCTACCAAGACATAGCTGACCCTTCGTTCACGGCAGGGCAAAGCATCGCCGACCATCTCTCCTCAATCTGGAGGGACTAAGATTTGTCTGCGAAGCTTGTATACTGGGATGCAAATGCTTGGATCGGCCTGATAAACAGCGAGGCTGATAAGGTATTTCCTCTACGGGCAATTTGGGAGGACGCTCAAAAGGGCGATTACCAGATTCTTACAAGCTCGTATTCCTACCTAGAGGTAATTCACGGGCGGACAGATTACGGCGAACCGTACCCACCCGAAGAGTTTGACGGAAAATTTGAGCAGCTTGCAAGCCAACCGTTTGTAAAACGCGTTCAGCTTGATGTTCCAATCGGCCGTCTGGCGAGAAACCTGCGGAGGTCGCACCATGCTGATGGTCTACATAGCCGGCCGGACGCAATTCATTTGGCTTCCGCGTCTCACTGGAATGTAGATGAGTTGCATACCTGGGATGGAACACATCTACTCCCGCTTAATGGTAAGGTCACGCGACGTGATGGAAAGCTGCTGAATATAATTATTCCTGGAAATGATTATCTAGGAGCTCCGCTATTCGCAGCCTTGCCGAAGCCTATGGAGCTCCCACCGACGCCCGATGATCCGAAAGATCCGAACGACGGCGAAGAACAAGAGTGAGGCGAATCGGGGGCGCCTCGCCTGCTCCAAGTTCAAGCAAGAACAGACCAAAATCCTCCAAGCCCGGCCTTTGAGCCGAACTTCTTCGTAGAAGAAAACGATACGCTTTCAGATCGTGATGACTGTATCGCGGTAGCTAGGTGTACCAATCAACGTTCACGGCAGCTTCCTCAGAAGCGGAAAGAACGACTTCAATACTCCTTCGTGCGCTAGCAGACCGAAGAATACAGCGGACATATCGGACGGGTCAAAAATCAGCACCGCATCTTCTTTGGAGTTCAATCCTTGAACGGCTTTTGTAGCGAAGCTGTTGGTGTCGAGGCCTGATTCCACAAGAAAGAATGCGGTCGTCTCCTCCCAGTAGCCACTTCCTTCGGTCCGCACGTTCTGGACAAGCTTCTCATAGCGTTGGGCGTAAGTCGGCTTGCCGCTTGGACCGTCGCCCAACCGAAACGAAACGCAATACGTAGACATCCCCGCTCTCCTTGACCGCGAATCACGCGGCTAAGTGCAATTATAGTGGGTAGTTGCATAAGACATAGATACAGATAAATCCGAATATTATCCCTCAAAAGAATAAAATATCCAAGTTATTGGTGCTGCCCATCGAATTTTACAAGGACCAACAACTGAGTGACCGGACATTTCGATTAAGTATTGATCTTTTTTTGGACTTGGATAAAGACGGCCAATAAGTATACCTTCTATATCAGCTTCAAATATCGCAAAATTTCCCAATATCCTTTCAGTTGGAGGCAATCTCTTATTCTCGAAGTAATAGTTTGCTGTTTGACGTCTATAGCCAAATCGGGGTTCTTCTTGTACTGCGACAGTGTTAAATGTTGTGTGGTAACATCGTGTTACACGTCGCTCGTTGTCGTCGCCAATTAGTTTGACACGAGAGGTCTCGTCAACGAAACCCACCATTGGAACCATGTTGACAAAGAATTCAGATGCCTCCTTGTTCGTCATATTAGCGAACATAGGCAATGAATTTACAGGTATGTCTCGCGATAACATGAAGTCGACCAGCATGGTCAACTTCGCCCCGCTAGGCTGAATGCCCTTTTCCCATCGTGAGATAGTGGCTTGTTCGACGCCGATTTCTTGGCCAAACTCAGCCTGAGTCATTCCGAGCCGCTCCCGAAGGAGTCGGATCTCGGAGGAAGATCGTTGACGCTGATCTCGGGCCACAGATCTTTTCAACTCATCAGGACTGTCGGCGCGCATACCTTAATGCCAGTTTAATCTCTATACGCATCGGGATTTTCGGTTTGTGGAAAAATCCCTAAAGGGATATGCACGGAAGCATGAACTCGATCCGTTGTATCCGAAAAGGGGTGCTGGGCGTCACGCAGTCGGCACTCGCCGGCATCGTCGGCGTTGGCCAAGCTACGGTGTCCCGATGGGAGAATGGCGCACTAGAACCCGACCGAGAACATCTCGCGCGGATCCGAGCTGAGGCGTTTCGCCGAGATATTCCCTGGAGCGACGCGTGGTTTTTTGACTGCGGGCCCGTTCACATCAAACCGCTCGCTGACTCGGTGGAGATGCAGCCGTGATCGCGCAATCGACGCCTGCGTCATTCAGCAACCTTGGATCCACTCGCGTATCGTTGCGGGCGCTGTCGGCGATCGTGCTTCCCTCATGCGAGATCACTAGGCTCTATCCGCCACCCCTCCGTCTGTCGCGCCACCTGCGCCAGCACGAGATGCAGTCGGCTCATCGCGAACCGGACGAGGTCGACCGTCGGGCAGGCATCCTTCGGGAACCACACCGAGGCGACGAACCGGTTGCCGTTCCGCTCGATGCCGAAGCTCGCCCGGTAGACCTCGTCGTCCTCGAACTCGTGGTCGTCCTGGTCGAGGTCCAGCATGATCCCGACGAGCGTGATCACGAAGTCGGATTCCGCGTCGCTCATTCACGTCTCCCGCTGACCCGCCCCGTCGCGGGGCGGCGTCGACCGCGTCCACGGCGCCAACCGCCGGGACCGCTGCCGTCTCAGTTCCTTCAGCTTGCTCCGCCTCACCTCGGACCGTCGCGCGCCCACATCCGCCAAGATCCGGCGCGCGACGTCCCCGATGTGCTCCCACGTGTCCGATCCGTCCTCCATGCGTCTGGTCCCTCCTGTCGATCCTCTTCGACCACAGGAGCGATGGACGGATGGTCCCACCGCGACGGACATTTCATCCCACGACGACGGAGACGGCCGAGGTGACGGCGCTCGCGTACACGACCGACACCCGGGAGATCGCCCGCGTCCTCGAGGACCGCGAGGCGGAGCGGACCGGCAAGCTCTCGACGGCGCGTGCGGCGCTGGCGCGGCGGGCCGGCTGCGCGCCCGGCACGCTGGAGAACCTGCGCAAGGGGCGCTTGAAGCGGATCGAGCGCTGGCTTCACGACAGGCTGGAAGGCCTGCTCGTGCGCGAGATCGAGGCTGAAATCAGGAGGCTGACCCGTGACCTGGAGGCGCATCGCCGAACTGGCGGCGACGCTTCTGGCTCTCCGCAGATGGCGAAGCTGGCTTCGACGATCGCGGACGCCCAGAGGCTGATCGGAGGCGGCGCATGACGGCCGCGAGCCTCCGCGACGACGATCCCGATCGCGCCGGGGACGGCGCGCTCGGCCTGCGGGCCGCCTCGCTCGCCCGCGCCTACCTGACCGGCTCGGTGGAACGCGAGGGGATCGCGGCGACGGGCGTGGCGATCGACGGGGTGCTCGCCGGCCTGCGCGCGTTCCTGGTCGAGCGCCTCGGGCCGGAGGCCGCCTACGGGGTGTTCCAGCGCCAGGCCGACGCGGTGATCCAGGAGCGCGCCCAGCCGCCGCCTTCTCCGGGCTGAATCAGTAGGTGTTGTTCCAACAACACCTACCTCGCACCCCCGACCTCATCGACCGGCTCGCGACAGCGATTGCCGGAACGGAGTGGTCATGCCTTCGCCCCTGTCGATCTGAGCCGTCCAATCATGCGGGACTACGGCACGATACCCACGTCGTTCTGGACGACGGACGCACCTCGTCTCAGCAACGAGGGGAAGCTGCTCGCCCTCTACATGCTTTCGGGGCCGCACACCACCCAGATCGGGTGTTTCCGGCTGCCCGACGGGTACGTTTCGGAAGACTTGTCGTGGCCTTCCGAAACCGTCGCGAAAGGGTTCTCGGAACTGTTCGAGAACGGTTTCGCAACCCGTGACGAACCGTCAAAATGGGTCCTGATCCACCGCTTCCTGGAGGCGAACCGGATCGAAAATCCGAACCAGGGCAAGTCCGCCGCCCGATTGTTCGCCCAGGTGCCGGACGACGCCATCGTAAAACCTTTGCTCGCCAAGGTCTTGCGCCATCTCGCGCCGCATTTCCCGGTCGAGGAATTGAACCGTTTCGAAACCCTTCCCGAACGGTTCCCGAAAGCTCGTCGAAACCAGGAACAGGAACAGGATCAAGAGCAGGACCAGAAACAGGACCTATCCAGCCAAGAAAGAGGAACCTCTCAGGATAGAGCGCTAGGGCAGGGGCAGGGTGACGACGCTGACGGGGGCCCGTTTTGAACCGGACGCCCCACCCCCACCAATCCGAGGCCCTGGCTGGACTTCGGGACGCGCTGCGCTCCGGACTTCGCCGGGTGATGCTCTCGGCCCCGACCGGCGCCGGCAAGACGCTGCTGATGGCGATGATCGCCGAGCACGCCCTCGCCAAGGGCAACCGGGTGATCATCACCGTCCCGGCGCTGTCGCTGATCGACCAGACCGTCGAGGCGCTCCGGCAGGAGGGCATCACGGCGGTCGGCGTGATGCAGGGTGCCCATCCCGACACGGACCCGAACCAGCCGATCCAGGTCTGCTCGGTCCAGACCCTGGCCCGCCGGAAGATCCCGCCAGCCGCGGTCGTGCTGATCGACGAGGCGCACCGATGGTTCGATTTCCACGGCAGGTGGATGAACGATCCGGCCTGGGCGGAGACCCGGTTCATCGGCCTGTCGGCGACGCCGTGGACCAAGGGGCTGGGCAAGTTCTACCAGCACCTGATCGTCGTCCGGACCACGGCCGAGCTGATCGAGGCCGGGTTCCTGAGCCCGTTCCGGGTCTTCGCCCCGACGCATCCCGACCTCAAGGGCGTCCGGACCATCGGCGGCGACTTCCACGAGGGCGACCTCTCCGAGGCGATGAACAAGAAAAGCCTGGTCGCCGACGTCGTGTCGACCTGGCTGGCGCAGGGCGAGGACCGGCCGACGCTGTGCTTCGGGGTCGACCGGGCGCACGCCAAGGCGCTGCAACGCCAGTTCCTCTCGGCCGACGTGCCGACCGGCTACATCGACGCGTACACGAAGCCGGAGGAGCGCGACGAAATCCGCGCTCAGTTCCACGAGGGCAAGCTCAAGGTCGTGTGCAACATCGCGACGTTGACGACGGGCGTCGACTGGGACGTGCGCTGCATCGTGCTCGCCCGGCCGACGAAGAGCCGGATGCTGTTCGTCCAGATCGTCGGGCGCGGTCTCCGCAAGGCCCCGTCCTGGGCCGCTCCGAAGGCCGATTGCCTGATCCTCGACCACTCGGACACGACGCTGCGGCTCGGGTTCGTGACCGACATCACGCAGGACTGGCTGGACGACGGGAAGGGACGGGGCTCCGTCGCCAGCAGGATCGCGGATCAGCCTCTCCCGAAGGAGTGCCCGTCCTGCGCGTTCCTGAAGCCCGCGAAGGTGACGCTCTGCCCGCAATGCGGGTTCAAGCCCGAGCGGCAGACCAAGATCCAGTGCGACGACGGCGAGTTGGTCGAGATCCGGCCCGGCAAGTCCAAGGCGAAGCAGTTCAGCGCGATCGAGCGGTGGGAGCTGTTCGGGCAGTTGAAGCACGTCGCCCGGACCCGCGGCTACAAGCCGGGCTGGTCCCAGGTCCAGTTCAAGGAGCTCACGAAGGCTTGGCCTGACGGCGTCGAGGACGCGCCTCCGATCCCGCCGACCCCCGCGCTGACGAACTGGATCAAGTCGCGCGCGATCCGCTACGCGAAGGGACTGGCGCGTCATGGCCGCTGAGCGCATCCCGATCGCGGAGCGGGCTCGTGACCGATGGCTCGGCATCCTGCCGGCGCTCGGGATCGACGCCCGCATCCTGAACGGCAAGCATCACCCGTGTCCCATCTGCGGCGGCAAGGACCGGTTCCGGTACGACAGCCTCGAGGGCCGCGGGACGTGGATCTGCTCCCATTGCGGGGCCGGCGACGGGATGAAGCTCGTGATGCTGAAGCACGGGCTCGACTTCAAGGGTGCGGTCGCGCTCGTCGAGCCTGTGCTGGGCACGGCTCCGGTGACCACCACCAAGGCGAAGCGCTCCGTCGAGGACAACCGGGCGGCCATGAACCGGCTGTGGGCCTCGTCAGGGCCCGTCCAGGCCGGCGACCCGGTCGACCTGTACCTTCGCGCCCGCACCGGTCTGTCGGCCGTTTCGGAGTGCCTGCGGACCGCACGCCGCGTGCGCTACGAGGCCGAGCTGCCGACCTACCACCCGGCCATGATCGCGATGGTGACGGGGCCGGACGGGCAACCGGCGACGCTGCATCGCACATACCTGACCGCTGAGGGCCGGAAAGCCGAGGTCGAGTCCCCGCGCCGGCTCATGCCCGGCACGATCCCGAAGGGCAGCGCCGTCCGTCTCACGCCTCCGGCGGAGGTGCTCGGGATCGCAGAAGGGATCGAGACGGCGCTCTCGGCCTCCAGCCTGTTCGGTGTCCCGTGCTGGTCGGCCCTGAACGCGACGATGCTCCAGGAATGGGTGCCGCCGCCCGAGGTTCGCGAGGTCATCGTCTTCGGAGATCACGACCTCAAGTTCGCCGGACAGGCCGCGGCGTTCCGGCTCGCGCATCGCCTGGCTGTCCACGACCGCAGGGTGAAGGTCGAGATCCCCGGTCAGGTCGGCACGGACTGGAACGACGTCTTGAAGAGGAAAGCGGCATGAACGCGGCATTGAAGGCTAAGAGCGTCGTGGAGGCGGAGAAGCGTGCTCAGGCACGGCGCGTCATCCCGCTCGACAAGCCGACCCTGCCGCCTGCGATCGAGGATCTGCATGCCCGGCATTGGTACGCCCTCCACACCGCTCCCGCGCAGGAATGGATCGCGCATCGCGAGCTGATGCGGGCCGATTTCCTCACCTACCTGCCCGTCGCGGCACGGTGGAACGTGAGCCGGTTCCGGATCAAGCGTGCGGTCGAGGCGGCCCTGCTCACGCGTTACGTGTTCGTGGGCGTGCTCAAGGGCCGTGAGCGCTCGGACGAGACGTGGTCGGCCATCATGAACACGCCTGGCGTCTCGGCCGTGCTCGGCAGCTCCGGATTGCCCCTCACCGTTCCGCGCGAGAACCTGATCGAGCTCGTGGGTAAGCAGCTCTCCGGCATGTACGACGGCACACTCGGGGCCATCTTTTCGGCAGGCGATGACGTGAAGATCGAAGGCGGACCTCTCACAGGTCAGACCGGCATCGTTCAAGCTCTCGTTCCGGCGATGACGCCGATCGAGAGGCCGATTAGCCTGTTGATGAACGTGTTCGGAGGGCAGGCTTTCGTCCACATCCCGCTTGAACACCTGCGGAAATTCGGGTAGGGATGGAATCCTGATTTGATGTTGCGGCGACACCGAGGCTCACTCGGGTGCGGCGACCGACCGGAGGCCAGGGCGCTCCGATCTCAGTGCGAAGCTATGAGACTGTCGCGTCGGTTTAGGCATATCTCAAGAAATCACCCATCACGCGCACCGGATTTGGGCTCCGAGCCGTGCGCCTTACCGATATTGGACTCGCTGCGTCGTGCAGCATCGTGGCGATCTTCAACTTCCTCGAAGAGGCCAACTGCGTCAGTCAGCAACACAGAATCCACCTCTTCGATGGTGCCCACGACCGTTCCAACGGCAAATGATCCTTGCGGGTATAATCGGGCATCAACAGCATCAATCGTCCGGTCGTGGAACATCGCATCGTCGGATGCCGTCAGGGGCCGATCAGTCGACATCGCCTGATTGACTGCCATAGACGAGCGATGGCTCAGGGCGCGCCATTCCTCGCGCCGGTTCGGACTTAGTGCAGTGAGCACCGCCTCAGGAGCACGTGCGACCACATTGAGCAGCGATCGAGCCGCCGGGTCGGGCAGCGTACGTCCCTGCTCCCAGTTCCGTACGGTCGCGAGAGGCACGCGAAGCACGGCCGCGAAGTCCGCTTGCCGGAGCCCAAGCTTCTCGCGCACGGTACGCGGAGGCAGAACGACTTGCCAGCCGGACACACCATCGTCGGGATCCTGCCCGTCCTCGATCATGTGCCGACGAACGTCCTGGTCCGTCGTGGCATCGAGCTTCATGCGATCTATCGTCGAGGGACGATCCATCGCCTCTGTCAACGTCATGCGAGCCATCGTGCGCGCTCCTTCCGGTTCGACTTCCACGCGGTGATGAGCCACCGCACGTCACCCCGATCGGTGTAGATCACGGTAAAGAAGTCGCCGCCGTGTTGACCGATCGCGGTTATGCGGACCTCGCCGTAATCTTGGCGGACGTCTTGCCACTCGATAAGGCGGCCCGCGAAGATTGGCACCACGTCGGAGAACCCGAAGCCGCGTTCCGCGAGCAGCTTCTCGTCCTTGCCGTCATGCCAGTCGAAGTCCATGACCAGCTATACGCTTGAAGCGTACCTAAAGCAATCCAGCTACGCCTTGGTGGGCTACACTCGTTGGCTTTGTCGAAGAGTTGACACTCCGCCAAACCCACCATATGCAACATCACGGATACGGCTGTAGTGGCACCCAGGTGCAGCGACGGTGAGGCGAGAGCCCCGGCGATATCACCAAAACGGGCTTCTATGGAGCCGTTGTCCAGCCCACCTTACCCGTCCCGGCAGACAGTCCGGCGCTGTAAGGTGAGCGAGGGAGCCCCGGCCAGAGATGGTGCGGGGCTTTTTCATGACCTCATTCCATGATCGACGACGTGAGGCGGATGCCTGTCGTCGCGACAACCGACCCTCCCGGTTCTGGTATCGGACCGCTCGATGGCAGCGTGTCGCCAAGGGCCAGTTCACGAGCGAGCCGCTCTGCCGGATGTGCCAAGCTCAAGGCGCGATCGAGCCTGCCCGCGTGTGCGACCACATCGAGCCACATCGCGACGACCCGTGCGGTTCTGGGAAGGCCCGTTCCAATCGCTCTGCAAGACCCACCACGACAGCGTGAAGCAGGCCGAGGAGAGCAGAGGGTACGTGGTCGGATCGGGTGTCGATGGCCGCCCGTTGGCGCCGGACCATCCGTGGAACCGATGACGGGGGGGGGTCAAAGTCCAGGGGGCTAGGGGGCTAGACCGCATGGGATCCGCCCTTCGCACCGAGATCAGAATTTGGAAGGGGGGTATCGGCCTACCCGAGCGGCTCGCGCATGAATATCACCCCGATCCCAGGGGGCGACGGCTCCCCTCCGGAGCCGGATTGGCCCTCGCTCTATAGCGACGAACTCGACGTCGCGGCCGCCCATGAGGCGTGGGGCGTCGTTCTGCGCGAGTTGCGCGATGCCGGCGGCCTCGTGGTGGCGAATGGCGACGCGATCGGTCGCCTCGTCCAGTTCCGGATCGTCTTCAACCGCGCCAGCCGTCAGGTCGCCGAGATGGGCGCGGTTCTTCCGGCCAAGGGTCGGCGCCAGCCGCAGTACAACCCGTACTGGACGGTCATGAAGCAGTCCGACGAGGCGATCCGGGTGCTGGAGGCCGAGCTCGGCATCGCGCCGACCCGCCGCGGCAAAATCACGAAGGTCGACCGTGCGAAGAAGGCAAGCCGCGCAGCGGACCGCTTCCTCAAGCCGGCCGCCAACAGATGATCCGACCACGGCCTGGGCGCAGGACGTCGTCGCCGGCCGGATCATCTCGGGCGAGATCGTCCAGCACGCGGCCGAGCGCCACCTGCGGGACATCGTAGATGGGGAGAAGCGGGGGCTGTTCTGGCGCCCCGAGATGGCCGACATGCCGCTGGCGTTCTTCCCGGCCGTCCTGAGCGTGACGGCGGGTACCGCAGCCGGTCAGCCGTTCCATCTGCTGCCCTGGCACGTGTTCGTCGTCGGGTCGCTGTTCGGCTGGCGGATGGCATCCGGCCGCATGCGGTTCCGCTCCGCGTGGCTGGAGACCGGCAAGGGGCAGGCGAAGTCGCCGCTGATCCGCGCGGCGAGGGCGGCACCTATCTCGCCGGCACCATCAGCGCGGACGGATGATCCCATGAGCAGCACCGCCGTCCCCTACACCGAGCCGTTGAGCCCGCAGGTCAACGCCATCGCGGGCGAGACCCAGATCGTCGAGGTCGTCGTGCCGATCTCGACCGGAACCGTCGAAGAAGCCTTGCGCGAGATCCGGGACGACGTGCCGGCCGAGCGCAACACCCTCGCGAAGATCTCGGACTCGCTCGATCAACTGGCCGCCGACCAGAGCGCCGAGATCCGGCGCCGGTCGCGCATCGCCGCCATCATCTACGGCTGAGGACGATCCGATGAGCAAAGCACGCCTCAAGACAGGCTACACGTTCACGCCGTCGATCCGGAGGATCGACTTCGGCGGGGTCGCGAGCTTCGACATCGCCGGCCTGTTGCTCATCGAGAACGTGGCGGCGCAGCAGACCATCTATGCGGTGGATGACCCGGCGGCGGGCTACAGCGCGCTCACGGGCAGCGTGGTGACGCTGACGACCGACACGACGGGGATGTCCGCCGCCGATCCCCTGCTGATCTACTACGACGACGGGCTCGGTGCGACCGACCTCGCGACCGACACGGAGCTGCGCAACGTCACGGCGGGGATCGGCACGCCGGCAGACACCGCTCCCGCCACAGATTCCGCCTCCGGCTCGCTGATCGCCAAGCTGACCCGGCTGCTCGTCACGCAGACGAGTGCCGGCACGCTGCTCGCCGCGGTCCGGGATCGCCTTCCCGCGACGCTCGTCGGCGGCCGGCTGACGGTGGACGGTTCGGGCGTCACCCAGCCGGTCTCGGCCGCCGCGCTTCCGCTGCCTAGCGGAGCGGCTTCCGCGACCAACCAGGCTTCCGAAATCGCAGCGCTCGGAGCACCAGCGGACGCGGCGTATGCCGGCACCGGCAACTCGTCGATCGTCGCCGCGCTGAAGGGTCTCTACGCGGCGCTCACGGCCGCCATCCCGGCTGGCACCAACACGATCGGCGGGACGGTCGCCAAGCCAGCAACCGCCGGCGGGCTGTCTCAGGTCGCCTTCCGGACGACGACGGCAGCATCTCAAAACCCGGTGGCAGTTCGGGCAGGCGCCGGTCACCTCTACGGGTACCACTTTTATAATGCCGCAACGACGACCCGGTACGTTCACTTTTACAATACTGGCACGCTTACCTTCGGGACTACGACCGATGTTCGCGTCGTGGCGATCCCGCCTGGCGGGTCAGTCTCCTATAGCGCGGGGGGCATCGGTATTGCCTTCAGCGCTGCCATCAGCGTCGCGATCACCACCGGCCCGGCAGCCAACGACAACACCACCACTGGCATCGCCATCGGCGACGTGACCGGCACAATCGACTTCTTCTAGCGAGGGGCCTGACCTCCCCAACCTGACCCACCCCGCCCGCCTCGCGCGGGCTTTCTCATATCTGGAGCAACGCCATGATCTTCACGGGCGCCGCCACGCGGCTGGCCGATAGCGACCTGCCGCGCATCGGGCACGGGATCGGGGTCGGCGAGGACGAGCTGCACGCATTCCTGGAGGTGGAGACCTCGGGCGGCGGCTTCGACACGCACGGCCGGCCCAAGATGCTGTTCGAGCCGCACCGGTTCTACGCGAACCTGTCCGGCGCGAAGCGGACGCTCGCGGTCAAGGCCGAGCTCGCCTACGCGTCGTGGGGCGCAAAGCCCTACCCGGCCGACAGCTATCCGCGCCTGACGAAGGCCCTCGCGATCGACGAGACGGCCGCGCTGGCCTCCGCCTCGTGGGGCATCGGCCAGATCATGGGCGAGAACCACGTCTCTGCCGGCTACGCGAGCGTGCAGGCGATGGTCGCGGCCTTCCTCGACAGCGAGGCCGAACAGCTCGAGGCGGCGGTCCGCTTCATCAAGGCCGAGCATCTCGACGACGAGCTGCGCGCCCACAACTGGGCCGCCTTCGCGCGCGGCTATAACGGCGCGCAATACGCCAAGAACGCCTACGACAGGAAGCTTGCAGCGGCCTTCAAGAAGTGGGCGGCGATCCGCGACACGCCGTGGGCGCCGTCCAGCGCCGTTACCCTGCCGCTCGCGCTGGCGGCAACCCACGACGATCCCGTCATCGTGAAGCCGGTTCTCGCCTCGACCGCCACGTGCGGCACGTGCGGGCGGGCGCTGGCGGCGTGATCATCGATCCGGACTACGCACGCATCTTCACGATGGCCCGCTGCCTCGCGTGGCAGGAAGGCTATGCGCTCGTGCTTCACGGGACCGCCACCCGCGACCTCGACCTCATCGCGATCCCATGGACTGAGAACGCGAGCGAGCCCGAGCACTTGGTCCGGCGGATCGAGGCGAGTGCCGATCTCAAGATCGTCGGCACCGGCTACGCCCACAAGCCGCATGGCCGGATGGCTTGGACGCTTCTCTTCAAGACGTTCGGTGATCCCCGGTTCGTCGACCTCTCGATCATGCCGCGCCAGCCAACCGAGGCGGCCTGATCTGACCTCCCGAGCGTCGGCGGGCTGACCGGCGCACTTCACCACAGGACATCAACATGAAGACGTCGCTTCTCAGCGCGGCCGCGATGGGCTGCGCGCTCGCCCTCGCCGGTTGCCAGTCTGTCACCCCGGCCAAGATCGATCTCGCCTTCGCGTCGGCGAAGGTCACGGCCGCGAAGGTTGCCAGCGTCGCGAATACGGTCGACGCCGACATCTGCCACGGCATCGTGCCGGCGGCCGAGAGCGTCGGGGCCATCCTGGCGGCGGCGGATGGCACGATCGCGACCGTCGAGGCTGCGGTCGGTCTCGCGTGCAAGGCGCTCGACGTCGGCGTCGCCTTCACGGCGGACACCGGCACGCCCGTTCCGCCTCGTCGTCCCGCCAAGGGGGCCACCATCACCGGCACGGCCGTCGTCAACGGCAAACCCGTTCAGATCACCGGCACCGTCGCGAAGTAGCGCGGCGGATCGACCGCAGCGCCGGGCGGCCTCGTCGCCGGTCGTAACGGGGGTGGGCGCGCTGGTGCGGACGTCCTGAAATGCTTGGATCACGCCTTCAGCGATTATTTGCAGGTAAACGTCATCGACTGCTGCCAAGGGCAGTTCGAGACCGCGAGTTAGCTCCGCGACTTGGTCCGGACGAGGCGAAAGCGCTGATGAATTCATCCGCGACGACGCCCCTTGAGGAAGTCGAGGCGCGACCAGATGATATGTTGGGCTAGTAGGTGCGCTTGGGTATCGCTCCAATATCGGCCTTGCGCGAGACGCTCAATGAGGAGCGCGCTGCTCTCGTCCTGAACCACCATCTCAGTCGCTGCCGTGGCGTCGGCGACTGCGAGTAGTGCCTCCCAATCCTGCTGAACCGTTACTTCAGAGATGTTAGAACCCGTTTGCAGGAGAAGCCCCATCCAGGCGCCGCGGGCCTGGCGCCATCCCGCCCCATAGGCGAACCTGCGGCGGCCGTGGGCGGGGCGCACCTCTCCCATCTCGCGGCCGTTGGCGGGGGGATCAACCGGTCGGTCACGCCCGCCCTCCGCCGTGGTCGTGGACGATGTCGTCGATGTCGGGCACGTCCACCGGCGGGACCGTGTCGGACGAGGGTTCCGCGCCCGCGATCGCGAGGCCGGTTCCCAGGGCCGCGAAGGCCCTGAGGATCAGGCCGATGCCGGCCCCCGGATTGCCTTTCTCGGCGTCGACCACCCACTTGCGGCTGACGCCAACGCGTTGCGCGAGTTCGGCCTGATCGAGCCCAAGCCGGCGGCGCCGGTCGCGTAGGGCACTGCCGATATCGTGGGGCGTCCTGAGCAGCATTGGGGCACCCATAGGTTACATATCACCATGGCACCTATAGGTTACAAGTCAAGAAGTCACCAACAGGTTACTTCACCCACGTCACCTTGTGTTGCGCCTCGCTGGCGCGAGCTGAGACGCGCAGGTAGAGGGCGGCGCGTAGGGGGATTGCGGCAACGGTCATGCCGGGCCTCCTTGTGCGGCAGCCTCGTCAGGCG
>CAXUHE010000011.1:0-31954 GCA_964250725.1 uncultured Enterovirga sp. | reverse complement strand
GCCTGCAGGAGCTTGAGGATGATGTTCTCGACGTCCTCGCCGACGTAGCCCGCCTCCGTCAGGGTCGTGGCGTCCGCCATCGTGAACGGTACGTCGAGGATGCGGGCGAGCGTCTGCGCGAGCAGCGTCTTGCCGGATCCCGTCGGCCCGATCAGCATGATGTTCGACTTCGCGAGCTCGACGTCGTTGTGCTTCGTCGCGTGGGCGAGGCGCTTGTAATGGTTGTGGACCGCGACAGAGAGAACCTTCTTCGCGTGGTCCTGTCCGATGACGTAATCGTCGAGGACGCGCCGGATCTCCTTCGGGGTCGGCACGCCGTCGCGCGAACGCACGAGCGAGGACTTCGATTCCTCGCGGATGATGTCCATGCACAGCTCGACGCACTCGTCGCAGATGAACACGGTGGGGCCCGCGATGAGCTTGCGAACCTCATGCTGGCTCTTGCCGCAGAACGAGCAGTAGAGCGTACTCTTCGAGTCGTTGCCGCCGGCTTTGCTCATCGTGGGTCTCCAGTCGGATCACCGCCATGACGAGACGACGGCGAATCACATCTCAGGTTAGGGAACGGCGAACTAAGAAAGTGTAGCCGCCCATTCACCGCGCCGCGAGAAGGCGGCACGGTCGCGCCGATACGGTTCGGCCTCGGATCCGATGCAATCACGCGGACGCGCCGGGATCAACCGGAACAAATCGCGTCAAAACGCGCGCCCCGAACATACGCGGCTCAGACAGCCGCTCCTGCCTCGGGCCTTTTCACGAGAACCTGATCGACGATGCCGAACTCCTGGGCGGCGTCCGCCGTCATGAAGTTGTCGCGCTCGAGCGCGGTCTCGATCCGGGCGTAGTCCTGTCCCGTGTGTTTCACATAGATCTCGTTCAGGCGCTTCTTCAACGCCTCGATCTCGCGCGCGTGGATCAGGATGTCTGTCGCCTGGCCCTGGAACCCGCCCGACGGCTGGTGGACCATGATGCGGGCGTTCGAGAGCGCGAAGCGATGATCCTTCTCGCCGGCGCAGAGCAGAAGCGAGCCCATCGAGGCCGCCTGGCCGACGCAGAGCGTTGCCACGGGGCAGCGGATGAACTGCATCGTGTCGTAGATCGAGAGGCCCGAGGTCACGACACCGCCCGGCGAGTTGATGTAGAAGGAGATTTCCTTCTTCGGGTTCTCGGCCTCCAGAAAGAGAAGCTGCGCCACGATGAGGGAGGCCGAGTTGTCCTCGACCGGCCCCGTCAGGAAGATGATGCGCTCCCGCAGCAGGCGTGAGTAGATGTCGAAGGCCCGCTCGCCGCGGTTCGACTGCTCGACCACCATGGGCACGAGCATGTTGTTGAAGACAGCAACCGGATCTCTCATCGTCTCGCTTTGCTCCAGGACCGCGCCGAACGGCGTCCAACGCCTTCGACGTGCCCCGTACCGTCAAGCGGCAGCGGTCTCCTCCGTCCCGGTCGCCTCGTCCTCGTCCCGGAAGAGCTCCTCGCGGGAGATCGGTTCCTCGACGACTTTGATCTGCCCGAGCAGGTGATCGACCGTCTTCTCCTCGAAGATCGGTGCCCGGAGCTCAGCCTTCGCCCCGGGATTCTTCTGGTAGAAGTCCCAGACCTGCCGCTCCTGGCCCGGGTATTGACGAACCCGCTCGACGAGGGCGCGGTCGACCTCGTCGTCGGTGACCTTGATATCGGCGTTCTCGCCGATTTGCGCAAGCACGAGACCGAGCCGCACGCGCCGCTCGGCGATGCGCCGGTACTCCTCACGCGCCTTCTCCTCGGTCGTGTCCTCGTCCGCGAAGGTCTTCCCGTTGTTCTTCAGATCGGCCTCGACCTGGCTCCACACGGCGTTGAACTCCTGCTCGACGAGGCCTTGCGGCAGGTCGAACGCGTATTTGCCGTCGAGCGCGTCGAGCAGTTCCTTCTTCAGCTTGCGCCGCGACTGCGTCTCGTAATCGCGCGTGATCGCGCCGCGCACCGCGTCCTTCAGCGCATCGAGCGAATCCATCCCGAAGGCCTTGGCGAGGTCCTCGTCGACCTGCGTCTCGCCGGCCGCCTGGACCTCCTTCGCCACGACCTCGAACTCGGCCGCCTTGCCGGCAAGCTCGGCCGAGCCGTAATTCTCGGGGAACGTCACGTTGACCGTTCGTGTCTCGCCCGCCTTGATGCCGACGAGCTGCGGCTCGAAGCCAGGGATGAAGGAGTTGGTGCCGATCTCGACGTCGATGTCGCTCGCGGTCCCGCCATCGAAGGGTTCTCCGTCGATGCGGCCTACGAAATCGACCTTGACCCGGTCGCCCTCGGCAGCCTCCGCCCCCTCGCCCTTGTCCGCGAAGGCGCGGTTCTGGTTCGCCATGCGGGTCAGCGCCGTGTCGAGGTCCTCGTCGGAGACGCTCGCGACCTGCTTCTTCACGGAGATGTCCGAGAGGTCGGCGAGCTCGAAGGTCGGAAGCACCTCCAGAGCGACCGTGAAGTCGAGGTCGCCGCGGGCATCCAGCGCCTTCTCGACCTCGGCCTGGTCGGACGGCATGTCGATCTTCGGCTCCTGGGCGAGCTTGAGGCCGTTCTCCTCGATGATCTTGCGGTTCGCCTCGTTGACGGCGTTCTGCACGACGTCCGCCATGACGGAGCGGCCGTAGAGCTTGCGCAGATGGCCGAGCGGCACCTTGCCGGGCCGGAACCCGTTGATCTTGACGCGGCCTTTGAGCGTCTCGAGCTCGCTCGTCAGCCGCTCCTGCAGCTCGGTCGCGGCGAGCGACACCTTGTACTCGCGGCTCAGTCCTTCGGACCTCGTCTCGGTGACCTGCATCCTCGTCGTCCCATCACGGTGGGGCTGCGCCGTGCGACGTGGCTCCGTCGTGCGCGCGCTCCCTGACCATCCTGTTTCGGTTGCGCGGCTCGGTGGTGCGGGCGGAGGGACTCGAACCCCCACACCTTGCGGCGGCAGAACCTAAATCTGCTGCGTCTACCAATTCCGCCACGCCCGCCAAGACACCACGTCGTACGCCACGTCGTGCCGCGCCGCGGTGGGCGGGGCTCTTGTCACACATTGGTTGCACGGGCAACCCTGACGCGCCTGGGACGCGCGATCAGACGAGGTTGACGACAGACGCCTCGATGGTGTCTCGCGGCGCGCCAGAGGGCACCGTTTCATATGACAGACTTCGCCAAACGTCCGAGCCGGCGCTCGGTCGGGCTCGGATTCGCGGCCGGCGGGCTCGCGACCCGGTTCGGGAGGCTCCCGGCCCACGCGGAAGGACAGCCCGAAGCCGGCGGTGAGACGATCCTGCGCGCCGCGCCGGCCCGGCACGCTTTGTGGCCGGAGGCCCGCGAGCCGGCCGACCTCTGGCTCCTCAACGGGCGCACGGCCCCGCCGATCGTCGACGTACGTCACGGCGAGGAGGTCAAGGTGCGGCTCGTCAACGACACGCCGGCTCCGCTCTCGCTCCACTGGCACGGCGTTCGGGGCGCGAACGCGATGGACGGCGTCGGCGGCCTGACCCAGGCTCCGGTCGCCCCGGGCGCGTCCTTCTCGTACCGTTTCACCCCGCCCGATCCCGGAACCTTCCTGATCCGCCCGCTCGTGCCCGGACGGCGGGCTCGCGGCACTGCTCGTCGTCGGCGAGCGCGAGCCGCCGCCCGTCGACGCGGAGTTCGCGCTCGTGGTGCGCGACTGGCTGGCGACGGAGACGGGCGCGCTCGCGCCCTTCGGGGACGCGCGGCAGGCCGCGCTCGCGGGCCGGCTCGGCAATCGGCTCGTGGTGGAGGGGGCCGACGCGCCCCGGCGCATCGAGCTGCCGGCCGGCTCGCGCGTACGATTCCGGCTGGCGAATGCCTGCAACGCACGCATCATGCGCATCCGCTTCGACGACCTGAAGGTCTACGTGGCGGCGATCGACGGGCAGCCGACCGAGACCTTCGAGCCCCTGCGCGCGACCCTGCCCTTCCCGCCCGGCACGCGCTACGACCTCATCTTCGACTTGGCCCCGGAGCCCGGCAAGACCGGGGCGATCACCGCGCTCGTGGGCGCGGGTGTCGCGCTGGCCGAGATCCGGGCGAGCTCCGCGGCCGCCGCACCGGCGGGGCGCCCGGCGATCGCCGCGCCGGCCCCGAACCGGCTGCTGCCGCCGGAGATCAAGCTCCAGAATGCGCTCCGCCAGGACGTGACGATCGCGGGCGGCGCGAGCCGGAACGCGGCCGGCGAGCCGGTCTTCCCTGCGGCCGGCCAACCAGTCTGGACGGTCAACGGCGCGCCCGGTTCGGCGGCCTCGCGCCCGCTCGTCTCGGCGAAGCGCGGCCAGCCGGTCGTGCTCGGCATCACGAACCGGACGGGCTTCCCCCAACCGCTCCACATCCATGGCCACGTCGTGCGGCTGCTGCACCCGCTCGACGACGGCTGGGAGCCCTACTGGCTCGACACCTTCCAGGTCCCGGAGGGCCGGACCGTGCATGTCGCGTTCCTGGCGGACAACCCAGGCCGCTGGATGCTCGGCTCGACCGTGCTGGAGCGGCTGGACACGGGGCTGTGGACCTGGTTCGAGGTTCTCTAGGCCACGATGAACCGGTCATAAGAGGTCGCGCCAGACCTGCGGCAGCGTCTCGGGCAGGTCCTCGGCGATCAGCCCCGGACCGAACCGGCCCGCGGCGTCGGCGTGCATCCAGACGCCCGCGCAGGCGGCCTCGAAGCCCGGCATGCCCTGCGCGAGCAGCCCCGTGACGATGCCCCCGAGCACGTCGCCGGAGCCGGCGGTCGCGAGCCAGGGCGAGCCGTTCCCGTTGATGGCGGCGCGCCCGTCCGGCGCGGCGATCACCGTGTCGGCGCCCTTCAGGACGACGACGCAGCCCATCAAGGCTGCCGCCGCCCGCGCGCGCTCGAGTTTCGAGGCGTGATCCAGGACGGCGCGCGCCTCGGCCGAGGGCTCGTCCCGTCCGGCGAAGAGGCGCTTCATCTCGCCCTCGTGCGGGGTGATGACGATCGGGTGCCCGCGCGGCGCGCCGGTCAGCGCGCGCAGGACCTTGGCCTCGCCCGAGAAGCTCGTCAGCGCGTCGGCATCCAGAACGGTCGCCCGATCGGCCTCGAGCGCCGCCCCCACCCAGGCCCGGGTCGCGTCGCCGACCCCGAGCGCGGGCCCGAGCGCGATGGCATTGAAGCGATCGTCGGTCAGGAGGTCGGAGAACTCGTCCGGATCGTCGCAGACCCGCATCATGATCGCGGTGAGGTGCGCGGCGTTGACCGCGAGGGCGCGCGCGGAGGTGACGAGCGAGACGAGCCCGGCTCCCGCGCGCAATGCGCCGCGAGCGGCGAGCCGGGCCGCTCCCGTATGGGCCGGCGCACCCGACACGACGAGCGCGTGGCCGCGATCGTATTTGTGCCCGTCCGCGCCGGGCCGCGGCAGCGTGCCGGACCAGAGAGCGGGCGCGTTGACGTGAAGCTCCGGCCCGGATTTCGCGATGGTCCCGTGAGGCACACCGATCTCCTCCACCTCGACCACGCCCGCATGGGCGCGGCCCGGATAGAGGAGGTGGCCGGGCTTGCGCGTCGCGAAGGTCACGGTCGCGGCGGCCCGGATGGCCGCGCCCCTCACCTGCCCCGTATCGGCGTCGATGCCCGACGGCACGTCGATCGCCACCACGGGGCGACCGCAATCGCTGACGCGAGCGATCAGCGCCGCGACCGGGCCGTCGAGATCGCGCGACAGCCCGATGCCGAACAGCGCGTCGACCATCAGGTCGTGATCGGCCGGCTCGACGACTTCGATCGACCGGGTCGGGCCGCTCCATCCCGCGGCCGCGATGGCCGCGTCTCCCTTCATGGCGTCAGGCTCCTTCAGGGCCGCGACCTCGACGCGGCGACCCTCCTCCGCGAGACGCGCCGCCACGACGTAGCCGTCGCCGCCATTGTTGCCCGGCCCGCACAGGACGAGGACGCGCGCGCCCGGCGATGTCCGGGCGAGGACATGGCGCACGACCGCCTCGGCGGCCCGCCGCATCAGGTCGAGCCCGGGCGTGCCGGCAGCGATCACCTCCGCCTCGGCGGCGCGCATCTGTCCCGAGGTCAGCAGGATCTCGGCCGGTCCTCGGGTCATGCTGGCTCGCGCTCTGCCGGTCGACACGTCGCCGGCCTCATCGTCCCGCGCCGCCAGAACCCTGCCGATTCGGCATGGCGGGACCCCGGACGCGATGCTAAGACCCCGCCACATCTCACACGAGCTGCAGCCGGCCCGACCCGCGATGAAGAAAATCGAAGCGATCATCAAGCCGTTCAAGCTCGATGAGGTCAAGGAAGCGCTCCAGGAGGCTGGGCTCCAGGGCATCACGGTGGTGGAAGCCAAGGGGTTCGGGCGCCAGAAGGGCCACACCGAGCTCTATCGCGGCGCCGAATACGTGGTCGATTTTCTGCCCAAGGTGAAGCTCGAGATCGTGATCGCGGACGACCAGGTGGATCGCGCCGTCGAGGCGATCCGTCGCGCCGCGCAGACCGGCCGGATCGGGGACGGCAAGATCTTCGTCTCGAGCGTCGAGGAGGCGATCCGCATCAGGACCGGCGAGACCGGCCCCGACGCGATCTGACGCAGAGCCGCCAACCATCACGGACAATGAGGACAGACATCGCATGAAGACCGCCAAGGACGTCCTGACGGCCATCAAGGACAACGACGTCAAGTACGTGGACCTTCGCTTCACCGACCCGCGCGGCAAGTGGCAGCACGTCACCTTCGACGTCTCGATGATCGACGAGGACATCTTCGCCGAGGGCACGATGTTCGACGGCTCGTCAATCGCCGGCTGGAAGGCGATCAACGAATCCGACATGATCCTGATGCCGGATCCGGCGACGGCGCAGATGGACCCGTTCTTCTCCGCCGCCACGATGTCGATCGTCTGCGACATCCTTGAGCCCGCGACCGGCGAGCCTTACGACCGCGACCCACGCGGGATCGCCAAGAAGGCCGAGACCTACATGAAGTCGCTCGGCATCGGCGACACGACCTATTTCGGGCCGGAGGCCGAGTTCTTCATCTTCGACGACGTGAAGTTCATGGCGGACCCCTACAATACGGGGTTCAAGGTCGACTCGGCCGAACTGCCGACGAACGGCGACACGGATTACGAGGGCGGCAACCTCGGCCACCGGGTGCAGACCAAAGCCGGGTACTTCCCCGTCCCGCCGCTCGATTCGGCACAGGACATCCGCGGCGAGATGCTCGCCGCCATGCAGTCCATGGGCGTGAAGGTCGAGAAGCACCACCACGAGGTGGCGTCGGCCCAGCACGAGCTCGGCATGAAGTTCGACACGCTGGTCCTCATGGCCGACCAGATGCAGGTCTACAAATACTGCATCCACAACGTGGCGCAAAGTTACGGCAAGACCGCGACCTTCATGCCGAAGCCCGTCTTCGGCGATAACGGGTCGGGCATGCACGTCCACCAGTCCATCTGGAAAGGCGGCAAGCCCGTCTTCGCGGGTGACAGGTACGCCGATCTCAGCCAGGAATGCCTCTGGTACATCGGGGGCATCATCAAGCACGCGAAGGCGCTGAACGCCTTCACCAACCCCTCGACCAACTCGTACAAGCGCCTCGTGCCGGGCTACGAGGCGCCCGTGCTGCTCGCCTACTCGGCCCGCAACCGCTCGGCCTCCTGCCGCATCCCGTGGACGCAGAACCCCAAGGCGAAGCGCGTCGAGGTGCGGTTCCCGGACCCGACCGCGAACCCCTATCTCGCCTTCTCGGCCATGCTGATGGCGGGCCTCGACGGCATCGCGAACAAGATCGATCCCGGCGAGCCGATGGACAAGGACCTCTACGACCTGCCGCCGGCCGAACTGCGGGAGATCCCGACGGTGTGCGGATCGCTCCGCGAGGCGCTGGACAGCCTCGACGCCGACCGCACCTTCCTCAAGGCGGGGGGCGTGTTCACCGACGAGTTCATCGACAGCTTCATCGCGCTCAAGATGACGGAGGTGATGCGCTACGAGATGACGCCGCACCCGGTCGAGTACGTGATGTACTACTCGGTCTGACCGGAGCACCGCGACGCCCCCGCGTCGCGGTGTCCGGATGGCCCGTATCGTGAATGGAGCTTTCGGCAACGTCGTTGCCGGGCCGTAACGGATAAGGAGCATAGGCCGGAGCGTTCCCCGCGCCCCGGCCGTCACACCGTGTTCGAACTGATCGTCGCGATCTGCCTCATCGCCCTGAACGGGCTCTTCGCCCTCTCTGAACTCGCCATCGTGTCGGCCCGCCGCGCGCGTCTGCGGTCCATGGTCGAGAACGGCCGCGCCGGGGCGGCCTCGGCCCTGGCCCTCGCCGAGGAGCCGGGCCGGTTCCTGTCGACGACCCAGATCGGCATCACGCTGATCGGCATCCTGGCCGGCGCCTTCTCAGGCGCGGCGCTCGGCGCGCGGCTCAGCGAGATCCTGGAGGAGCACGGCGTCCGCCACGCCGTCGCCGACCCGGTCGGGTTCGGGATCGTGATCAGCATCATCACCTACCTGTCGGTCGTGATGGGTGAGCTCGTACCGAAACAGCTGGCGCTCCGACACGCCGAGACGATCGCCTGCGTGACCGCGCCCTCCATGCGCTTCCTCTCGCGCGCCGCCCTACCTGTCGTGTGGTTGCTCGACAACTCGACCCGCGTCGTGTTCCGCCTCTTCGGCCAGCACAACGCGGCCGCGAACATCGTCACCGACGAGGAGATCCGGACCATCGTGGCGGAGGCCGAATCGGCTGGCGTCATCGAGACGGACGAGCGCCGCATGATCGCGGGCGTGCTGAGGCTCGGCGACCGCACGGTCAGGGGCCTCCTCACGCCGCGCACCGAGGTCGACCGGCTCGACCTCGACGAGGACGAGGCGGATATCCGCGAGACGCTGCTGACCACCCAGCACTCGCGCCTGCCGGTGACGAGCGGCGACCCGGACAACGTCGTCGGCGTGGTCCACGTCCGCGACCTCCTGGCCGCCCTGGTCGCCGGCCAGGAGCTCGACATCCGCTCCCGCATGCGCAAGGCCCCGATCGTGCCGGACACGCTCGACGCGCTCGAGGTGATGAACGTGCTGCGCGACGCCGACGTGCCCGTGGCGATCGTGCACGACGAGTACGGCCATTTCGAAGGCATCGTGACGCCGGCCGATGCGCTGGGCGCTATCGCGGGCGTGTTCAAGTCCGACGTCGACGTGTCCGGGCCGGACCGCGTAATGCGCGCGGACGGGTCGTGGCTTCTCGATGGCAGCATGGCGTTCGACGAGATGGCAGAACTGCTCGGGCTCAAGAAGAGCGAGAACCGCCATTACGAGACCGCCGCCGGCTTCGTGATCCACGCCTTCGAGCGGCTGCCGGGCGTCGGCGAAGTCGTGACGACGGACGGCTGGCGCTTCGAGATCGTCGATCTCGACGGCCTTCGCGTCGACAAGATCATGGCGAGCCGAGAAGACGCCACCGCGACCGCGACCGCGCGGGAGAGTGCCCATGGAGCTTGACGATCATCGGCTCGCGCACGAGCTGCGCGATCTCCTCACGAACCTGATCCGGGCCGCCGTCCTGTCGGACCATCCCGAGGCGGCGAGCTACCGCCGCGAGGCGCTCAGGCTTCACGATCTGGTGCGCGCCGGGCACGATCCGGCCGAACTTGCGCGAATCCATGTCGACGGGCTTTGGACGATGGCGGTCGAGGCGGCAGCCCACACCCCGGCTCTCCAGGACGCGCCGCTCCAGGTGTCGCGACGGTTTCCGGCCGTCGCGCCCATCACGCTCGGCGACCTTGTCGAGCCCGGTCTCGCGCTGCCGACGATCGAAGAGCGCATCCGGCAGGCGGCCTCGACCGGCTGACCTTCTCCGTTGCGCAGCCGGCCGCAGCGTCCCACTTATCGAACACGAGGCAGCACGTCCGTGCGCCGTGAGTATCCTGGCTCCTTGGCACCCTCCCCCTCCCCGCCCGGCTCCGCCCGCGCTCTCCCGTCACGTGAGGAGGTGGCGGCGTTCGTGGCAGGTGCGACCGGCAAGATCGGCAAGCGGGAGATCTCCCGCGCCTTCGGTCTTTCGGGAGAGCATCGCTCCTGGTTGAAGGAGGTCCTGGCCGAGCTCGAGAGCGACGGCCGGGTGAAACGCGACGGCCGCCGGTTGCGGGCCGGAGGCCTTCCGCCCGTGTTCCTGGCCGAGATCGTGGCGCGCGATCGCGACGGCGAGTTCATGGCCGAGCCGGTCGAGTGGGACCGCGAGGCCGGAGCCACGCTCCGTATATTGATCTCGCCACGCCGCAACCGGGGCCGCGAGCGGCCGGCCGGGCTCGGCGACCGGGTCCTCGTCAAGCTGGAGCGGCCCGCGGGCCAGGACGGGATCGCGTCCGGCCACGTCGTCAAGGTGCTGCCGCGCGACACGCGCGCGAGCCTCGGCGTGTTCCGCTCACTTCCCGGAGGAGGCGGCCGCCTCGTGCCGATCGATAAGAAGGCGGCCGGGCGCGAGATCGCGATCGTGCCGGGCGGCGAGAACGGCGCGGAGGACGGCGACCTCGTGTCCGTCTCGCTCGCGAGCCCGGGCCGGTTCGGCCTCGCGCAGGCGCGGGTGAAGGAGCGGCTGGGCTCCGTGTCGTCCGAGAAGGCGATCAGCCTGGTGGCGATCTACGCGCACGCGATCCCCCACGTGTTCCCCGCCGAGGCGCTGGCCGAGGGCGAGCGCGCGGAGCCCGCGACGCTCTCCGGCCGCGAGGATTGGCGCGACCTGCCCCTCGTGACGATCGACCCTCCCGACGCGAAGGACCACGACGACGCGGTCCACGCGTTGCCCGACGAGGATCCGGACAACCCGGGCGGGTTCGTGCTGACGATCGCGATCGCGGACGTCGCGGCCTATGTCCGGCCGGGCTCGGCACTCGACCGGGAGGCGCTGAAGCGCGGCAACTCGGTCTATTTCCCGGACCGGGTCGTGCCCATGCTGCCGGAGCGGATCTCGAACGACCTCTGCTCGCTGCGCGCCCGCGAGGCGCGCCCCGCGCTCGCGATGCGGATCGTCATCGGGCCGGACGGCCGCAAGCGCCGCCACGGCGTCCATCGCATCCTCATGCGGTCGGCCGCGAAGCTCTCCTACGTGCAGGCGCAGGCGGCGATCGACGGGCGTCCCGACGACACGACGGGGCCGCTGCTCGAGCCCGTTCTGCGCCCGCTCTGGGCCGCCTACGCGGCGCTCGCGAGGGCGCGCGACGAGCGCGGTCCGCTCTTCCTCGACCTGCCCGAGCGCAAGATCCTGCTGAAGCCCGACGGCACGGTCGACCGGGTGACCCTGCCCGAGCGGCTCGACGCGCACCGCCTCATCGAGGAGTTCATGATCCTCGCCAACGTCGCGGCGGCCGAGATCCTGGAGAAGGCGAAGACGCCGCTCGTCTACCGCGTCCACGACGAGCCCTCGATCGAGAAGATGCGATCGCTGGGCGAGGTGCTGGCCTCCGTCGGCATCAAGCTGCCGAAGGCGGGCTCGCTGCGCCCCGCGCTCTTCAACGGCATCCTGCGCCAGGTCTCGGGCTCGCAGCACGAGATCTTCGTGAACGAGATCGTGCTGCGCTCGCAGGCCCAGGCCGCCTACGCGTCCGACAATCTCGGCCATTTCGGCCTGAACCTCAGGCGCTACGCGCATTTCACCTCGCCGATCCGCCGCTACGCCGACCTCGTGGTGCACCGCGCGCTGATCTACGCCGCGAAGCTCGGGGAGGACGGGCTGCCGGCGGGCGTCACCGCGGCCGACCTCGCGACGGTCGGCGAGGAGATCTCGCGCGCCGAGCGCCGCGCCATGGCGGCGGAGCGCGAGACGGTCGACCGGCTGATCGCGCACCACCTCGCGGACCGGGTCGGGGCGACCTTCACGGGGCGCATCTCCGGGGTCATCAAGTCGGGCGTCTTCGTGAAGCTGACTGAGACCGGCGCCGACGGCTTCGTGCCGGCCGCCACGATCGGGGCCGACTACTACCGCTTCGACGAGGCGCGCCACGCGCTCGTCGGCAGCCGGACCGGGGAGAGCTACCGGCTCGGCGACCCGGTCGAGGTGAAGCTCGTCGAGGCGGCGCCGATCGCGGGCGCGTTGCGCTTCGAGATCCTGAGCGGGGGCGGGGCCGGACGGAAGCGCCCCGGCGCGGCCCGCCCGCCGCGCGGCGGGGGACACCGCGCCGACGCCTACGGCACGACGAGAGGACGCCGCGCATGACATCGATCGTCGACCTGATGGCCCGCCCGGGCCGCCCCGTCTCCGACCCCGAGCGGGTCGCGCGAGGCTTTCTCGGCCGCTGCCCGGCCTGTGGCCAGGGCCACCTGTTCGGGCGCTACCTGAAGGTCGCGCCGGCCTGCGAGTCGTGCGGGACCGAGTTCCACCATCACCGGGCGGACGATTTCCCGCCCTACGTCGTCATGTTCATCGTATGCCACGTCGTCGGCTACGGCATCTACGTGAGCGAGACCCGCTTCGACGAGGTCGCGCTCTGGATCCATATGGCGCTGTGGCCTGCGCTGACGCTCGGTCTGTCGCTGGCCCTCTTGCAGCCCGTGAAGGGCGCGGTCGTGGCGCTTCAATACGTGCTCGGCATGCACGGGTTCGATGCCGAGCTGAGACGTAGGAGAGATCGGCGTGAGCGCGGCTGGAGCGGCGGAGTACCTGACGAGAGCGGCCCGGGAGCGCGGGTCGGCCCACATGAAACCGAAAGACGCCGCGACGCTGATCCTGATCGACCGCAGCGGACCGGTCCCCCGGCTTCTCATGGGGAAGCGGCATGAAGGCCTTCGCTTCATGCCGGGCAAGTTCGTCTTCCCCGGCGGACGCAGCGAGCCCGGCGACCGGCATATGCCGCGCTCGGGCGAGCTCGCCCCGCGGACGGAGGCGGCGCTCGCCTCCCGCAACGTCCGCGCGGTCCAGAGCCGCGGTCGCGCCCTCGCGTTGACGGCGATCCGCGAGACCTACGAGGAGACCGGGCTGCTCGTCGGACGCCCGGTCGACGCGGTGCCGGCCGTGCCGGCGGGCGATGCATGGGCGGCTTTCGCGACTCACGGCATCCTGCCGGATCTGGCGGAGTTGCAGCTCATCGGTCGCGCGATCACCCCGCCCGGTCGCCCGCGCCGCTTCGATACGCGCTTCTTCTCCGCGGATCGCGAGACGGTCGCGAGATCGGCCGAGGGCTTCGTCGGCCCGGACAAGGAACTCGTCGAACTCGTCTGGGTCGAGTTCACGGCGGCGCGCCAACTCGACCTGCCGGCCATCACGCTCGTGATGATCGAGGAGCTGGAGACGCGCATCGCGAACGGCTTCACGCACGACCTGCCCGTGCCGTTCTTCTACGAGCGCCACGGCCGCTTCCGCCGCGAGGAGCTGTGACGCGGCGTTCTTGACGCGACCGCCCTGATCGGCGAGAGGACGTGACCGAATTCGAACGGCCGAACCGGCCGAACCCGATCGCGCGTGCGATCCGATCTCCCAGGAGCCCGTCATGGCCAAGGCCGTCACCATCAAGGTCAAGCTCGTATCGACCGCCGATACAGGGTACTTCTACGTCACGAAGAAGAACTCCCGCACCATGACCGACAAGATGGCGGTCAAGAAATACGACCCCGTCGCGCGCAAGCACGTCGAGTTCAAGGAAGCCAAGATCAAGTAGCGCCGAACGCCAGTCCGGCCGCTCGAACGCCGAGCGAGCGCGAGATGACGGACGACGACAGCCTCGAGCCGACCGAGATCGCGCTCGACGGCGATGGCCCCTTCCAGTTGCCGCTCTGCACGGACCTCGCCTCCGTGGCGATCGGCGAGTCGCTCGCGATCCTCCAGTTCGAGACGCTCGATGGTCAGCGCGTGGACATCCCCGTGCCGATCGGGATGCTGGTCGAGCTGAAGGAGGCCGCCGAAGAGGCGCTGACCTACGCGACCTCCGCCCGCGACGGCACGATGGTGCAGTAGTGCCGTGTTTCGCCCGGCGAGGTGAGGGAGCGGTAACGAAACATCCTTAAGAGTCCTCGCACGCCGATGGCCGGTCCGGCCGCATGTGGGACCATGGGATGCGCCGCCTCACCAACTGGGTCTACCTGCTCGCGGTCCTCGCGATCAACTTCACGCTGACGCGCCCCTCCCCGGTCGACATCCTGTTCGTGACCGCGATCGCGCTGACCTTCTGTGCGGCGCAGGTCCTCACGCGCAACATCCTGGTCCTGTCCGTGCTGCTCATGGCCTGGATCGGGTCGCTCTACATCTCCTCGCTGTCGCTGACCGACAATCCCGAGGTGACCTACTACATGGTCAAGATCACCTTCGCGGTCTCCATCGCGTTCTGCTCGGCCCTGGTCGCGGCCCATTGGGAGACGAACGACATCCGGCGGTTCCTGCAGGTCTACATCGCGGCGACCTGCATCGCGTCGTGCATCGGAACGTTCGGCTTCCTCCTCGGCATCGAGGACCTGACCTGGGACGGCCGCGCGAAGGCCTTCCTCGACGATCCCAACATGTATGGTGCCTTCCTCATCCCGGGCGTCTTCGCGGCGATGTACATGCTGAGCCTGCGCGAACGGCCGGTCCTCTACATGACGGCCCTGTTCGTGGTGAGCTTCGGCATCGTGCTCTCCTTCTCACGCGCGGCGATCGTCGCGTGCATGCTCTGGGGGGCGCTGTATTACCTCGTCCTCAACCGCAACAATCTCATGCGCGCGGTGTTCTACGCGGCCGCCATGTGCGCGGTGATCGCCGTGGCGGTCGGCATCGCGGCGATCATCGATCCCGATCTCGGCGACAAGATCGCCGACCGAACCACGATCGCGAAGGATTACGATCTCGGGCATGGCGGGCGCTACAGCCGCTACGCGATGAGCGTTCCGTTCATCCTGGCGAACCCGCTCGGGATGGGCCTCCTGGAAATCGACCGCTACTTCGACGAGCCGATCCACAACATCTGGATCAGCTCGTTCCTGAACTACGGCTGGCTCGCGGGCTTCGCCTTCACGTGTCTCATCCTGTTCACGGTCGCGATCTCCTGGTTCAACTATCGCGAGACGCGAAACCCGCTCTGCCTCACCCTCTTCTTCTGCTGGGCGTCCGTGACCTCCTGCGCGTTCCTGCACGAGGCGGAGCGCTGGCGTCACCTCTGGCTCTTCACCGGCCTCGTCTGGGGGATCAGTCATATCCGCCTGAGATGGCCGGCCGGAGCGGAGCGGTCGTCGCCATCGCCGGCCTACGGCAGGGCGTCCGCGATCTCTCTCGGGGCGCCACGGCCGGCCTGATCGATCGCGGCTCGACAGGCTGAGCGCGTGCCGCTACCCCTGCGGGCAGTTCGGGATGGAGATGGTGATGCGGATCACGGCCTCGCTCGCGGTCGCTCTGGCGATCGTCTCGGCCGCGCCTGCCCTGGCGGCGGGATGCGGCGAGAACCGGGATGCCTGCGAGGCGATCTGCACGCCCGAGCGGATCGCGCGCTACTATGCCGGGGTCGGGGCGCGGTGCTCGGCGAGCTGCGAGCCCCGCTTCCAGCAATGCCTGCGCACAGGCGTCTGGATGCATCTCGAGGACCGGTACGCCGGCTGGGCGGAGCCCGCCGACCGACGCTGATACGGGCAAGAAGGTGGCCGGCCGGGAGCGACGCTGAGGAGGCGTATGCCGCTCCCGAACCGGCCTGCCTCGAAGCCCAGGAGATGCGGCGGACCTGGACTTCGGGGCATGTCGGCCCGACGCGAAGTGATGCGACGGGTCGACAACGACCCTACATTGCGGATGCCTTAAGACAATCGAAACGATTGACTTGGCGTTGCTTGAGCCGGATCAAGGTTAAGAGGTTAGCTTAAGACGGCGCAGCGCGGCTGATCATCGCGTCACGCCGCTTGGGCGATGACGCGATTGCGCCCTTCCTGTTTCGCGCGATAGAGCGCGACGTCGGCCCGCTTCATGACGGTCGCCGCGGCGACGTCGCCCGGCTGACGGGCCGCGACACCGATCGACACCGTCACGTTGAGGATCTCGGAGCGCCGGCGCACGCCGAAGGGCGTGGAACCGACGCGCTCGCGGATACGCTCGGCGACGAAGCGGGCCTCGTCCGCCGACGCGTCCGGGATCACGATCACGACCTCTTCGCCGCCGTAGCGCGCCACGAGATCGATGCCGCGCGTCAGATTGCGGATGCGCTTGGCGAACTCCTGCAGGACCTCGTCTCCGACCTCATGACCCCAGCCGTCGTTGACCGACTTGAAATGGTCGATGTCGAGCAGGAGAACCGCCAGGGGGGCGTCGCGCTGGACCGCGTCCGCGAACAGCGTGACGAGTTGCAGATCGAGGTAGCGCCGATTGTGAAGGCCCGTGAGCCCGTCGATCACCGCGAGCTCCATCGAGACCTGGACGCTGTCGCGCAACCGATCCGCGTAGCGCTTACGCTTCACCTGCGTGCGGACACGCGCCACGAGCTCGTTGCGATCGACCGGGCGCACCAGGAAATCGTGAGCCCCGATATCGAGACCGCGCAGGACGCGCGCGTTCTCGTCCATGTCGGCGATCAGCACGACCGCGACGTTGCGCGTCCGGTCGAGCGAGCGGATCTGGCTGCACAGCCGCAGGCCGTCGAAGCCTTGCAGCGCGAGGCTGATCAGCACGACGTCGAACCCGCCCTCGACCGCCCTCATCATGGCGCGCTGCGGATCGGGCTCCACCTCGACGCGGTGGAACGGCGACAGCGCCGCCGACAGGCGCTCGTGCGAACTCGGCCTGTCGTCGACCAGGAGGACGTGGCCGTTCTGACCCGTCTCGGCGCTCGCGGCCGCGAGCGGATCGCCGAGCCCGATCCCGCGCGATCCGACGATGCGGGCGCGCAGCTCGTCCGTGATCGCCTTCAGCCGGACGAGGCTGCGCACGCGCGCGAACAACGCGGTATCGTCGACGGGCTTCGTGAGGAAATCGTCCGCCCCCGCGTCCAGCCCCCGAACGCGGTCGCTCGGCTGGTCGAGGGCGGTCACCATCACGACCGGAAGGTGCATGGTGGTGGGCGAGTTCTTGAGCCGCCGGCATACCTCGAACCCGTCGAGATCCGGCATCATGGCGTCGAGCAGCACGAAATCGCACAGCCCTTGCTCGCAGATCGCGATCGCGTCGCGCCCGTTCGTCGCCGTGACCACGTCGAAGTACTCGGCCGATAGCTTGGTCTCGAGCAACTTCACGTTCGTGAAGATGTCGTCCACGACGAGGACACGAGCCGGCATGAAAGGATCCCGCTTCAGGCTTGGTAGTTCGGGCCTGGTTGTTCAGGCCTTGGTCGTTCAGGCCTTGGTCGTTCAGGCTTGGAGATAGGTCCGAACCGTCTCCAGGAACTTGGCGACGGAGATCGGTTTCGACAGGTACGCTTCGCAGCCGCCTTCGCGGATGCGCTCCTCGTCACCTTTCATCGCGAAGGCCGTGACCGCGATGATGGGAATGGATTTCAGGTCGTCATCCTCCTTCATCCATCGTGTCACATCGAGACCGGACACCTCCGGCAACTGGATGTCCATGATGACGAGGTCGGGATGATGCGTCCTGGCGAGTTCGATCGCGTCGATCCCGTTGCCCGTTCGCAAAGTCGCATAGCCCTGCGCCTCGAGAAGATCGCCGAACAGCTTCATGTTCAGCTCGTTGTCCTCGACAATGAGCACGGTCTTGGTCATGCGACCCATCCTGGCAGGAGGCGCGGGCCGGGGCTTCGGTTCATATAAACTCCCCTCTTCACCACGGACGGTAAGGGTCACAGATTGATGAAAGGAAAATCGGACAATTCGGTTCGGATGCGCGACAAGATTGGCTTAATAGATCCCGAATTCGTCGCGATCCGCGTCCTGAACTGCCTCATTTCGGATCCCGAACGTCTGGGACGTTTCCTCGCCATGACCGGACTCGATCCGAGCACGATTCGCGGAGCGGCGGCGAATCCCGGATTTCTGGCCGCGATCATGGACCACGTCGTTGGGGACGAGCGGCTGCTCGTCGCGGTCGCGTCCGAGGCGGAGCTCGATCCGCGCGAGATCGCGGCCGCCCAGGCGCGGCTGTCGCCCGAGCCTGCCTGGGAGCCATGACGGGCGCGCCAATCCTCTGCCGGGACTGCCTGGCGCTCTCGGAACAGGGCGGCCCGCGCTGCGCCGCGTGCGGGTCGCCGCGCGTCGTGCGTCACGCCGAGCTCACGCGGCTCGCGATCGCGCATGTCGATTGCGACGCGTTCTTCGCGGCGATCGAGAAGCGGGACGACCCGACGCTCCGCGACGTGCCGTTGATCATAGGGGGTGGGCGGCGCGGCGTCGTGGCGACCGCCTGCTACATCGCCCGCATCGCGGGTGTCCGCTCGGCGATGCCCATGTTCAAGGCACTGGAGGCGTGCCCCGACGCGGTGGTGATCCGGCCGGACCTCGAGCGCTACGCGAAGGTCGGGCGCGAGGTGCGGCGCATGATGGGCGAGCTGACGCCCCTCGTGCAGCCGGTCTCCATCGACGAGGCGTTCCTCGACCTCTCCGGCACCGAGCGGGCCCACGGCGCGTCTCCGGCGCAGACGCTGGCGCGGTTCGCCGCGAAGGTCGAGCGCGAGATCGGCATCAGCGTCTCGGTCGGGCTCTCCTACAACAAGTTCCTGGCGAAGATCGCCTCGGACCAGAACAAGCCGCGCGGCTTCACCGTGCTCGGCCGCGCGGACGCGCCCGCCTTCCTGGCCGACAAGCCCATCACGATCTTCCCGGGGATCGGCCAGCGCACGCAGGAGAAGCTGGCGCGAGCCGGCCTGAAGCGCGTGCGCGACCTCGCCGATCAGTCGGAGGCGGGGCTCCGCGCCATCCTCGGACGCGATGCGGAGCGTCTCGTCCGTCTCGCGCGCGGCGAGGATGCCCGCGCGGTCGATCCCGTGCGCGAGGCGAAGAGCGTCTCGGCCGAGACCACCTTCGGGGCCGATATGGGCCGCTACGACGAGCTCGAACCGGTGCTCTGGCGTCTCTGCGAGAAGGTCTCCGATCGGCTCAAGCGCCAGGAGGTCGGCGGCGCGAGCGTCACGCTGAAGCTCAAGGACACGCGCTTCCGTCTGACGACGCGGGCGCGATCGGGCCTGCCGGCGACGCAGCTGGCGTCGCGGCTCTTCGAGCCGGCCCGCGCGATGCTGCGGAGCGAATGCGACGGGCGCCTCTTCCGGCTGATCGGCATCGGGGCGGGCGACCTGCGGCCCGCCGCCGAGGCGGATCGCGGTGACCTCGCGGACCCGAGCGTCGCTGCCGAGAAGCGGATCGAGACGGCGATCGATGCGATCCGCGAGAAGTTCGGTCGCGCGGCCGTTCAGAAAGGGATCGGGCTCGGGCGGAGTTAGCGTCCGCAGCCCTTGTCGGGCAGCAGTTCGAGCTGGGTCATCTCGCCCTTGAGTGCGAAGTCGCCGTAATCGAGGCGGAGCGCGCGGCTGACGCCGTTCTCGTAGAGGTCGAAGCCGAGCACGTAGATCGGCGTGCCGTCGGCCTTGCCCGGCGTGAAGTAGCTCATCGTCACGGGCCAGCGTCTCAGCTTCGCGAGCCCCTCCTGGCGGGCCGGCGCCTCGAGCCCGTCGGTCGCGCCGGGCGCGATCTCGCGGCCGATCACGGCCAGCGTCTCGTAGACCTTGTGCCCGTCGTCGGAGCCGTCGAACACCTTCTCCGAGAAGGTCGAGCGGCCTTCGCGCGCGGCCGCGATCACGTCGCGCATCTGCGCGTTCGGGAAGACGGCCGAGCCGTCGGGCGTGACGCGCTCGGTCTTCGGCCGCTTCAGCCGCACCGCGACCGATCCGCCCGGACCCCGCTCCGCGTCGCCGTCGACGACCTGGCCCTGCTCGCCCTCCCCTGCCCGCGTGTCGTTGCGGAAGCGGAAGCTGCGCCCGTCGCCGCTCTCGAAGTTCACGGTGCGCAGGTCCGACATCTTCGCGCCCGTCTCCGCGCTCTGGAGCACGGTCACCTGCCGGAAGTTCAGCGCGTAGCCCTCGCAGGCATTGCCCGTGAACTCGAACGCGATGCGGCCACGGGCCGATTCGATGGTGCGCGACCCGCGGCTCGACGCGAGCGACAGGTCGTAGACGACGCGGTGGGGCGCGAGCCTCACGTCCGAGTCCTCCGCCCGGGCGGAGGCGCACGCGACGAGAGCCAGCGCGGCTGAGAGGCGGATCGTTGTGCGCATCGTGTCTCCGGACGTTCCAGCGAGCTTACGGGGCGATGCTCCGCACCGCAACGAACGGCTTGCGACCGCCTGCCCGTTCGGCGACAACGCCGGGAACACGGAGATGGACGGCATGGCGACGATCGACGCGCGTCTGAGGGAACTCGGCATCACGCTGCCGCAGGCCGCGGCACCGGTCGCGAACTACGTGGCGTTCGTGCGCTCCGGCAACCTCGTGACCATCTCCGGCCAGATCTGCTTCGGCCCGGACGGCAAGCTTGGCGTGGCGCATGTCGGCACGGTCGGCGGGGGCGTGACGCCGGAGGTCGCGACGGAGGCGGCGCGGCTCTGCGCGATCAACGTGCTCGCGCAACTCAAGTCCGCCATCGGCGATCTCGATCACGTGGTTCGCTGCCTCAGGCTCGGCGGCTTCATCACGAGCGCGCCCGGCTTCACCGGTCAGGCGGCCGTGATGAACGGCGCGTCCGACCTCATGGTCGAGGTGTTCGGCGAGCGGGGCAGGCACGCCCGCTCGACGATCGGGGTCGCGGGCCTGCCCATGGGCGCGGCCGTCGAGGTCGAGGCCCTGTTCGAGGTCGCATGACCGCCCCGTCCTGGCTCACCGAGCGGCCGATCGCGCATCGCGGCCTGCACGATTCCGCGGCCGGACGGTTCGAGAACACGATGGCGGCCGCGGAGGCCGCGGTCGCGGGCGGCTTCGCGATCGAGTGCGACATCCAGCTCTCGCGCGACGGCGAGGCGGTGGTCTTCCACGATCACGACCTGCCCCGGCTGACCGAGGCCTCCGGCCCGGTGCGCGAGCGGGACGCGGCGTCCCTCGGCCAGCTCGCGATCGGCGCGAGCCAGGACCGCATCCCGACGCTCGCGGCGTTCCTCGACCGGATCGCGGACCGGACCCCGCTGGTCGTCGAGGTGAAGAGCCGCCACGATGGCGACGAGCGCCTGGCCCGGCGTTTCGTCGAGATCATGGGGGGCCGGCGCGAGCGCGTGGTGGTCAAATCCTTCGATCCCGCGATCGTGACGCTCCTGCGACGTATCGCGCCCCACATCCCTCGCGGAATCGTCGCGCAATCGACCTATGGTGATCGGGAGCGGGAGACGCTCGGGTCCGAGCGGGTCCGCAGCATGACCGACCTCCTGCACTGGGACGACACCATGCCGGACTTCCTCTCCTGGCGGGGCGCGGACCTTCCGGCTGCCGCGCCCTTCCTCGGCCGCCGACTCGGGGGCGTGCCGCTGATGGCGTGGACGATCCGGACCCGCGAGGAGGCCTCACGTGTGGCGGCGTTTGCTGACCAGATCGTCTTCGAAGGCTTCCTCCCGGCTTGATCCGGTCAGGCTCATGAGCGTCGAGGGCGAGATCGAGGTCTCGGTCGCGACGAGCCTGTCGGCGATCCCGGCCGCCGAATGGGACGCGCTCGCGGCCGCCTCGCGGGCGGGTGACGAGACGCACAATCCCTTCCTATCGCACGCCTTCCTGTCGGCACTCGAGGATTCGGGCTGCGTCGGCCGGCGCACCGGTTGGTCGCCCGCCTACGTGTCGATCAAGGGGCCGGATGGTCGTCTCGCGGCCGCCGCCCCGGCCTACCTGAAGACGCACTCGATGGGCGAGTACGTGTTCGACGGCGCCTGGGCCAGCGCCTATGAGCGGGCCGGCGGGCAGTATTACCCGAAGCTTCAGGTCAGCGTGCCTTTCACGCCGGTCACAGGGCCGCGTCTGATGGCGGGCGTGGGACCGGACGCGACCGCGTTGCGCGAGGCGCTTCTCGCCGGCCTGAAGGCCGTGCGCGAGCAGACCGGCGCGTCCTCCATCCACGCGACCTTCCTGCCGGAGGCGGAGGCGGAGGAGCTGCGTGCGCAGGGGCTCCTCGTCCGCACGGACCAGCAGTTCCACTGGCACGACGACGGATTCGGCGACTTCGAGGGCTTCCTCGGCGCGCTCGCGTCCCGCAAGCGCAAGGCGATCCGGCGCGAGCGGCGCGACGCGCTGGCGGCCGGGATGGAGATCGCGTGGGTCACGGGGGCCGAGATCACGGAGGCGCATTGGGACGCCTTCCACGCCTTCTACGAGGATACCGGCGCGCGCAAATGGGGCCGGCCCTACCTCAACCGGCGCTTCTTCTCGCTCATCGGCGAGCGGATGGCGGAGCGCATCCTCCTCGTCATGGCGATGCGCGGCGGGCGCCCGGTCGCGGGGGCGATCAACTTCATCGGCGACGCCGCCCTCTACGGCCGCAACTGGGGCTGCACCGAGGAGCACCCCTTCCTGCATTTCGAGGTCTGCTACTACCAGGCGATCGACTTCGCGCTCTCGCGCGGCCTGAAGCGTGTGGAGGCCGGGGCGCAGGGCGAGCACAAGCTGGCGCGCGGCTATCGTCCCGTGACGACCTACTCGGCGCACGACATCGCGGATCCCGGGCTCCGGCGCGCCATCGCGGACTACCTCGTGCGCGAGCGCGCCTACGTGGAGGCGGCGCACGACGCCTACGCGGAGGCGGGCCCCTTCCGGAAGGGCGCGGGTCCTGTCCCGAAGGGCGAAGGTCTGGCGCCGCCCTCGATTGACCCCGAGCCCCTTCCGACGGAAGGTTCCTGACCCTCGGCAGGTCTCGGGCATCGCGCGATGAAGGACTACGATCCGGCGAATGTCTTCGCGAAGATCTTGGCGGGCGAGCTACCGGCCCACACGATCTACGAGGACGAGCACACCTACGCGTTCATGGACATCATGCCGCGCTCGGACGGGCACGCGCTCGTCATCCCGCGCTCGCCCGTCCGCACCCTGCTCGACGCGAGCCCGGAGGACATCGCTTCGGTCTTCGCCACGACCCAGCGCGTCGCGCGCGCCGCGACGACGGCCTTCGGGGCGGACGGGATCACGATCCAGCAGTTCAACGAGAGCGCGGGCGGGCAGGTCGTGTTCCACATGCACGTCCACATCCTGCCGCGCTGGACCGGGATCGCGCTGAAGCCGCACACGGGCGAGATGGCGCCGAACGAGGTCCTGGCCCGCCATGCCGGGAAGCTGAAGGCCGCGCTCGCGGAGGGTTGAGCTATCAGCAGAACCGGTCGAGGCGGATGATGCGGCAGGGCTCGCCCGCCCGGGACGCGGGTTCGTGCGGCGCGCGCACGATCAGCGCCTCCGATCGCGAGAGCGTGGCGAGCATCGAGGAATCCTGGCGCGACTGGGCGGTCGCCACGAGCCCGCCCCCGGGCGTGCGCGCGAGCGCGGCACGCATGTAGTCCTGGCGCATGTCGTTCTGCGCGAGGTCGCCGCCGAGCAGGCCCGCCTCGACCGGGTCCTCGCCGGCCGCGGGATCGCCCAGCAGCGCCCGGATCGTCGGCACGACGAACAGGATGCCGCACACGATCGAGGAGACCGGGTTGCCGGGGAGACCCAGCAGCAGCATGGGGCCGAGCCGGCCGTGCATCAGCGGCTTGCCGGGCCGGATCGCGACCCGCCAGAAGCCGAGCTCCATGCCATCGCGGTCGAGCGCGGACTGGACGAGGTCGTGCTCGCCGACCGACGCGCCGCCGAGCGTGACCAGGAGGTCGGCCGCGACCTCTCGCGCGCGCCCGATCTTCGCCGCGAGGTCGTCCAGCGTATCGCGCGCGATGCCGAGATCGACGACCTCGGCGCCCGCCCGCTCCGCGATGGCGCGCAGCGAGTAGGGGTTCGACGCCACGATCTGGTCGGGGCCGGCCGTCTCGCCCGGCCGCACGAGCTCGTCGCCCGTCGCCAGGATCGCGACGCGCGGGCGGCGGCGGACGGGGAGCTCGGCCCAGCCCATGGCGGCCGCGAGCGCCATCCGGCGCGCATCGAGCCGCTCGCCGGCCCGCAGGAGGACCTCGCCCTCGTGGAAGTCCAGCCCGGCCGGCCGGACGAACCGCCCTGCCCCGGCCCCCTCCCGGACCGTCACGACGGACCCGCCGAGGTCGGTATCCTCCTGGATCACGATCGCGTCGGCGCCGGGCGGCACGGGCGCGCCCGTGAAGATGCGCACCGCCTCTCCCGGGCCGACCTCGCCCGCGTAGCCGCGCCCGGCGACGCTGCGCCCCACGACGCGCAACGTGATCGGCACGGCCGCGACATCGGCGGCCCTCACCGCGTAACCGTCCATCGCGGAGGCCGGGAACGGCGGCTGGGTCCGGCGCGCCGCGAGATCCGGCGCGAGCGTCCGGCCCGAGCGCGGCGGTCTCGATCCCGACCGGTTCGGCGACGCTGGCCAGCACCCGCGCCAGCGCGTCCGCGACCGGGATCATCTCAGCCATCCGCGCGGAACTCGCCCGAGCGTCCGCCGCTCTTCGCGAGGAGCCGGATGCCCTCGATGCGCATGCCCCGATCCGCCGCCTTGACCATGTCGTAGAGCGTGAGGCAGGCGACCGAGACGGCGGTCAGCGCTTCCATCTCGACGCCGGTCGGGCCGGAGACGCCGACCTCGGCCATGACCCGCACGCCCGGCAGCGCGTCGTCGAGCTCGCACTCGACCTTCACGCGCGTGAGGAGGAGCGGGTGGCAGAGCGGGATCAGCTCGTGCGTGCGCTTCGCCGCCATGATCCCGGCGAGGCGCGCCGTGCCGAGCACGTCGCCCTTCTTGGCGTCGCCCGCCCGGATGAGCCGGACGGTCTCGGGCAGGGTGACCACATGGCCCTCGGCCCGGGCGATCCGCGCCGTCGCGGGCTTCTCCGACACGTCCACCATGCTGGCGGCGCCCGTTCGGTCGAGATGTGTGAGGTCGCTCACGCGACGCCCGCGAGATCCGACCTGGCCGGCGCGAGAAGCCGGCGCGTCGCCTCCGCCACGTCGTCCTCCAGCATCAGGCTCTCGCCGACGAGGAAGGCCCGCACGCCCGCGGCCCCGAGCCGCGCGATGTCGGCGGCGCGCGAGATGCCGCTCTCGGACACCATGATCCGGCCCGGAGGCACGAGGGCGGCCAGCCGCTCGGACGTGCCGAGATCGGTCCGGAAGGTGCGAAGGTCGCGGTTGTTGACCCCGATGAGGTCGGCGTCGAGCGCGATGGCGCGCTCGAGCTCCGCCTCGTCGTGAACCTCGACCAGCACGTCCATCGCGACCGCCTCGGCGGTGCCGATCAGGGCCTGGGCGGTGTCGTCGTCGACCGCCGCCAGGATCACCAGGATGCAATCCGCGCCCATCGCCCGCGCTTCGAACACCTGATAGGGGTCGAGCATGAAGTCCTTGCGCAGGACCGGGAGAGAACAGGCCGCCCGCGCCTCCATGAGGTAGTCCGGGCTGCCCTGGAACGAGGGCGCGTCGGTCAGCACGGATAGGCAGGTCGCTCCCCCCGTCTCGTAGGCGGCGGCGAGCGCCGGCGGATCGAAATCCGGCCGGATCAGACCCTTCGAGGGACTCGCCTTCTTGATCTCGGCGATCAGCGCCGTCCGTCCCTCCGCGAGGCGCTGCCGGATGGCCGCCAGGAAGCCGCGCGGGCGCACCTGCGCGAAAGCCGCCATCTCCATGTCGTCGAACGACACGCGCTCCTTGGCGGCCTCGATCTCGTGGCGCTTGTAGGCCAGGATCTTGTCGAGCACGTCGTTCACGGCGCCCTCCCGTTCGAGACGGCCACAAGCCGCTCCAGCACGCCCTTCGCAGAGCCGGTATCAAGCGCCGCCGTCGCGCGATCGACCCCGGCGCGTAGATCTCCGGCGGCGCCCGCCACCACCAGCGCCGCGCCCGCGTTCAGGATCGCGATGTCGCGATAGGCGTCGCGCGCGCCCTCCAGCACCGCCCGGAGCGCCCGGGCGTTATACTCGGGATCACGGCCGCGCAGATCCTCGGGGTTTGCGCGCGCGATCCCGACATCCTCGGGCGCGACCGTGAAGCGCCGGATCGCGCCACCCTCGAGCGCCACGATCTCGCTCGGACCGGTCGTGCTGATCTCGTCGAGCCCGTCGGAGCCGTGCACGGTCCAGACGCGCTCGGAGCCGAGATCGCGCAACGCCTCGGTCAGCGGCTCCATCCAGGCGCCGGACGGGACGCCCAGAAGCTGGCGGCGCACGCCGGCCGGGTTCGCGAGAGGACCCAGCAGGTTGAACAGCGTGCGCGTCCCGAGCTCGGTCCGCACGGGCGCGACGTGGCGCATCGAGGCGTGGTGGGCCTGCGCGAACATGAAGCAGAGGCCGGCTTGCCGCAGGCACGCCTCCAGGCCCGGCGCGTCGAGCCCCATCCGGACGCCGAGCGCGGTCAGGATGTCGGCCGCGCCGGAGCGCGAGGAGGCGGCACGGTTGCCGTGCTTCGCCACCACGACCCCGCATCCGGCCACGATGATGGCGGCGAGCGTCGAGATGTTGTGGCTGCCCGCGCCGTCGCCGCCCGTGCCCACGATGTCGATCGCGCCATCGGGCGCGCGGACGCGGACCATGCGCCCACGCATCGCCTCGACGGCCCCGATGATCTCGGCCTGCGCTTCGCCCCGCACGCGCAACGCCATCAGGAAACCGCCCGCCTGGGCGGGCGTCACCTCGCCCGAGAGCAGCGTCTCGAAGGCCTGGCGCGCCTCCTCGCGCGTCAGGGCCGCGCCGGTCGCGACCTTGGCGATATAGGGCTTGAACGAGTCCATCGGCGGGTCAATGCACGGCGCGCGCCGCCGTGTCACGCCACGCGCCCGCGAGATCGAGGAAGTTCGCCACGATCAGCCGCCCGTGCTCCGACAGGATGCTCTCGGGGTGGAACTGGACGCCGTGGATCGGCAGGTCGCGGTGGGAGAGCGCCATCACGAGCCCGTCGCCCGTCTCGGCCGTGATCTCGAGCGCGTCCGGGCAGGTCGCCCGCTCGACGACGAGCGAGTGGTAGCGCGTCGCCCGGAACGGCCCGTTGATGCCGCGGAACAGGGTCCGGCTCGCGTGACGGATCTCGTCGACCTTGCCGTGCATGGGCCGCGGCGCGCGCACGACCTCGCCTCCGAAGGCCTGCCCGATCGCCTGCATCCCGAGGCAGACGCCGAGCGTCGGGATTTCCGGCGAGACCCGGCGCACGAGGTCGAGCGAGATGCCGGCCTCGTTCGGCGTGCAGGGGCCCGGCGAGATGACGATCGCGTCGGGCGCCATCGCCAGCACGTCCTCGACCGCGATCTCGTCGTTGCGCCGCACCTCGATCGCGTCCGTCAGGGGGCCGGTCAGGTGCACGAGGTTCCAGGTGAAGGAATCGTAGTTGTCGAGGACGAGGACCTTGGGGTGGCGCGGGCTCATGGCGGGCGTCTGTGCGACGGGGCCGGGACGGGGTCAAGGCGATACGGATCGTCAATCCGCGGCCGCTACGCTCGCGTCTCCGCCGAGATCCGTCCACCATGTCCGCCGCGCTGCGCAGCCCCTCTCCCGACGAGACCGATCGCGAGCGGCTGGGGGCTGCCGCCTTCGTGCTGTCGCTGAGGGCCCGCGGCATCATGGCGACCGACGTGCTGCGCGCGATGGAGACGGTGCGGCGCGAGCATTTCGCGCCCCGGCGCTTCGCGGACCTCGCGCGCTCGGACGTCGCCCTGCCGCTCGCCTGCGGGCAGACGATGACGGCCCCTGCCGTGGTCGCCCAGATGCTCGTCGCGCTCGACATCAGGCCGGGCCACCGCGTCCTCGAGGTCGGCACCGGGTCCGGCTACGTGGCGGCGCTGCTGGCGCGGCTCGGCGCCGAGGTCCACGCGGTCGAGCGCCACACGGTGCTGGCGGGAGGCGCGCTCGGCCGGCTCGCCGCGGCCGGCTTCTCCGGCGTGGTCGAGCTGTTCTGCGGCGACGGCCTCCAGGGTGGCTCGCCGGACCTTCGCTACGACCGCATCCTGCTCAACGGCGCGGTCGACTCGATCGGGCCGGCGCTGACCTCGCGACTGACCGGGCAGGGCCGCCTTGTCGGGGCGATCTCGTCGCGCGACGTCGCGCGTCTGGTGACGATCTCGCGCGACGTCGCGGGCGACCTCGTGCGCGACGTCGCGCAAACCTTGCGGATCTCGCGCCTCACGGCCTGATCCCGTTCACGATCGACGGCGTCCCGCAACGGAATCGTAACCTGAATCCGGCTTTAATTCGCCAGTGAGTTCGCGTGCTGTGCGGGTGTCGTGATGCGGTGTCGTCTGGTGGCCGAGTTGTTGCGTGCGGTGTCGCGGTTCGCGGTGATCGGAGTCGTCGGCGGTCTCGCCGGAGCGTGCAGCACGGACACGATGCGGTTTTCCGAGAACCCGTTCGCGAACCCCTACGCGGGACCGAGGACGGCGTCCGCCGGGAGGACGCCCGATCCGTCCATGACCGGCAGCATCGACCGTCCGGCGAAGGCCGCCGCGATGCCCAGCTCCGCCCCGGGGCCTTTCGCAGCGTCCCCGACGAACCCGATGCCGCACGAGAGCTACGCGTCGAGCATGGGGGGCCCCGGCTGGTCGGCCGCGGGCGGCACGGCCGTCACGGTCTCGCAGGGCGACTCGCTCTCCGCGATCTCGGATCGCTACGGCGTCCCGCAATCCGCCATCCTGTCCGCGAACGGCATCTCGGCCGGGCAGGTCGCGCCGGGCCGGCGGCTCATCATCCCGATCTACAACGCGAGCGGCCCGAACGTCGTGGCACGCGCGCCGAAGCCGACCCCCCAGGCCCCTCTCCAGGCCGTTCGCCAAGCCGCTCCCCAGGCCGCTCCCCGAGCCGTCCCGCAGCTTGCCCGCGCGCCCCGGCCCGTCACCCATGTGGCCGCCACCGCGCCCGTGAAGGCGCCGGCGCGTGTGGCCGAGGCGCGCAAGGTCGCGACCGAGCCGAAGACGACGGCTTCGATCGACGCGAAGGCGCATCCGCGTCCCGGCCGCCCGACCGTGCTGGCGAAGGCCGTGCCCGTGCAGGCGACGCCCGCCAAGGTGGCGGTCGCGAGACCGGCGAAACCGGAGCCCGCCCGCAAGGTCGCGAAGCTCGAACCCGCACCGGTCGCGACGTCCGCCAAGATCGCCAAGGTGCAGGCCGCGAAGGTGGAAGTCGCCAAGGCCGACGTCCCGAAGCCCATCAAGGTCGCGCAGCCCGCGAAACCTCCGAAGCCCGAGCCGCAGCGCGTCGCGGCGCTCGCCCCGGCCAAGACCGCGCAGCCCGAGCCCCTCCTGGGTCCGAAGGAGCCCGAATCGACCGGCACGCTGCCCGTGCAGCCTTCCATCGCCAAGGCCGAGTTCCGCTGGCCGGCCCGCGGCCGGGTCATCTCCGGCTTCGGCGGCACCGGCACGAACGAGGGCATCAACATCTCGGTGCCGGACGGCACGCCCGTAAAGGCCGCCGAGGCGGGCACCGTTGCATACGCGGGCAGCGAGGTGAAGGGCTACGGCAACCTCGTTCTCATCCGCCACGACAACGGCTACGTGTCGGCCTACGCGCATAACGGCGACCTCGACGTGAAGCGCGGCCAGAAGGTGACGCGTGGCCAGGTGATCGCGAAATCCGGCCAGTCCGGCAACGTGACCTCGCCGCAGCTCCATTTCGAGATCCGCAAGGGCGCGACCCCGATCGATCCGATGCCGTACCTCGCGAGCAACTGAGCCGTGACGTTGCGCGAACTCCTCCTCTCGCTTCGGGGGCGGATCGGCCGCAAGGCCTTCTGGCTCGGCGTCGCGATCCTGTTCGCGGCGCAATGCGCGGCGGCGCTCCTGGACAGCGCGCTGTTCGGGTCGGCGCAATCGCTGGTCTCGGGCATCACCGGACTCGCGGTGATCTGGCCCGGCATCGCGATCTCGGGGAAGCGCTGGCACGACCGCGACAAGTCCGCCTGGTGGATCCTGATCGGCCTCCTGCCGATCGTCGGGACGATCTGGTCTCTCGTGGAGAACGGGTTCCTACGCGGCACGACCGGTCCGAACCGGTTCGGTCCCGATCCGCTCTCCCAGATCGCCTGACGATCGCGAAACCTACCTTCGTCATGCTGAGGAGCGGCCGCAGGCCGCGTCTCGAAGCACGCACGAACGTCGCACGTGCTTCGAGACGGCGCTTCGCGCCTCCTCAGCATGACGCCCGCATCGGACTAGGCGCAGGACAGACGGTCAGGCCAGCGGCCGCCCCTGGCGACCGGCCAGGTCCTGGATGAACTGCCACGCGGTGCGGCCGGATCGCGCGCCGCGCGTCGCCGCCCATTCGAGCGCCTGCGCGCGCACCGCGTCGCGGTCGTCGACGAGGCCGAAATGCTCGGCGTAGCCGAACACCATCTCCAGATATTCGTCCTGGCTGCACCTGTGGAAGCCGAGCCACAGCCCGAACCGATCCGACAGCGACACCTTCTCCTCGACGGCCTCGCCCGGGTTGATCGCCGTCCCGCGCTCGTTCTCGACCATGTCGCGCGCCAAGAGGTGACGGCGGTTGGAGGTGGCGTAGAAGAGGACGTTCTCGGGCCGCCCCTCGATGCCGCCCTCCAGCACCGCCTTCAGCGACTTGTAGGAGGCGTCGTCGCCGTCGAAGGAGAGGTCGTCGCAGAACACCACGAAGCGGTGCGGGTCGGCGCGCAGCAGGCCCATGAGGTCGGGCAGCGTCGCGACGTCCTCGCGGTGGATCTCGACGAGCTTCAGCGGCGTCGGCGGTGGCTCCGCCCCAGCGTTGATCGCGCCGTGAACCGCCTTGACCAGCGAAGACTTTCCCATGCCGCGCGCCCCCCAGAGGAGTGCGTTGTTGGCCGGCAGCCCGCGCACGAAGCGCATCGTGTTCTCGGCAAGCTGGTCGCGAAGGCGGTCGATCCCGCGCAGCAGCGCGATCTCGACGCGGTTGACATGGGGTACGGGCGAGAGCGTGCCCGTCGCCGCCTGCCATACGAAGGCGTCTGCCGCCCCGAAATCCGGCACGGGCGGACGCGGCCCGGCGATGCGGTCGAGCGCGTCCGCGATACGTTCGAGGAGCGCCGCGAGAGACGGATCGGGCGATGCGGTCATGCGGCCGAGGGATGATTGGAGCCATGCCAAGCCTGTTCGGCCAAGCGCTCTTAACGTGCCCGGCCGAGGTTGGTCGAGCCCGCCGGGAGCAGCGTACTCCGCCTGCCGTCCGAAGCTACAGGCTCTCGCGACGCAACGCGCCAGCCTCGCTCTTCACGCATGCGTGAGCGTTGGTTAACAAGAATTAAAGACAACGCATGCGCGAAGCGCATAGCTGACCAACAAAGATGTCTGTTTGTTTAGCGTCATGGTTCAATTATATGCAGTGCAACACGGAAGAGGCGCTCCGGCCCCGCCGTTGATTTTTGGAACCTGCTATGTTCACGTCCTTCATTCTCGCCAAGGTCAAGGCCTACCTCAAGTACCGCGAGACGCTGCGCGAGCTGTCGCGCCTGTCGGATCGCGAGCTCGAGGATATCGGTGTCGCGCGCTACCAGATCGACGACATCGCGCGGGTCGCCCACGCCGCCTGAGTTTCTTCGGTCCAAAGCTCGAGCGTGTCGAACGCCCGCCCTCGTGGCGGGCGTTCGCATATCCGGGGCACAGGCTCCGCACTGTCATTCCCGGCCGGAGGCGGCGAGAGCCGCCGGAGGGGAAGGGAAACCAATCGATACGTCGAGTTGACAGGACCAGGTCTGGATCCCCTTCCCCTCCGCTTCGCTCCGGCCGGGGATGACAGTGCGGGAGTGTCCCGGTTGTACGCCGCCCGCGCGATCCGCTAATCCTCACGGCATGACGCATGAACCCATTCACGTCGTCGGCGGAGGGCTCGCCGGCTCGGAGGCCGCCTGGCAGATCGCCGAGGCGGGCCACCCGGTCGTTCTGCACGAGATGCGCCCGGTGCGCGGCACGGACGCGCATCACGGCCATCAACTCGCCGAGCTCGTCTGCTCGAACTCTTTCCGCTCCGACGACGCGCTCTCGAACGCCGTCGGGCTGCTCCACCAGGAGATGCGCCGCCTC
>CAXUHE010000010.1:30338-34345 GCA_964250725.1 uncultured Enterovirga sp. | reverse complement strand
CTGCTGCTGGGTGGTCAGGCCCGGGACGCGCTGCATCGCGTCGATCGAGAAGAGCGGCGGGTAGTAGGTGAGGTCCGCCTGCTTCGCCTGCATGGCGGCCATCAGGGTATTCGCCTCGGGCACCACCTTCCAGACGATCTGGTCGACCTGCGGGCTCGGGTTCCGGTACATCGGCGGCCCCCAGTCGTAGTGGGGGTTCCTCTTCATCACGAGGTCCTGGCGCGGCGTCCAGCTCACCCAGCAATAGGGCCCGGTCGCGTTGAAGCCCTGCACGCCGAAATTCGGCCCGAGCGCCTCGACCGACGCCTTGTCGACCACCGACGCGAAGGCGAGCGAGAGCTGGTAGAGAAGGTCGCTGAAGGGCTCCTGCAATTCGTACACGACCGTGTGGTCGTCCGGCGCACTGATCTCCTTCACCTTGCCGGCCCGGTTCGCGACGGGCGAGCGCGCCGCCGGGTCGATCCAGCGCTTGAGGGAATAGACGACGTCGGCGGCGGTCATCGGCCGGCCGTCGCAGAACTTCACGTCCTGGCGCAGGTCGAACGTGTAGGTCTTGCCGTCCGGCGATACCGTCCACGACTTGGCGAGCAGCGGCTTCACGGTCTTGAGGTCGAAATCGAGACTGACCAGCGTGTCGGCCAGCATGAACAACGCCTCGACCGCCGAGGTCGCGGTCGAGCGGATCGGGTCGTAGCGATCCGCGTCGATGACCCTCAGGATGGTCAGCGGCGCCTTGGTCTGGGCGGCGACCGGACCGAGCCCGAGCGCCGTAAGGGTCGCCGCGAGAGCGGCCGTCGCGATACGTTTCATGGTGTGTCCCTTGTTCATCGGCGGAGTGTCGGGTCGAGAGCGTCGCGCAACGCGTCGCCGAGAATGTTGAAGGCGAGCACGACGAGGAAGATCAGGAAGCTCGGCAGGACCGAGACGTGGGGGGCGAAGAACAGGAAGTTGCGCCCGTCCGCCGCCATCGCGCCGAGCTCCGCGGTCGGCGGCTGGGCGCCGAGCCCGATGAAGGAGAGCAGCGCGCCAAGCAGGATCACCTGGCCGAAGCGCAGCGTCACGAAGACGAAGATCGGCGAGAGGCAGTTCAGCAAGACGTATTTCAGGAGGATCTGTCCGTCGCGCAGGCCCAGAGCCCGCGCGGCCTCGATGTAATCCTGCCGCAGCACGACGATCGCGGAGCCGCGCACCACGCGCGCCATCAAAGGCACCGTGGCGATCGACAGCGCGACCACGACCGCCACGATGCCCGGACCCACGATCGCGGCGAGCGCCAGCCCGAACAGGATCGCCGGGAAGGACAGGAGGACGTCCATGGAGCGCATGAGAAGGCCCGAGACGCGGGGATAGTACGCGGCCGCGAAGCCCACCACACCCCCGATGCCGCACCCGAACGCGACGGCCGCGAGGCTCATGGCGAGCGTCGTGCGCAGCCCGTAGAGCAGGCGGGTCACCATGTCCCGGCCCTGCCCGTCCGCCCCGAGGAGCCCCGCGTCTCCGGGCGGCTTCAGCATGTCCGCGAGGTCGCCCGCGTAGGGGTCGCCCGGTGCGAGCCAGGGCGCGAGGAGCGCCGCGCCGAGGAGGAGCACGACGACGCCCAGCGCGATGGCACCGACGGGCTCGCGCACGAGAGCTCGCAGCAGGGAGGCCCGCCGCGTCAGCGCGAAGCCGACATGGGGGGACGCCTCGGGCGTGATTGCGGCGGTGTCCTGCATCACGCCTGCCCGACTCGGGGATCGAGGACGGCGTAGAGCATGTCGACCGCGAGATTGATGAGGATGAACCCGACCGACAGGACGATGATGGTGCCCTGCGCCATCGGGGCGTCGCTCGACAGGATCGCCCCGACCGCGAGGCGGCCGATCCCCGGCCAGCTGAAGATCGTCTCCACCACGACCGCGCCGCCCAGGAGAAACCCGATCTGCAGGCCGATCAGGGTCACGACCGGGATGAGCGCGTTGCGGAGCGCGTGGCGGAGCACGACGGCGCGCTCGCCCACGCCCTTGGCCCGGGCGGTGCGGACGTGGTCCGCGCCCAAGACGTCGAGCACCGCCGAGCGCGTCATCCGCGCAACCGGTCCGACGAACACGCCGCCGAGCGTCAGCGCCGGGAGCGCGATCCCCGAGAGACCCTCCAGGGTCCAGATCGGTCCCGTCCGGCCCGTGAACGGCAGCACCTGCCAGTAGAACCCGAACAGCCACACGAGCCCGAGCCCGAGCAGGAAGACCGGCACGGAAACGCCCGCGACCGAAACCGCCACGATCGCGCGGTCGATCCAGCTATCGCGCCGATAAGCGCTCCCCGTGCCCATCGCGATCCCGAGCGGGATCGACCAGACGAGCGAGGCGACCATCAGCTCCAGCGTCGGCCCGACCGTGTTCCCGAGCTCGGCGACGACCGGCATGTTGTTGATGTTGGATATGCCGAGATCCCCCCGGACGAGGCGCGCGAGGTAGAGGCCGAACTGCACCGGCAGCGGCTTGTCGAGCCCGAGATCGCGCCGGATCGCCTCGATCACGTCCATCGTGGCGGTCGGGCCGGCCCGCACGACGGCCGGATCGTTCGGCACGACCTGCATGAGCAGGAAGCCGAGGAGCAGCACGCCGAGAAGGACCGGAAGGGCCAGGAGGAGCCGCTGAACGAAGTTCCGCCACATGTTCGACTCCGGCCGGACCGGTCGTTCGCCGTGATCTCACGGGCTCGCGCGTGTCGCGTACGACCTTCGAGCTGGAGCATATCCCATGCCGTGCCCGACACGAAGGTGCGACGAGGCCGGGCCCGCGTCATGGTCGCGTCAAGAAAGCGGGTCAGAACGTCCCGATCGACCACGAGGAGGCCGCGATGAGCCATGACGAGCAACGATCCCACCCAACGCGGCGCGACGCCGTCGCGTTGATCGGCGCGGCCGGCGCGCTGGCGTCGTCCGGGCAGGCCATCGCCCAAGGGACGGGCACGGGTTCGGCGACCGTGTCCGGCCTCGTGTACGAGGATCGGTCCGGCTCGGGCCGCAGGCAGGCGGACGACCCGGGGCTGCCGGGCGTGATGGTGTCGAACGGGCGCGACGTCGCGCGCACGGGTTCCGATGGCCGCTACACCCTGCCGATCGACGCGGAGGGCGTCGTGTTCGTGGTCAAGCCCGCGGGCTTCGCGGTCGCGCACGACGAGAACAACCTGCCCCGCTTCTCCTACCTGCATCAGCCGGACGGCAGCCCGGCCGCGCTGGGCCTCAGGTTCCGCGGCGTCGACCCGACAGGTCCCCTCCCGGCTTCCGTCGATTTCGGGCTGACGCGGACCGAGGAGCCTTCCGCCTTCGACGTCATCCTGTTCACCGATCCGCAGCCCGAGAGCGCGGCCGAGCTCGACTTCGTGCGCGACACCGCGCTGACCGGGATCGTCGGGACCCGGGCCGCCTTCGGGATGACGACCGGCGACATCATGTTCGACGATCTGTCGCTCTACCCGCGATATAACCGCCTGATCGGGCAGGTGGGCGTGCCGTGGTGGCATATCGGGGGCAACCACGACCTGAACTTCGAGGCGCCCGACGCACGCCGCAGCCGCGAGACCTTCAAGCGCGTCTACGGCGCGCCGTATTATGCCTTCCACTACGGCCCAGCACTGTTCCTGATGCTGGACAACGTCAACTACCTCGGCGGGCGCAGCGGCCAGCCAGGCAAGTACGAAGGCCGGTTCGGGGAGAGGCAGCTCGCCTTCGTGGCGAACGTCCTGAAGGAGACGCCGCCGGATCGCCTCGTCGTCGTGGCGATGCACATCCCCCTCGTGACCGATCTCGACCCGAACGATCCTGCCCAGACGACGGTCGATCGCGAGGACCTGCTGCGCCTCCTCGCCGGCCGGCCCACGTTCAGCATCTCGGGCCATACGCACACGACCGAGCACCATTATCTCGGCGAGGGCGGTACCCACCACCACCACGTCATGACGGCCGTCTCCGGCTCGTGGTGGAGCGGCCCCTACGACCGCCGCGGCATCGCGTGCGCGGATAG
>CAXUHE010000010.1:15551-30328 GCA_964250725.1 uncultured Enterovirga sp. | reverse complement strand
GCCGCGACGGCACCCCGAACGGCTTCCACATCCTGTCGGTCGACGCCAACCGCTACACGACGCGCTTCGTGCCGGCCGCCGAGCCGGAGGGCCGCACGATGCGGATCTCGCTCGAGAGCCAATTCCACGGCCGGGACCGCGAGGTCGCGCGCGACTACCGGATCGGGCAGTTGCTGGGCTCGCCGATCGCCGCCGAGGTCGCGGGCTCGACGGATCTCGTGGTGAACGTCTTCGAGGGCGGACCGAAGACCCGCGTGACGTGCCGGGTCGGCGAGCGCGGCCCGGCCGAGATGACGCGCGTGCGACGGCCGGATCCGTTCGTCGAGCAGGTCTTCGCGCGCAACGCGGCGAGCAAGAAGTCCTGGGTCAAGGCCGAGCCCTCGACGCATATCTGGACGGCGCGGCTGCCGGCGGATCTCGGACCCGGGACGCATCGGGCCGAGATCCGGGTCGTCGACGAGTACGGCCGCGAGCACCGCGACGGCATGCTGATCGAGGTCGTGGGCGCCGGACAGGACGTGTCGACCCGCCGCATCTGACGCGAGCCCGCCGGGTGCAAGCGTCAGCGAAGCTCGATCCAGGCGGGCGCATGGTCGCTGGCCTCGGGCTCGCCGCGGACCCAGCGATCGACACCCGCCCGGACGAGCCGGGGCGCGAGGTCCGGGCTGACGAGCAGGTGGTCGAGCCGCAGACCCGCGTCGCGCGCCCACCGATCGCGCTCGTAGGCCCAGAAGGTATATATCGGCGCGTCCGGGTGGAGGCTCCGCAGCGCGTCCGTCCAGCCCTGGTCGAGCAGGCGCGCGTAGGCGGCCCGGCTCTCCGGCTGCACGAGCGCGTTCTTGGCGAACGAGGTCGTGGCGTAGATGTCGCGCTCCTCGGGCACCACGTTGTAGTCGCCCGCGAGCACCACCGGGACGCCGGCGTCACGCAACCCGGCCGCATGCGCGATCAGGCGCTCGAACCAGGCGAGCTTGTAGGTGAATTTCGGGCCGGGCTGGGGATTGCCGTTCGGCAGGTAGATCGACCCGACGACGATTCCCGCGACCGCGGCCTCGACGTAGCGGGCCTGGGCGTCGTCCGGGTCGCCGGGGAGTGTCGTCTGGGTGAGGACCGGCTCCGCGTCGCGGGCGAGGATCGCGACGCCGTTCCAGCTCTTCTGGCCGCACCACACGGCCCGGTAGCCGGTCGCCCGGATCGCGGCCTCCGGGAAGGCGCCGTCCTCGGCCTTGAGTTCCTGGAGGCAGGCGACGTCCGGGCGCTCCCGCTCCAGCCACGCGAGAAGGCTCGGCAGCCGCCGGTTCAAGTTGTTGATGTTGAAGGTCGCGATCCTGAGAGGCCGCGACGCTACCTTCGGCCGCCGCGAGGCGCGCTGGGTGCGTGGGTTCGGGCTCTCCGCGAGCGCCCCGAGCCGCTCCGACAATCGGTCGAGCCCCCAGGACTCGGCGAGCTCGGCCGCACGATCCCAGGTCGGGTTCTGGTCCGGCAGGGCTGGCAGCGGTGCAGCGGCGTCCATCGTGGCGATGCGCCGGTAAAGCCGAAGCTCGTCCGCCTGTCCGGCGAAGCGCCCGCCTGCCAAAAGCGTCTCCAAGGTGGCACCGTCGCGGAGCAAAGTCGCGGCCGTCTTCGCCCCGATCCCGCGCGCGCCGGGCAGCTTGTCCGAGGGGTCGCCCCGCAAAGCGATGAAGTCCGGCACCTGCCTCGGATCGACGCCGTAGCGCGCCCGCACCTCGGCTGGCCCGAGCCGCGCCATCTCGCCCGCCCGGACGGGATGCAGGATCGTGGTCAGCCCCGACGCCAGCTGGAAGGCGTCGCGGTCGCCGCTCGCCACGATGGCGCGGCCTCCCCGCCCTTCCTCCAGGGCGACCGCGGCAGCCAGGAAATCGTCAGCCTCGTAGCCCGCAGCCCTCGCGTTAGCGAACCCGCAGGCGGCCACGAACCCGGGCAGGAGACCCAGCTGGTCGAGGAGCTCGTCGTCGAACGCCCGGCCACCCTGGTAGGCCGGGAACAGCCGGGCACGGAAGTTCGGCACGTCCAGCGTGTCCCAGCCGACCAGGACGGCGCGGGGGCGCTCGTCCGCGTAGAGCCGGATCAGCGTGTTGGCGAAGCCGACGAGCGCGCCGCCACCTTTGTCGTCGCGTCGCCGGATGGTCTTCGGCAGGCCGTGAAAGGCGCGATGCGCGAAGGAATCGCCGTCCACGATGAGGAGGGGACGCCTGTCCGCCTCGGCTGGGCCAGAACTCGATCGACGTGTCACGATGGGCATCTAGCAGATCCCGAGCGTGCAGCGCAGCCCGCAGCGAGGCTCAGAACGATCGTGTCGGAGCCGCGCGCAGTATGGCTATGCCACCCCCGCGAAACACGTTATGGACTTGATCCAACTGATCATAGCTGAAGTTCAGGCCTGGAATGCGTTACAACAAATCCAAGAAGATTATGGTGACGGGCGGCGCCGGCTTTCTCGGCTCCCACCTCTGCGAGCGGCTGCTCGCCCAGGATCACGAGGTGCTCTGCGTCGATAATTTCTTTACCGGAACGCGTCGCAACATCGCTCACCTCCTCGATGATCGCCGATTCGAGCTTCTGCGGCACGACATCACGCATCCGATCTTCGTCGAGGCGGACGAGATCTACAATCTGGCCTGTCCGGCCTCGCCGGTGCACTACCAGTTCGATCCCGTGCAGACCACGAAGACCAGCGTGCACGGTGCGATCAACATGTTGGGACTGGCGAAGCGCCTCAAGGCCAAAGTCTTCCAGGCATCCACGAGCGAGGTCTACGGCGACCCGGAGGTCCATCCGCAGCCCGAGGAGTATTGGGGACGGGTCAACCCGGTCGGGTTCCGATCCTGCTACGACGAGGGCAAGCGCTGCGCCGAGACGTTGTTCTTCGACTACCACCGCCAGCACAAGCTGGACATCAAGGTCGTCCGAATCTTCAACACCTACGGGCCGCGAATGCATCCGAACGACGGCCGGGTCGTCTCCAATCTCGTCGTCCAGGCACTGCGCGGGCAGGACATCACTGTCTATGGCGAGGGCTCGCAGACGCGCGCCTTCTGTTACGTGGACGACCTGATCGAGGGTTTTCTGGGAATGATGGAGACTGGCCCCGATGTGACGGGACCGATCAACCTCGGCAATCCGAGCGAGTTCTCGATCCGCGAACTCGCCGACACCGTCATCCGCCTGACAGGGTCCAAGTCGAAGGTCGTGCGCAGGCCGCTGCCGCCGGACGACCCGAAGCAGCGGCGTCCCGACATCACCAAGGCTCGGGAGATTCTCGGCTGGGCCCCGAAGGTGGAGCTCGAGACGGGCCTGACGAAGACGATCGCCTATTTCGACGCCTTCCTCAGCGGCGAGGATGCGCGAGAGGCCGCGAGGTAAGCGGGTCGGGAGGCGCCGACAGGTCTGTCCGACGCGCCCCGGCACTCGACCCTGGCGGCGATGACCCATCGAGCGATGGTCCGGCCGTCAGCCTGTCGCCCAGACATCGGGCTGACGACCGGCGGCGATGAGCCGGGCGCCCGCGCAGGCCCGGCGCTTCGCCGCCGCGAGTCCTATCCCGCCGGCCGCGCCCGTCACGATGGCGACCTTGCCCGCGAGTCCAGTCATTCGGCGCTCGCCGAATTGGTGGGCTGCGCCGCCGCCGAAGGCATGAGCATGGCGGCGAGGAGATCGCGCGTATACGCCTCGCGAGGGGCACCGAACACTGCCTCGGCCGGGCCCTCCTCGACGATCCGGCCTCGGTTCATGACGACGATCCGATGCGCCATGTGATGCACGACGGCCATGTTGTGCGTGATGAACAGGTAGGCGAGCCCGAACTCCTCCTGCAGGTCGAGCAGCAGGTTGAGCACCTGCGCCTGGACGGAAACGTCGAGCGCCGACGTCGGCCTCGTGGAACACGAGGACGAACTGCCGGACGCGTCACGCGCCTATGTCGAACGGCTGGCCGCTCCCTACTTCGCGTGCGCGGCCGGGTGGTATGAGACGATCGGCATCGGGGTCGCGGGAGGTGAGATCGACGCGCTCGTGAAGCGCCACCTCGGAGATCCGTTCTTCGGCGTCCTCCTCAATCCGGGTCACCTGCTGCACCTCGACGAGTGGCTGTCGACGCCCGTCTATCCCGGCTCCGGTGAGACGTTCCGGTCCGGCCAGGCGATCCAGTGCGATATCATCCCCGCGACGGGCACGCCGCTCTTCACGAGCAACATCGAGGACGGGATCGCGCTTCTGGACGAGCGCGGTCGCGACGAGATGCGCGAGCGTCATCCCGGATTGTGGGAGCGCGTCGGCCAGCGTCGCGCCTTCATGAGGGACTCGCTCGGGATCCGGCTCAAACCGGAGGTGCTGCCGCTGAGCAACCTGGCGGCGAGCCTCCCACCGTACCTGCTGTGTCCAGAACTCGTACTGACAACCGCGTAGTTCAGCGCAGTTGGACCTGCCGCAGCATGTAGCCGGTCGCGGACACGACTCGCTCCCGCAGCTGTCGTGCGCGCCGGCACGACCGACTTGCCGCACATCCACGAGCAGCGCGTATCCGAGCCTGGCCGATCCCGGACGCGTTCCCGCGAACGGGCCGGGGAGCACTCAAAATGATCCAGCGCATCCTGCACGGCCGACCCGGCTGAGGATCGCTGGACCGGACAAAGTTCACTCGTTCTCGTGTTTGCGGCCCGGCATCTCTCCGGCCGACACCAGCGCTCCCGCGATCGCCACCATGCGCCGAGCCTGGTGGCGGATGGCATCGAGGTCTTCCGGTCGGGGAGGACGGTTCTCGGCGCCCACGATCGCGGAGGCTCCATACGGCGAGCCGGCCTCCAGCATGGCCTCGTCTGTATAGCCCGTGGGCACGATGATCATGCCGAGATGCGCCATGGGGACGTAGAGGGACAGCGTCACCGCCTCCGTGCCGCCATGCGGCCAGGACGCGGTCGCGAAGGCTCCGCCGAGCTTTCCCGCGAGCGTGCCCTTCTTCCATTGCGGTCCGAGCTGATCGAGGAAGTTCTTCAGCTCGGTCGCCATCGCGCCGAAATAGCACGGCGTTCCGAACAAGATCACGTCGGCCCATTCCGCGTCGGTATGCTCGGGAGCAGGATAGAGCGCGTTCTGGCGGGCGGCGCTCTCCGGCCAACCCTTGGTCTTGGCCATCGTGTCCGCATCCGCGACCTCCCGCGCACGGCGTATCCGCACTTCGGCGCCGGCTTCGCGGGCTGCCTCGGCCGCCGCCGTGGCGAGCGCTTCCACCGAGCCGCTTCGCGAGTAGTAGATCGTTAGAAAGCGCGTCGGGTTTGACGACATGTCTGGCACGGATCGCGTCCTGTCCGATGAAGCTCGGGGTCGCCCGCGTTGGGCTTCCGTCAACGGCGCGGGAAAGGCGACGGCCTGCGCGATGTATGGCCGCGGGGAACACGTTTCTGAGACCTGGAGCGGGATCGGGATCGGGATCGGGATCGGTTCAGGTGTGTGTGCCGTGATCAGGATGGCAACTCAGATGCATGGTCGTCTAAAGATACGTGTTCCAGATCTTTCGTCATCGTTCTCCACCCGCGATGCCGAGTCATGATCAGCTCGCGATCACGCTCACGATGGCGTCGCCCGCGACGGCTCCGTACGGTTCCGAGATGTCGAGCTGTCCCAGATCTCGCTCTTGCGCAGAGCGGCCCGACGGCGTGGCACCGTGCGGAATTTGGAGGTCTCCGGCTCGGCGTCCTTGCTCGTACGCGCGTCGTCGATCCACTCCGTCGTGACGCACCCCCATCACACTCTCCTGACTTGCGAGTAGCGGGAGCGTGCGCTTCTGGATTAACGCGCACTCCACCGGCGCGGATTCGCCGACGCGCGGCAAGTCACCTGCACAGATGTGACGGGCTCACCTGGATGTGCGACGTTCGGGCATGCTGGATCCGACAAAGCTCCTGGCGACCGCCCTCGGCGAGCACCTGTCGCTCACCTACCAGCGGACGTTCGGGAGTCGCGAACCACGCTTCGCCGAAATCATAGAGCAGACCGCGCTGCTGACCGTCGAGCGGCTTGTCGGCAGCGACGCGCTCTATCACGATGCCTACCATACCGCACTCGTGACGCTCGTCGCACAAGACATCCTTCGTGGCCGCTTCATCAGCCGAGGCGTGACCCCGGAGGACTGGCTCCACCTGATCGTGTCGGCGCTGTACCACGACATCGGCTACATCAGAGGGATCTGCTCGGGCGACAAGGCCGGAGAGTACGTGGCCGACCCGAATGGCGGAACGGTGTTCCTCCAGCGCGGCGCGTCGGACGCTGCACTCACGCCACAGCATGTCGAGCGCTCGAAGATCGCAGTACGCGAACGCTTCGGGTCTCACGAGTTCGTCGATGCGGAGCGGATCGCCCGAGCCATCGAGCTCACTCGGTTTCCCGTGCCGGCGGACAGCGAGCACGGGCAGACCGCGGACGAGGCCGGCTTGCTCCGGGCGGCAGACCTGATCGGACAGCTCGGTGACCCGCTCTACCCCCGCAAGCTGAACGCCCTGTTCCAGGAGTTCGGCGAAGTCGGACTGAACGAGAAGCTCGGCTACGCCAACGCGGCCGATCTCGCGGATCACTACCCCTCGTTCTTCTGGGAGAGGGTCGAACCTGTTCTCGGCCCCGCGATCGGCTTTTTGGATCTCACCGTCGAGGGGCGGCGCTGGGTGGCGAACCTCTACGCGCACGTCTTCGCGGCCGAGCATGACCGGCGTTCGATGGGTCCGCTGCGTTGATCGACGGATCATACGCCGAATGATCCAGGGCATCGCCGTGCGGAGCTGGCACGGGCTGGGGGACCGCTGGTTTCCTCAAAGGTGGCGCGCCACACCGCGCGCGGCGGCTCGCCGGGCGGCTCGCGGCTGGTGATCGACAAGCAGCGCAGCATCGGCATCTCGCAGAAGGTGCTGACAGCACCCTGCGCGGCCTGGAGCGCGACGGCTGTCCCACGCGAACGGTGACGCCCACGAAGCCGCCCCAGGTCGATACGACCTGACCGACATGGGCCGTGAGGTTCTAGGGCCCGTGCGGGCACTTGCGGGTTGGGTGCCTGGCCAGACAGCCGTCTCGAGAGGCCAAACCCGCTACGACGAGCGGTCAGTTACGAAACGCTGAATCCAATTCGATCTTTAACGGCCTATTGGTCCGCGACCGTCCAATTTCAAAATAGCGGCGGGATCGGCGAAAAGCTGCCATGAGTGCAAAAGCGACGTTTCAACGAGCCCGAGACCCTCGATGTCTAGCTACGATCGCAGCCGCAACGACAGCGTTACGGCTCATCGAACATGAAGAATGTTGCGATCGTCGGTGCCGGGATGGCCGGGGCAGCGGCGGCGCGCGCCTTGAGTGCCGCGGGCCTGCGCGTGGCCCTGTTCGACAAGGGCCGCGGTGTCGGCGGCCGCATGGCCACGCGCCGCTTCCCCGATGGATCGAGCGTCGATCATGGGGCGCAGTACTTCAGCGCTCGTGACCAGGGCTTTGCGGCCCTTGTGGCGGAGTGGACCACGGCCGGCGTCACGGCCCCGTGGGGATCGGCCGGGTGGTCGGTCGGGACACCCGCGATGACTTCGCCCGTTCGCGCGATGCTCGCCGGCCTCGACGTGAGGACCGACTGCACCGTGGCTGGCCTCGCCCGCGACGACGACGGCTGGCGCCTGTCGGATGCGATCGGTCAAGCGCTGGGGGATCGCGTCGACGCGGTCCTCGTGACCGTGCCCGCTCCACAGGCTCGCGCTTTGGTGGCGACGGCCGGCGTGACCTGGCCTGCTCTCAAGCCCGCGCTGGACCGGGTGCGCTACGCGCCGTGCTGGACGCTGATGCTTGAGCATCGGGGCGACCCCGTCTTCGCCGAGACGAAGCGGCGCGAGCGTGATCCGGATGCCGCGATCGCCTGGATTTCCCGTAACGGCACCAAGCCGGGCCGCGAGCCTACACGCGAGACGCTGGTCGTGAACGCCGCGCCGGGCTGGTCGCGGACGCATCTCGAACGCGCTCCGGACGAGGTTGCGGCGCTGCTCACGACCGAGTTGCGCCGAGCCGTCGGTCAGGGCACGCCTACCGAGGAGTTCGTGGTCCGCGCGGTCGCTCACCGCTGGCGTTACGCGATGGTCGAGACCGCGATGGAGACGCCCTGCTTGTGGTCGCCGGAGCTGGGGCTCGGGATCGCCGGCGACGGCTGTCTCGGCGGCCGGGTCGAGGCGGCCTATCTCAGCGGCACGGCTCTTGCCGCGGAGGTTATGGCCCGATGACGGAGTCAGGCTGACCAAGAAGCGGACTGACGGCTTCAGGCCAGGATGCGCCAGAAGCCGACATGGTCACTGCCAGAAAGCGGACACGTCACCTGACTTATCGTTGTCCTTCGAGACGGCTCGCGAGATCGATCAGGGCGTAGTCCTCGTGCCAGCGGCCAACGAGTTGCAGCCCGATCGGGAGTCCGGCCTTGGTCGTCCCGCAGGGTAGCGAGAGCGCCGGATGCCCCGTGAGGTTGAACGGATAGGTATACGGATACCAGGCGCCGCGGATGGGACCTGCCGTCTGTCCTGCGATCTCGACGGGCGCCAGCGGATCGAGCCCGACGGGCAGCGCGGGAGCCGACAGGGTGGGCGACGCGATGACGTCGTGGTGGGACAGGATCTCCTGCACTTTGGCGAAACAGCCCGTGCGCGCGAACTGCGCTTCGTGCACGTCGACCGCGCTGTACGCGCGCCCGGCCTCGATCGTCGCGAACAGGGTCGGATCCAGCTTCTCGGGCGAGCGTGCCGCCGCAGCCCCGAGCCGCGCCAGGAGCAGCGAGCGCAGCAGCACGAGGAAATGCGGCTCCAGCGATACGAGATCGAGTTCGATCGGCTCGACCATCATGCCGAGCCCCTCGGCCTTCCGCATCGCCGCCACTACGGCGGTCTCCACCTCGGGGTCGAGCCGGTTGCCGCAGCGGAGCAGGAACGCGATGCGGAGCGGCTGTCCGCCCGTGAGTGCCGGGCGGGTGGAGGCCTCCATCTGCCCATACGGATCCCGACGGTCGGGCCCGGCGACCACGTCGTACATGAGCCGGGCATCCGCGACGTCGCGCGCCATCGGCCCCACATAGGAGTTGGCCCCGAAGAGATCGGGCGCCTGCAGGTTCGGGATGGCGCCCAGCGTCGCCTTCAGGCCGACCACGCCGCAACAGGCGGCCGGGATGCGGATCGAGCCGCCTCCGTCCGACCCGAGCGCGAGCGGCCCCATCCCGGACGCGACCGCGACCGCGGCGCCACCGGACGAGCCGCCGCAGGTATGTGCGTGGCTGTGCGGGTTGAGCGTGCGGCCGAAGAACGGGCCCTCGGTGAAGGGCTTGTGTCCGAATTCCGGCGTCGTCGTCTTGCCGATCAGGATCGCCCCAGCCGCACGGGCACGCGCGACCGCCACGGCATCCGCTACCGGAACGGTGTCGGCGAAGAGCGCCGAGCCCTGGGTAGTCGGCACGCCTTGCGTGTTCGTCAGGTCCTTCACCGAGAACGGTATGCCGTGCAGGGCGCCGAGCGATCCGCCGCGCATCACCTCGTCCTCGGCGGCCCTCGCCTCGGCGCGCGCCCGGTCCGCACAGAGCGCCATGAAGGCGTTGAGCTCCGCCCGCTCCGCGATCCGCGCCAACGCGGCCTCGACGGCCTCGACCGGCGATATCGTCTTGCCCCGAATGGCGGCGGCGAGCGCGACGGCGGAGAGATCGGCGATGGCGGTCACGGGCGGCTCCTCAGGTCATCCAACGGCCGCCGTCGATCAGCAGCGTCTGTCCGGTGACGTAACGGGCATCCTCGCTCGCCAGGAAGGCGACGCAGCCGGCGACGTCCTCGGGTTCGGCGATGAAGCCGGCAGGGGTCGTCGCCGTGATCCGCTCGATCACGGCCGGCGTGAGGCGGTCGTGAGCGCGCGTCCGGATGGCGCCAGGCGCGACGGCATTCACGGTGACGCGGTGGGGCGCGAGCTCGCGGGCGAGCGAGCGCGTGAACCCGACGATACCCATCTTGGCGGCCGCATAATCCACCAGCCCCGCATCGCCGACGAGCGCGGCATCGCTCGACATGTTGACGATGCGCCCTCCGCGCTCGCGCATGGCCGGCACGACGAGGCGCGACATCCGCATCGCGGTGAAGAGCGAGACCTCCAGCACGAAGCGCCAGACGTCCTCGTCGGATTCGTGGAACAGCGCGGCACGTTCCCGTGCGCTCTGGCCGACATTGTTGAACAGGATGTCGACCGACCCGAAGGCCGAGACCGCCCGGGCGTGGAACTCGGAGAGGACAGCGGCCTCGGTGCAATCCCCCGCCATCGTCAGGAGATGGTCGGCCGGGACGCCCGCGAAAGTCTCGGCGAAGGCGTCGCCCTCGCGGTCGATCACGGCGAGCCGCGCGCCCTCGTCGAGGAAGCGGCGCGCGGTCGCGGCCCCGATCCCGTGGGCCGCCCCCGTGACGGCCACCACCTTGCCCGAGAAGCGCCCCTCGATCATGCCGCCGCCTCGCCGCTCAGTGGAAGGTGCGGCCGCCGTCGACCGCGATGGCGGTGCCGGTGACGTAGGAGGATTCGGCGCTCGTCAGCCACAGGATCGCGGCCGCGATCTCCTCCGGCGCGGCGACCCGGCGGAGCGCGTAGCGGGCCTCGACCGCCGCGTAGGCGACGGCCGGATCGGGCGCGGTCTCGATGCTGGTGCGGAAGAGGTCCGTCTCGACGGCACCGGGACAGACGGTGTTGACCCGGATGCCGAACTCGGCCGCCTCCAGGGCGAGCGCCTTCGAGGCCATCTGCAGTCCGGCCTTGGAGGCGCAGTAGGCGGTCCTGTGCCTGAGCGGCGAGAGACCCGCGCCCGACGAGACGTTCACGATCGTTCCACCGCCGGCCGCCCTGAGATGCGGGTAGGCAGCCTGCATCACCAGCATCGGCCCGGTGAGGTTGACCGCGATGAGGCGGTTCCACTCCGCGAGCGCCATGACCTCGATGTCCGCGATGAGATCGATGCCGGCACAGTTGACGACGCCGTCGAGCCCACCGAAGGCGACGGCGCACGTTTCTACGGCCGCAGACACGGAGGCGGGATCCGCGACATCGCCTGTCACCGCATGGACATGACCGGGTTCGGCGCGATCGGCGAAGATCGCGAGCGCCGCCGCGTCGCGATCGAGCGCCGCCACGCGGGCGCCTTCCTGCAAGAAACGCTCGGCTGTCGCGAGCCCGATTCCTCTCGCGGCGCCCGTGATGAGGACGCGACGGCCCGCCAGCGCGCCGTTCACCGCGTGGCCTCCGCTCGCGCCCGCTCGAGACCGGGCCGCATGTCGTAGACCATCTCGTCGCAGCGCCCGATCCAGACGTTCGGGTGATCCAGCGCATGCTCGATGAGGCCCTGGAGCGCCATGATGCGCGAGGGCTGGCCGATCATCTCCGGATGCATGCCGACCATCATCATGCGGTCCTCGGCGTAGAGGACGTCGAACTCGCCGCGCCAGGCTTCGAGGAGAGCGGAGGGCGCCTGCATGGTCCGGCCCGGCAGTACGATCGAGTATTGGAAGAAGGGCGCGTCATCGAGCACCCAGCGAAAGGGCAGCTCGACGATCTTGGTCTCCCGGCCGTCCACCTCGTGCAGGTAGGGCGAGTCGTCGTCGAAGAAGTTCGACGAGTAGTCGAACCCGTACTCGACCAGCATCGGCATGGTGATCGGGCTGATCTCGGCCGCCGGCGAGCGCCAGCCGCGCGGCGCGCGGCCGCTGACGCGCCGGATCGACTGGTAGGCTCTCTCCATCTCCTCCCGTTCGGCCTCCGGCGAGAGGCTCAGGATCCAGGCGTGGCTGTAGCTGTGGTGGGCGAGTTCGTGGCCGCGCCGCAGGATCTCCTCCATCAGCGCCTCGCGCTGGTCGATCACGAGCCCGGGAACGAAGAACGTGGCCTTGATCCCGTAGCGGTCGAGGAGGTCGAGCACGCGTCCCGTGCCGACCTTCCAGCCATAGGCGCCCTGCGACATCAGGATGGGGCGAGCGGCATAGGCCGGATCGCGCCCCGTCCACATCGTCTCGGCGTCGAGGTCGAAGGTGAGGAAGAGCGGGAAGCCCCGGCTGGTCAGCGGCATGGATGACTCTGGCGTCAGACGAAGCGGTGGAAGCCGAACCGGCGTTCGGCGAGGAGGAGCACGATCCCGGTCGCGACGATCAACAGCGTCGATACGGCCGCGACGCTCGGATCGACTCCCATCTCGACGGACGAGAAGATCAGGATGGGCAGCGTCGTCTGGCTTGCGCTGACCAGGAAGATCGTCACCGGCACGTTATCGAGCGAGGTGATGAACGCGAAGAGGCCGCCCGCGACGAGCCCCGGCGTGATCAGCGGCAGCGTGACGAGGCGGAATGCCTCGAACCCGCTGGCGCCCAGCACGCGCGCAGCCTCCTCGACCGCGAGATCGAGGCCCGACAGGCTCGCCAGCGCGGACCGCACGACGTAGGGCACCGTGATGACGACATGCGCCATCAGGAGCGCGACGAGCGAGCCCCGCAGCCCCGTGAGGCTGAAATACTGCAGCAGCGCGACCCCGATCACGACGGCGGGCAGGACGAGTGGTGCCATGAGAAACGACGCGACCGCCTCCGAGCCGGGCACGGCCTTGCGGAACAGCGCGTACGCAGCCGCGACACCCAGCACGAGCGAGATCGCCGTGGACCCGAAGGCCAGGATCAGGCTCATCCGGATGGCCGACAGATAGGCCGGGTCGCCGAGCACTTTCCCGAACCAGGCAAGCGTCCATCCACGGGGCGGGATCGTCAGGTAGGACGTCGTGGAGAATGCCGCGAGCACGACCACCACGACGGGGATCTGCAGGAAGACCACCACGGCGAGTGCCGGGACCGTCACGCCGAGGCCGGGCCGGCTGCCGCCCTCCTGGCTCATGCCATGCCCGTCCAGCGCCGCGCGAACCGCGTCGACGCCCAGATGATCGCGACCGCCATGCATGTCAGCGCGAAGGAGAGCGCCGACCCGCTCGGCCAATCCAGCAGCTGCATGAATTCGTCGTAGATCAGCGTCGCCATGACCTTGTAGGTCGGGCCGCCCAGCATCCGGGGCGTCACGAGCGCGCTGATCGTCAGCACGAAGACGAGGATGGAACCCGCGAGGATGCCGGGCGCCGAGAGGGGCAGTGTCACCGCGGTGAACACGTGGACGCGGCTGGAGCCGAGCGTCGCGGCAGCCGATTCGACGTCGCCCGGCACGTTGCGGATCGCCGCGACCAGCATCATCACCATGAACGGCAGGTAGATATGGGTGAGCCCGATCATCAGCCCGGTCAGGTTGAACATCAGCTTCAGCGGCGCGGCGATCAGTCCGGCCTGGATCAGCAGGTTGTTGACGAGCCCGCGATTGGCGAGAAGCGCGATCCAGCCGAAGGAGCGGACCACGAGGTTCAGCATCATCGGGAAGACGACGAGCAGGATGAGCGGCACGCGCCAGCTCTCGGGTCCGCGCGCGATCAGGTAGGCGAGCGGATAGCCGAGAAGCAGACAGGCCGCCGTGACGAAGAGCCCGAGGCCGAGCGTCCGCACGATCACCTCCCGGTAGAAGTCGTCGGTGACGATCCGGGTATAGTTCTCGATCGTCCAGACACCTGGCGCGAGCCCGGCGCCGGGAACCGTCTCGCCGAAGCTCGTCGGCAGGAGCATGAGCACGGGCACGAGGAAGAACGCCGCCAGCACCATCGCGAGCGGCGCGACCAGCATGATCCCGTGCCGCGTCGCGATCATGGTGCGGCGGCTTCCGGCTGCATCACGAAGATCGCCCCGGAGTCGATCGCGACCACGACCGGCGTTCCGGGTGCGAGCGCGGCCGCGGCCCCATGCGATGCGGTCTCGGCCAGGAGTTCGAGGTTGTCCGCGAGGCGCACGACGTACCGGGTGCTGGCGCCGCCGAACGATCGCAGCGCGATCGTGCCGGACAGCGTGCCCTGGCCGGAGGTCTCGGCGACGAGCCGGATCGTCTCCTGCCGGACGATGATCTCGACCCGCGCGCCCACGGGCTGATCGATCCGATCCGCAGAGAGTGCGAGTCCGCCGTCGACCACGAGACGCCCGCCCACACCCTCGCGCGCCACGACCGTGCCCGAGAGCCGGTTCGGCTTGCCGATGAAGCTCGCGACGAAACCGGTCGCCGGGCTATGGTAGATCTCCTCGGGCGTCGCGAATTGCTGGATGACGCCCTTCGCCATGACGCCGACGCGGTCTGACATCGACAGCGCCTCGCCCTGGTCGTGCGTGACGAAGAGCGTGGTCACGCCGAGACCCCGCTGCAGGCGCTTCAGCTCGATCTGCATCTCGTCGCGCAGCTGTGCGTCGAGGTTGGAGAGCGGCTCGTCGAAGAGGAGCACGCGCGGACGCGGCGCCAGGGCTCGCGCGACACGCTGCTGCTGACCGCCCGAGAGCTGGCGCGGGTAGCGGGCGCCGAAACTCGCGAGGCGCACCATCGCGAGCGCGTCCCTGACGCGTCCGTCCAGCTCGGCGCCCATGACCTTGCGACGACGCAGCCCGAACGCGACGTTCTCGTAGACCGTGAGGTGCGGGAACAGCGCGTAGGACTGGAAGACGAGTCCGAGCCCGCGCCTGTTCGGCGGGAGCCGGGTGACATCCTCGTCGCCGATCAGGATCCGGCCCCGGCTCGGCTCCACGAGGCCCGCGACCATGCGCAGGATCGTCGTCTTGCCGCAGCCCGATGGCCCGAGCAGCGCCAACATCTGCCCCGCCGGCAGGGCGAAGCTGACGTGATCCACC
>CAXUHE010000010.1:0-15541 GCA_964250725.1 uncultured Enterovirga sp. | reverse complement strand
CGTCGTCGTCTTGCCGCAGCCGGACGGGCCGAGGAGCGAGACGAACTCGCCCTCCCCGATCGTGAGCGAGACGTCGCGCACGATGTCGGCCTCGCCGTACGATTTGCCGAGCCGCTCGAAGCGGAGCGCGCTCATGACCGCGTTCGCCCGACGTGCCGATCAGCGCGCGACCTCGCGCTGCCAGCGCCGCGTCCAGGCGGCAGTGTTCTTGGCAATGACCTCGGGGTCGATAAACCAGGCCTTCTCCAGGCTCTCGCCGTTCGGAACGATCTTCTGCACCTTATCGGACAGCTTCACCTTCGTGTTGACCGCCCCGATATAGGCGCGCTCCGAGAAGCAGCCCTGGCCGTCGGCCGAGAGGATCTGGTCGAGGAACTTGAGCGCGAGCTCGGCTTTTGCGGTGCCTTTCGGGATCACGACCGCGGGTAGAATGCCGACCGCGCCCTCCTTCGGGTAGGCGACCGCGAGCGACAGGCCCTTGTCCATGGCGACCCCGGCGCGATCCGGGTACCAGGGCGCGATCGCGACCTCCTCGCGTTCGAAGAGGGAGAGGAGCTGGTCCGCCTGAGTATAGAGGCCGGCCGAGGCCTTCGCGATCGGCTTGATCGTCTCGATCCCCGGGTCGATGTTCTCCAGCGTTCCACCCTTCAGCTTGTTGAGGGCCAGCAGGTAGTGCAGGCCGGATGTGCCGCTGATGTCGCCGATCGCGTACTTGCCAGCATAGGCCGGATCCGCGATGTCGAGCCACGAGGTCGGCGTGCTCTTCACCAGCTTCGGATTGTAGACGAGCGCGGTCGCGCTCACCATGGCGACCACATAGGCGTCGTCCTTGCCCCAGGCGCTCGGGATCAGATCGCCTGCATTCGCGAGCTTCTTGCGGTCGATGATCTCGGCGAGCTTCTCGCCGTGGACCTGGGCGGCGAGCGAGTTGTCGATGTAGACGATGTCCATGTCGGGCTTGCCGCCCGTTGCCCGCAGCGCGGCGGCGAATTGCGACGAGTTGCCGAGCTTCAGCGACACGGTCGCGCCCGTCGCCTTCTCGAAGGCCGCGACGTGGCAGGCCTTCACGTTGTCGGCGAACGATCCCCCGAACGAGCCGACCACCAGTTCCTCGGCCGAAGCGGCCGTCGCGCAGGCGCCGAACAGGACGACGGCGATGCGAATGCGATGGCGCATGGTGCTGACTCCGTCCGAAGGCTTGAACTCGAAGCCATCCGGCGGTTCGTTTGCACGAGCGGCCAGCTGCTCCCAACAAGCAACCATGGCAGAACCCATTTTGTCTTTCAAGAAAGATAAGAGATACGGTGAGAGTTTAGGATCAGATGCGTCGGCGCGGCGGAAGACGGCGCCTCGCTGGACCGGTAGGAGAAACCGCATGCGGAACGACGCGGCACGGCGGATCGTGTCGGAGGCGTCCCAGGAGCAACGGGAGGAGGATCGGGTCGGCGCCGGCATGCGGCGCTGGCGGCGGGAGTTCCCCCAGATCGATTGCTCCGGCAAGGCGATCGTCGGCAGGCTGCTTCACCTCAACGAGATGTTCCTGGCCGCGATCGAGCGCGCGCTGGCGGAGCACGGGCTGAGATATCCGGCTTTCGCAGTACTCGCGACGCTCCGGGTCCAGGGAGCCCCCTACCGCATGTCTCCGAAAGCGTTGCTCGACACCCTCATCCTGACCTCGGGTGGCCTGTCGAACCTCCTGCGCCGGCTGGAGAGAGCGGGGCACGTGCGTCGCATGGCCGATGAGACGGACGGTCGGGGTGTCATCGTCGAACTGACGGAAGCCGGACGTCGGCTGGTCGAACCGGCGATGCGCGACCACGCCGACGTCGAGCGCCGGCTCGTCGCGATGCTGTCCACGCAAGAGAAGACCCAGACCGCCGAATCTCTCGCGAAGTTGATGCCTCATTGCCAGTGACGACGAGCAGCTCGGGCGCGTCCAGATCTCAGCCGGCTTGCCCCTGGTCGGTAAGAACCGGACCTTCCGACGCTGGGCCTGGCGCGGGAAGCGCCGTGGCGCGTTCCGAACCGTGAGCGCTCAGCCGAGATAGGCCTCGATCACTTCGGGGTTGTTCCGAAGTGCTGCTGGAGCGTCTTGCACAACGATCTCGCCGCGCTTCATGACGTAGCCGTAGTCGGCGACGGAAAGCGCCAGCGCGGCGTTCTGCTCGACAAGGAGGATCGACTGGCCATGCCGGTGCAAGGTCATGATGGCCTCGAAGACGAGTTCGACGATGGCCGGCGCGAGCCCCATAGAAGGTTCGTCGAGGACCAGAACCTGCGGCCGGGTCATGAGCGCGCGGCCGATGGCGAGCATCTGCTGCTCGCCGCCGGATAGCAGGCCGGCCCGCTGCCAGCGACGCTCCTTCAGCCGGGGGAACAGGGCGAAAACGCGCTCGATCGCGTCCGGGTCTTTCTCCCGCCCGGCGAAGAGCGAGAGGGTGAGGTTCTCCTCCACCGTCAGCGGCGCGACCACCATGCGGCCTTCGGGAACGAGGGCAAGGCCGGCTTTCACCACGCGCTGAAGCGACAAGCGCGAGATCTCCTCCTGGCCGAGGCGGACGGAGCCGGATACCGGCCGGTGAAGCCCGGCGATCGCGCGCAACGTCGTCGACTTGCCAGCGCCGTTCGCGCCCAGCAGGACAGACAGCGAACCGGCATCGACCTTGAGGCTTACGCCCCGGACGGCCGGATCGCCCCGTAGCTAGCCGAGAGCTGCGAGACGCTCAGCATCGTGCTTCCGCCCGAAATAGGCCTCCTGTACCGCAGGATCGGTGAGACATGCCGCGGTTCTCCGCGCGCCACCACGCGGACGGCTTCTTCACAGGAGCCAAGGCAGCCGAGCGGGATGTCGAGCCGGTCGCTCGTCCGGCTCGGTCATGCCCTCAAAAGTCTCGAAATGCTTGCGACCGCGGGAGTTGTAAGATGAGCGTCCTGCCTGCAGCCGGAGCGTATAACGCGCCTTTATCGTACCCTGGAGCGTGGCTCGCCCTCTATGGTCGATGCCCAGCCAAGGGTTCACGATCAACAGGCGGCGAACCAATCGCGAAGGCCAGCTTCCAGGTCGTTCCCGGATAGGTGATGAGCTCGGCCGACCCATTTTCTTGTTCCATCAACCGCCTTATCAAGCCGACGCCATGCCGCTTGCTATGATCCTGAGCGGCGAACCCAGCGCCATCATCGGATATGGTCAGATTACCGTTGTCGCCATTTCGGACGAGGCTCGCCCGGATGGTCCCCGGTCCTGACTTGAACGCGTGAAGATAGGCATTCGAGGTGATTTCCGTGACGATGATTCCAAGCGCCGTCACGAGGTCCAACGGAAGCGCCATCGCCCCGGCGTCGCAGATCAGTTTGACTTCGAAGGGTCCCTTTTCTTGAAAATCACTTAGACTGGTACATAGTGATCCAAGATACGCACCGAAATCGATCGTTTGCACCAAGCCATGCCCGAGTAGGTGATCGTAGATCCTCGACAGTGTCATCACGCGACGCGCGATCGCCCGGATGCCTTCTTTTCCGGAATCCTCGGAAGCCTCCACCTGCCGAACCAGCATCCCGTAGACTAGCTGGAGATTGTTGCGCACCCGATGCTGCAGTTCAGCAGCAAGTGTGCTGTTCTCCTCGGTGAGCTTCTGCAGTTCGGCAAGAGCCGCCCGCAGGGAGGCGGTACGTTCCGCGGTTCCGGCCGCCTCTGCGACCACGTTGGCGAAGCCGGTCAGGAAGTTGATGTCGTGCGTATCGAAGCTGCGCTGAACCGTACTGTCGGCCTCGAGCACGCCGAATGGTCCGCTCGTCCCCTTGATCAGAACGTCGACCGTCGAGACCACTCCGTGCTGGGCATAGAAGGGCGGAAGCCGATAGCTATTGTTCGTGGCCGTGTTCTCGAGGATCACGGGCTCGCCCGTGACGAAGGCCCGGCCCTGCGTCGATGTCTCGTCGGCCTGCGACACGACGTGGCCGACGATGTCCGCCTGCCAGCCGAAGCCCGCGACGATCAGAAGGTCGTCGTGATCCGACCGGTGCCGGCAGATCTTGGAGAACGGGACGTCCAGACACTCCGCACAGATCCGAGCGGCCTCCGACAGGATCGCCTGCAGGCTCGGTTCACCGAACGCGAAGCTTCCGAACCTTGCCAGTGCCGCCTGCTGGCGCAATAGCCGTTCGACCTGCCGCGTCGTGTTCATGCCGCCGGCCGGATGGGCGTCAAGTAGTCGTTGAAGCGACGAAACCCTCGAGGGCCCGTCACAAAGCCGTCGACAACGCCGAGTTTGATCTCGCGGATCGTGCGGAGCGCCTGAATCAGGTCCTCCAGCGCGTAGGGTTTCTGAATATATCCCTCGCCATCCGCACTTGTCAGAGTCGTGTCCAGCTCGTCTCCCGAGACATATAGGATCCCCATCGACGCTTTATCCTGCAACAGAGGCCGGATCTGGGAACCGAAGCCGCCCGCAGCCAGTCGAAAATCGAGCACAGCGAGATCAGGATTGTGGAGATCGGCCAAGGCGACGGCCTTCTGGACGGTATTCGCTATCCCGATAACCTCGTAACCTTCAGAGCATAGGACAGCTTCAAGCATATCCGCTAAAAGAACGCTGTCTTCAGCTATGAGCACCTTCAGCAAGGCTTAGCTCCTCAGGAAGCGCACACGATGCCCATCTCCGAATCAGTGGTTACATTTATCTAGTACGAAGTCAATTTAATCGAGGCTCGATACCGAACATTTACGCGATAAGGAGGGCAAAAGATCAAAATTTGTCGAGAACTTTCATGTTGAGCGCTGGTATCATCTTAAAATAGCGCGATATTTTCTGCTCCGCTAACACACGGAAGTCGGGTGGTTTGTCTCACGCTGGCAGATAATCCGGGATTGGGGGTTACAAATAAGATCGGAAGAGCCCACGTCACACAGGATGAAGGTCTTCTGCGAATGCAGACGGCTACAGCCGAGAGACCTACCGATGCAGCATATCGAATATCCTGTGGGTGGGCTTGAGGCGGAACGGCTAGACGCGCTCGACCGATTGAAAATTCTTTCCTCCGCCAACGATCCAATCATGGATCGCATCTGTAAGCTCGCCAGTGAAATGTTCTCGGTGCCGATCGCGTTCGTTTCTCTGATCGGGAAGGACGACCAGTGGTTCAAGGCTCGTGTCGGGATCGAAGAGGAGAGCACGCCGCGGGATGTCGCGTTCTGTAATCACACCATCCTCAGCGACGATCTGCTCGTGGTGCCGGAGACACACGAAGATGAGCGGTTCTCCGCGAACCCGCTCGTCACGGCTGGACATCGCATCCGCTTCTACGCAGGAGCGCCGCTCGCGCTCGATCCCGGTATCCGGCTCGGGGCGTTTTGCCTCGTCGATCAGAAACCCAGGACGTTCTCCGAGCGTGAGCGCGGCTGGCTTCGGGATCTCGCGGCGATACTCGTAGGTCAGCTGGAACTTCAACGAACGAGAGTTGCAGCCGAGGAGCGAGCGCAGGTTCTCTTCGTCGCGGAGGAGCGTTTGAGATTGGCCGGAGAGGCGACAGGACTCGGGACCTGGGACCTGAGCGGCCCCGAGCGCCCTCTCGAGCTTTCTGGCGCGGCGAGAGCCATGGTGGGGCTGACCGAGAACGGTCCAGTCAGTCTCCCGTCCTTTCTGGCTCGCGTGCATCGGCAGGACCGTCGGAGGATCAAAGCGCTTGTCCTGCGGGGTGTCGCGCCCGGCGAACAGCCCGCTCAGTCCGGATTTCGCGTCGTCGCCGAGCCTGCCGGGGAGCAGCGTTGGATCACGATGTCTGGTCGGGCCTTCCAGACCGCGCAAGGGGTCCGCACAGCCGGCACCTTTCAGGATGTGACCGAAAGGGACCGGGAGAGCCGCGCACTCGCCCAGAGCGAGAAGCGGCTCCACCTCGCTCTGCATGGCGGACGCGCCGTCGCATCCGAGCTGCTGCTCTCCTCCGGATGGGTCACGCGATCTGACAACTCATGGGACGTCCTGGGAATCGGCTCGGGTCCCTTCGCCGATTTTCTGAAGCGGATTCACGCGGACGACAGAGCGCGGGTAGAGACCTTCAAGCCGGCGGATCTGAACTCGGAGCCGGTCGAATTCAGATATTTCCCGCCTGGGCGGGACATGATGTGGCTCGCCGGGCGTGGTGTCATCGAAGCGGACGAACTCGGCCGAGATCGTCTGGTCGGTTTGACCTTCGACATCACGGCTCTCAAGGCGGCCGAGGACGAGTTGTGGAGAGCGGCCAATCATGACGCCCTCACCGGCCTGCCGAACCGCACGCTCTTCCTCCACTGCCTCGAGCAGGCGCTCCGCGGCGCGGAGGGCACGGGCCGGGAAGTATCCCTTGTGTTCCTCGATCTCGACGACTTCAAGGACGTCAACGACACGCTCGGCCACCACGTCGGCGACCACCTCCTGGTCAGAACGGCTGCGATCCTTCGAGAGCACGTCGTCCCAGGTGAGACGATCGGCAGGCTCGGAGGCGACGAGTTCGCCATCACGCTCATCTCGCCGGGCACGACCAGCTTGGCCGTCGGCAGGGCACAGGCGATCTTGTCGGCCTTACGAACTCGATCCCTCGAACAGGCGGGCGCCCTCAAGTCGCGCGCCAGTATCGGGATCGCCACGTTCCCGACCCATGATCGGGATCCATCGGAGCTGATGAAGGACGCGGACTTAGCGCTCTATCGCGCCAAATCGGATGGTCGCGATAGGGTCGTTTCTTATACGTCGGAGATCCGCCTCAGGCGGGAGCGAAGCTTCGCTCTCGTGCAGGATGTCGGACATGCACTCGCGCTTGATCAGATCGAGCCGTTCTACCAGCCCAAGGTCCACCTCCGCACGGGTGCAGTCACGGGATTTGAGGCGCTCGCCCGATGGCGGCATCCGACCCGAGGGATCCTGACCCCGGCGGCCTTCGGCGAGGTCTTCACCGATTCCGAGATCGCACGGAGGATCGGGTCGGTGATGATGCGCAAGGCGGCGCTGGACCTGCGCGGGTGGCTCGACCGCGGCCTCGCCTGCGGGCGGATGGCGGTCAATCTCTCGACGGCGGACTTCGCCACGAGCGATCTCGCGGAACGCACCCTCGCGACGCTGGACGAATGTGGACTCGCCCCCGAGAACCTCGAGGTGGAGGTGACGGAAACGGTCTTCCTCGGGCGCAGCTCGGATCGTGTGCTCATCGAGCTGAATGCCCTTCACGGCCGCGGCGTGACGGTCGCGCTCGACGATTTTGGCACCGGGTTCGCGTCGCTGACCCACCTGAAGCAATTCCCAGTCGACAACGTGAAGATCGATCAGAGCTTCATATCGGGCCTTGGTCGTGCTGCAGACGACGAGGCAATCGTGTCGGCCGTCATCGGGCTTGGCCAGAGCCTCAACGTGCAGGTGACGGCCGAGGGGATCGAAACCCCAGAGCAGGCCGACTTCCTCAAGCGCCACGGCTGCGACCATGCGCAGGGGTTCTTTTACGCAAAGCCAATGAGTGCGGATCGAGTGCCCCTGTTCCTTGAGGACTGGGCGGACCGGCAAGACGGGTTGCGAGGAGCGGCCTGAACGAGGTCAGGCTGTCTCGAACGGAGGTCGCCTTTATGGCAAAGCGACCGGGGCCGGGTGCTGAGCGCGTTCTCGCGCAGGTCTCGCCCCAACTCGTCCGTCTTGCGCCACGGACCTATCGTGCGCCGGAAGCGCGAGCCGGTCGTGTCGCTCCTCTCCGTCGGGATCACCTCGGGCTCGGCCCGCGCCCACCAGAGGTACCCGCCGTCGAACGTGATCCAGATCGCGTCGGACCGAGCGTGTAGAAGTTCATGACCTCGCGCGCGAAGTCCGCCGCCTTCATCGGGTTGCGGCGCTCGCTCGCGGTCAGGACCGACATGATCGCGGCCCGGTCTCGCGTCGCCGCCACCTCGTGCGCCACCTCCCGGTGCCCGAAGTGGATCTCCCCGTGCTCCAGCGAGCGCTTCGCCCAGGCGCCCCCTGGGCCGAGCTTGATGTAGCGCACCGGAGGTTGGGATGAACCCGCAAGACCGGCCGTTAGGTCGGCGTGGGTTTCGGTCAATGGTATGGTGCGTTCCCTGCCATCCGTCCCAGTGCTCCAAGCCACTTAGCCAGGACAGACGTGTCGCTCCGGCGAGCCGCACAGTCCAGCAGAATATCTACTTTTTAGATACGCCGCGCGCCCTCCTACTCGTCTGGCCGTCCTCACGTCGGCCCGGCATGACCCAGACCCTCAGCTCAGCGCGCCACAAGCGCCTCGCCGAGCTCCTGATCCGCTACCGCGAGGCGGCCGGCATGACGCAGGTCGACGTCGCGCGCGCACTCGGACGTCACCAGCCCTTCGTTTCCACCATGGAGGCCGGTCAGCGTCGCATCGACGTCGTCGAGCTCCTCGACATCGCGGCCGCCATCGGGTTCGACCCGCATGAGATCGTTAGGGAGCTGGAAGCCGTCGCAGAGTAAGGCTCGACGTAGAGTTTGGGGATGGGCACACCCTGATCAGAGAACTGTTGTCGTCTCGAGCGGGGGTAGCCCGATTGTTCAGCCTGCTGTAAAGGCCCATCACCTTCATTCTGAGAGGTTACTGACGTCATCAGGTTGTCATAGAAGGTGCAGCTACTCGCACGTTAAGTCGGAGTCACGTCACGCATGATCCCTCGTCGCGCGCTGCTTTCATGCTGCGTCTTTATCATGGTTACATTCGCGGCGCAGACCCAGGCGCAGACGATCTATCCGCTCGACCGCGCCGAGATCCTGGCCGGGGCGCGCTTCGACCTGAAAGTCGAGTTCCCGGGAGCGCCGGCAGAGGGTGACGTCAAGGTCGTCATCAATGGCGCCCCGCCGGCCTCCCTGCTCGGCCGAGACGCGGTCTTCGTGCAGCGCGAGGACGGTGCGGATCGGTCCGCCTTCTGGATCCGGGGCGCGAGCCTCGCGACGCCGGGCGCCTACACGGTCGAGGCGACACAGGGCGGACGCACGTCCCGCGTCGGCTGGGAGGTGTTCGGCACGCCGGAGCGGCGGGCGAAGAACGTCATCCTGTTCATCGGCGACGGCATGTCCGTCGCGCACCGCACCGCCGCGCGCATCCTGTCGAAGGGCATGCGCGAGGGACGCTACGGCGGCGAACTCGCGATCGACGACATGCCTCACATGGCGCTGGTCTCGACCTCCGGCACGGACTCGATCGTGACCGACTCGGCAAATGCGATGTCGGCCTACACGACGGGCCACAAGTCGTGCGTGAACGCGCTCGGCGTCTACTGCGCGCAGAACAAGAACACGCTCGACCATCCCAAGGTCGAGACGATCGGCGAGCTGGCGAAGCGCCGGGCCGGCGGCGCGCTCGCGCTCGGCGTCGTGACGAACACCGAGGTCGAGGACGCGACCCCGGCCGGCATGGTGGCGCACACGCGCCGCCGCTCCGACTTCAACGAGATCGTGGAGATGTTCTACGCCGTCCGGCCTGACGTCATCATGGGCGGCGGCTCGCCGAACTTCCTGCCCAGATCGACGCTCGGCTCCAAGCGCACGGACGAGCAGAACTTCGTCGCGAAGTTCGGCGAGGCCGGCTACCGCTTCGCCCCGACGGCGAGCGAGATGAAGGCGGCCGCCGCGGACCCCGCGACCACGAAGCTGCTCGGCCTCTTCAACACGAGCAACGTCGACGGCGCGCTCGATCTCAAGATCCTGAAGAAGGGCTCGGTCGACCGCTTCCCGGACCAGCCGGACGTGGCCGAGGAGACGAAGGCCGCGCTCGACATCCTGTCGCGGGACCCGAGCGGCTTCGTGCTGATGGTCGAGTCGGGGCGCATCGACAAGTACAGCCACTCGCTCGACCCCGAGCGGGCGATCTACGACACGATCATGCTCGACAACGCCGTGAAGGTCGCGAAGGACTTCGCGGCCCCGCGCGGTGACACGCTGATCATAGTGGTGGGCGACCACGCGCACCCGGTCTCGGTCGTGGGCACCTACGACGACAACCGCCCGGGCGACCTCCTGCGCGACAAGCTCGGCGTCTATGCGGAAGCGGGGTTCCCGAACTACCCCGCAGCCGACGCGAGCGGGTATCCGGCGACCGTCGACGTCTCGAGACGGCTCGCCTTCGTGTTCGGCGCTTACCCGGATTTCTGCGACACCGGCAAGCCCTACCTCGCGGGCGAGAACGTGCCGGCCGTCCCGGCGCCCGGGCAGCGCAACGTCTACGCGGCGAACGAGCGCAACTGCACCTCCCCGATGGCGGTGAGGCGCCAGGGCAATCTCGGGCTCGACGTCAGCCAGGGCGTCCACTCGGCCGACGACGTGGTCCTGACCGCGATGGGTCCCGGTGCCGAACTCTTCCACGGCCGGATGGACAACACGCGCGTCTTCCGCATCATGACCACGGCGCTCGGCCTTGCGCCGCGACCGTGACGGAGGAGACGCCGTGGGGAACGTAGCGACGCCGACCCGCCGCGGGGCGCTCCTCGGCGCGCTCGCGATTCCGGCGCTCGCCGCGCTGGCGCGACCTGCCGTGGCGGCGTCCGAGCGCATCACCTTCGAGGGCCTCTACAAGAGCTTCGGCGTGCTCGGCCTCGCGTTCGACGAGCGCATCGTGGCGCTCCGGGGCCGCGAGGTCGCGCTCGCCGGCTACATGGCGCCGCCACTGAAGGCCGAGAGCACGTTCTTCGTGCTGACCCGCGAGCCGCTCGCGATCTGCCCGTTCTGCCAGTCGGACGCGGATTGGCCGCTGGACATCGTGGTCGTGTACCTGCGCGCGCAGGCGGCTCTCGCGCCGGCCGGGGCGCGCACGAGCGTATCGGGCCGGCTCGACCTCGGCTCCTGGACGGATCCCGAGACGGGTTTCGTGAGCCAGATCCGGCTGACCCGGGCCGGCTACGAGACCTGATGCCGGGAGGGCTGCCGCTCGCGGCGGCCGACCTCCTGATGCGGACCCGCGAGGCCGCGCCGATCCTCGACGTCGCCCGGCTGGCCCTCGCGGCCGGCGGACGGGTCGCGCTGACCGGCCCGTCAGGATGCGGAAAGACGAGCCTTCTCAACGCTCTTGCGGGCATCGCGCGCGCCGGGCGCGGATCGGTCCGGTGGGGGGAGACGGATCTCGCGAGCCTGTCCGCCGCCGCCTGCGATGCCTGGCGGCGAGCCTCGGTGGGCATCGTGTTTCAGGACTTCCACCTCCTGCCCGAGCTCGACGTCCTGGCGAACATCCTGTTGCCACTCTCTTTCTCGGGATGGCGAATTACGCCCGCCGCGCGGGCCCAGGCAGGCGAACTCGCCGCGATGGTGGGCTTGCCGGAGCCGCGCCGCCGGGCCGGCCTCCTGTCGCGCGGCGAGCAGCAGCGCGCCGCCATCGCGCGCGCGCTCCTGTGCGAGCCCGCCGTGATCCTGGCCGACGAGCCAACCGCCAGCCTCGACCGGCGCAACGCCGACGCGCTGGGCGAGCTCCTGGTCGACACGGCCGGCCGGATCGGCGCGACGCTGATCGTCGCGACGCATGACGAGGCGCTGATCCGCCGGATCGGCCGCGTCTGGCGCATGGCGGACGGCCGTATGGTAGATGATCGAGCGGCCGCATGAACCCGTTTCCCGTCATCGTGGCGGACCTGAGGGCCATGCGCTGGGTGGCGTTCGCGGTCCCGCTCCTCGTCGCGCTGTCGGTCGCGAGCGCGGTCGCGATCAGCGCGCAGGAGCGGATGCTGCGCGGCGGTTCGGCCCGTGCGGCGGACGATTTCGACCTCGTCATCGGCGCGCCCGGCAGCGAGACGCAGCTCATCCTGACGAGCGTCTATCTCGACCTGACGGCGCTGAACCTCGTAAACGGCCGCGTGCTCGCCGCGCTCGCGTCCGACCCGCGCGTCGCGCAGGCCGCTCCGATCGCCTTCGGGGACGTGGTGTCGGGCCATCCCGTCATCGGCACGACGGCAGCCTTCGCGTCGCGCTGGGGCAGGCTGTCCCCGAGCGAGGGGCGCATGTTCGCGGCCGAGGGCGAGGCGGTCGCCGGGTCCGATGCCGGCCTCGGACTGGGAGAGAGCATCGTGCCTTCGCACGGCACGGCGGAGCGCGGCGTCTCGGCCGAGGAGGAGGCGCGCCACCGCCACGCGGACGTCACCTACACGATCGTCGGCCGCATGCCCCGGACGGGGACGCCCTACGACCGCGCGATCCTCTTGCCCGTCGAGAGCGTCTGGGCGACACACGGGCTCGGCAACGGGCACGCGACGCCCGGCCGGATCGGGCCGCCCTTCAACGCCTTCGCGACGCCGGGCGTCCCGGCGATCGTGGTGAAGCCCCGCGCCGTCGCGGACGCCTACGCGCTCCGCGCGCAGTACAGGCGGGCCGACACGATGGCGGTGTTCCCGGCCGAGATCCTGGTGTCGCTCTATGCGCGGCTCGGCGAGGTGCGCGACGTCCTGGTCGCGGCCTCCTGGCTGAACAGCGCGCTGATGTTCGCGGCACTGCTCGCGCTCGTCGTCGTGCTGACGGGGCTGCGAGCCCGGCGCTACGCAATCCTGCGGGCGCTCGGCGCTCCGCCGCGCTACATCATGGCGGTGGTCTGGAGTGGCGCCGCGATCCTGATCGGGGCCGGCTGCGCGCTGGGCCTGGTGCTCGGCTGGGCCGGCGCCGCCCTCGTGTCGCGGCTGATCGAGGCGCGCACCGGCCTCGGCCTCGCGTTCCAGCCCGCCTGGGGCGACGTCGCCCTGGCGGCGGGACTGTTCGCGCTGGGCTCCCTCGCGGCCGCCGCCCCGGCCGTGCTGGCTTATCGGTCCGATCCAGCGGCGGCGCTCAGGTCGTGAGCGTCATCAATCCGTCATCGCTCCGTCGGATCAGAGACATGCGCCGGGCGCAGAGACCTGCGCGTCGAACATAACCCGCCCGAGGCTTTCAATGTCGTGCAAGACGTTTCTCGCCGGTTCGGTGGCGCTCGCGGCCATCCTGGCCGCCGGCGCCGCCCATGCCCAGCAGCCTTTCACCGCGACGCTCGCGGGTCACGCCGTGCTCCCGGCGCTGAGCTTCGTCGAGGCCCCGGCCGACGCGCCGGACGACCTCAAGGTCTCGGGCAAGTTCACGACCGGCAAGCGGGTGGACGCGGTCGGCACCGTCGAAGGCCTGTCCGACGGACGCCCGACCGGCGTGAAGCTTCCCTTCCGGGGCCAGCCGCTTCAGGGGCATTCCGGGATCAAGCGGATGGCGGACGGCACCTTCTGGGTGATCACCGACAACGGCTACGGCTCGAAGGCGAACTCGCCGGATTCCATGCTCTACCTCAACCACTACCGGATCGACTGGCAGGGCGGGAGCGTCGAGCGGATCGAGACGACCTTCCTGCACGATGCCGACAAGAAGGTGCCGTTCCGCATCGCCAACGAGGGGACGGCCAAGCGCTACCTCACGGGATCGGATTTCGACATCGAGAGCTTCCAGTTCGTCGGCGACAAGATCTGGATCGGCGACGAGTTCGGGCCCTACCTCCTGCGCGCCGACCGTTCGGGCAAGGTGGAGGCAGTGTTCGAGACGCTGGCGGACGGCAAGCCCGTGCGCTCGCCCGACCATTATGCGGTGACGACCCCGGCCGTGCCGGGCGGTGCGGTCGCGTTCAACCTGCGGCGCTCCAAGGGCTTCGAGGGCATGGCGTCCTCGCCCGACGGACGGCACCTCTACGCGCTCCTCGAAGGGCCGATCTTCAGCCCGGACATGAAGGCGTCCGAGACGACCGAGGACGGGCGGGACGTCCTGCGCATCCTCGAATTCGACGTCGCGGCCGAGGCCTGGACCGGACGCCACTGGAAATACGTGCTCGGCGAGAAGGGCAACGCGATCGGGGACTTCAACCTGATCGACGCGACGCACGGCCTGATCATCGAGCGCGACGACGGCGAAGGCACGCCCGACAAGGCTTGCAAGAGCGGCGAGAAGCGGCCCGACTGCTTCGCCAGCCCGGCCAAGTTCAAGCGCGTGTTCAAGATCGAGATGTCGGACCAGAACGCCAACGGCCCGGTGCGCAAGATCGGCTACATCGACCTCCTCAAGATCGCGGATCCGGACAAGAAGGCGCGCAAGCCGCTGAACGACGGCACCCTCGCGTTCCCGTTCCTAACGATCGAGAACGTCGACATCGTGGACGAGCGGCACATCGTGGTGGGCAACGACAACAACCTGCCCTTCTCGTCGAGCCGGGACCCGAACAAGGCCGACGACAACGAGTTCGTGCTGCTTGAGGTGTCGGAATTCCTGAGGTCGAACTGAGCCCAATCGCGAAAGGGCGCACACCGTCACACGGCTGCAATCCGACGGACCGACAACGGGCATCTGCCCGAATCACGAGGCTCCGGTGTCAGAGGCTCGGGGGCACACGGCCCGGCGTCTCGCCTCCCTGCATCTGTTGATCGGGCGCGTCCGCGACGGGAGCGGGACCACGATGTAGCCCACCCATGCCCGGAAAGGATCGCGGCAGTACCGCTACTACGTCAGCCGAGCCTTGCTGGAGGGGTACAAGGATCACGATGCCGGATCCATCACACGCGTACCCGCACCCGAGATCGAGGCCGAGGTGGTCCGGGCGCTGCGGGCAGCGATGCCTGCCTCACGCCAGCCAGCGAGCGATGCCGAGCTGGTCGACGCCTGCCTGACCCATGTCAGCGTGCATCCGGATCGGCTCGAGCTGACACTCGCGAACGGCGACGACACGATCGACGTGCCCTGGTCGCCGGTCCCGACCCGGCGACGGCGGGAGATCGTGGTGCCGGCCGGCACCGACCGATCCACCATTAGGCCCATGAAGGCCGAGGACCGGGCTCGCATCCTCCGGGCGATCGCGACCGGGCGGGCCTGGATGGGGGACCTCGTGGCGGACCGCGTCGCCGGACCGTTCGCCATCGCGTCGCGGGAGAATACGAGCGAGCGCTCCGTGCGCATGACGTCGTCGCTGGCGCAGCTCTCGCCCGCCATCGTCACCGCCATCGTGGCAGGCCGGCTGCCGCGCGGCATCGGCATCCGCCACCTTGCCGACCTGCCACCCATCTGGGCCGATCAGCATCGCGCGCTGGGCCTCTGATCAGCGCGCGAGCCAGCTCCAGGCGATCCAGCCCAGCACGCCGGCGCCGAGGCATCGCCGCCACGGGTTGACCCCGCGAATGAGCTCGTCCGCCGCCCACCACGTCAGGAACACATCGGCCGCGACGTGGGACCAGCGCCCGAGCACGCCATCGCGCGCGATCCACGCCACACCCGATGCCGCCATGAACAGCCACAGCGACAGGTTCGGCCATTGCCCGATCGTGATCCGGCCGTCGGCCCGCGATCGCAGGCACCAATCGATCGCTCGCATCACCATCTCGGGAAACAGGATTCCAGGGCTCAGAGACAGGACTCGATTCGAGCGGGATCCCGAACCGTTCGGTCGCCAGAGACGCGCACTCGACCCGATCGGTCCGGCTAAGTCGCGGACACTGCGGCTCTATTCGCCGACGATACGAAAACCAACTTTGGGGAGGACTGAGTGGTGGAGCTGAGCGGGATCGAACCGCTGACCTCTGCAGTGCGATTGCAGCGCT
>CAXUHE010000009.1:23896-36274 GCA_964250725.1 uncultured Enterovirga sp. | reverse complement strand
GCTGCCGCGCATCGGCCGCTCCCGCAACACGCCCCCCGCCGACAGGGTGCCGGAGATCGTGGCCTGATCCTGCCGGTCACCGTCGGACCCAGGAGCGAGCTTCGGTCGTGATCTCCTACGACGCGCCAGCGCCAGCGGCCGCTATGCCGGCTACGTGGTGGCCTGACGGCGCGGCGACCGGCCGGCGGCGGCGTCCCTCACGGCCCGGGCGGCATCGGAGCCGGTCGCGCCGCCGTTGCCTCCGGAGCCGGCCGAACGGGTCGCGGCGACGGAGCTCCCACCCGGTGGCGGCCCCCGCTCCCGCGCCGACGACGAGTCCCGGACCCGACCGGGGATGACGTGCCGCCGACGTGTCGCTCAGGGGATGAGGTACTGGAACGTCCGCTCCCGGTCGACCTGGCCCGCCACCAAGCTGATCCGACCCCCTCGCCCGTCCATCAGAGCGGCCGGAAGCACGGGACGGGCGTGCCGTCCTGCGAGGGCCGGAAGAGGAGCTCGACCGCCTGTCCGATCGCGAGCGCGTCGAGGTCGCACTCGACGAGATTCGTCATCATCGTCGGCCCCTCCTCCAGCGTCACGTAGGCGATCGCGAAGGGGGATGGAACGCGGCGCATGACGCTGTAGCTATACACGGTGCCCCGGCCGGACGCCTCTTCCCAGACGGTCTCGCCGAAGCAGAACGGGCAGAGCGCGCGCGGATGCCAATGCGTCCTGGCGCATCGCGCGCAGCGCCGGATCAGGAACCGCCCCTCCCGGGCAGCCGCGAAGAACGGCGCACTCTCCGGGCCGATCGGCGGGTTCGGCAATGCATGATCCGTCATCGCGTCAGGCCCTTTCCAGGATGAGGGTCGCGGAGCCGTGCCGGCTGCCCAGCAGGCCGCCGGTCCCCTGCGCCAAGGCCAGATCGCAATTCGCGACCTGGACGGCCGGATGGGCCTCGCCGCGCAGCTGCCGCACGGCCTCGATCACCTTGGTGATGCCGCCGCGGTTCGCCGGATGGTTGTTGCACAGGCCCCCGCCATCCGTGTTGAACGGCAGCCGGCCCACACCCGATATGAGGTTGCCGTCCTGCACGAAGCGTCCGCCCCCGCCCTTCGGGCAGAAACCCAGATCTTCGAGCTGGATGAGGACCGTGATGGTGAAGCTGTCGTAGATCGACGCGTACTTGATGTCGGCCGGCGTGATGCCAGCCTCGGCGAAGGCCGCGGCCCCCGACCATCTGGCGCCCGAGAAGGTGAGGTCGACCGCGCCGCCGAGCTGTCCCTTCGTCGCCTCGCCGGCCCCCATGATCCGCACGAGCGGACGTCGCAGAGCCCGGGCGATCTCGGGTTTCACGACGACGAGCGCGCCGCCCCCGTCGCTGACGACGCAACAGTCGAGCCGGCGCAGCGGGTCCGCGATCATGGGCGAGGCGACGACCTCCTCGACCGTCACGACGTCGCGCAGCATCGCGTCCGGGTTGTGTTGCGCATGGTGCGAGGCCGCGACCTTGATCCAGGCGAGCTGCTCGGGGGTCGTGCCGAACTCGTGCATGTGGCGCATCGCGCACATGGCGTAGAGGTTCACCGTGACAGGCCCGAACGGCGCCTCCCAGGCGCTCTCCGGCGCGTTCGCCACGACGGGCCGCGCGGCCGTGCCGGAATGACCCTCGCTGCGGGGCCGGCCCGCGAGCGTGATCAGCGCGACGCTGCAGCGTCCCGTCGCGATGGCGGCCGCCGCGTGCGCGACATGCGCGATGTAGGACGAGCCCCCCATCTCCGTGCTGTCGACGTGGCGGAGCCGCAGGTTCATGTAGTCGGCCATGGCGAGCGGCCCCATGCCGGGCGCGTCGCCGGCACAGAAGTAGCCGTCGACCTCGTCCTTGGTCAGGCCCGCATCGGCGAGTGCGCCGAGCGCCGCCTCGGCGTGGAGCTGGGCGACCGAGGTGTCGGGCGCCTTGCGGGCCGGATGCTCGTAGGCCCCGGCGATATAGGCCTGCCCTTTCAGGCTCATCAGACCGGGTCCCAGGAGAACACGTCGGAGCTGCGGTCGAGAGGTGCCAGATGCGCGCGCAGCGACGGCATGCCGTGCTCGGCGATCGAGTCCGGCGTCCAGCCCTCGGACCGATGAGCGCCACGCACGGGCCGCGGATGGTTGAACACGAAGATCTCGTTGTGGCGCGCCGCGAAGATCTGACCGTTCACCTCGCGGGCGGCATCGGACGCGAGATAGACCGCGAGAGGCGCGTTCTTCTCCGGACCCATGGCCTGCAGCTTCGTCACGCGCGCCTGCTGCTCGGGCGTGTCGGCCTGGATCGAGCTCGTCATGCGGCTCCAGGCGAAGGGCGCGATGCAGTTCGAGCGAACCCCGAACCGCTGCATGTCGAGCGCGATCGATTTCGACAGGGCGACGATGCCGAGCTTGGCGGCCGAATAGTTCGCCTGCCCGAAATTCCCGACCAGCCCGGACGTGGAGGTCATGTGCACGTAGGCGCCGGAGCCCTGCTTGCGGAAGTGCTCGGCGGCCGCGCGCGAGACGAAGAAGCTGCCGTTGAGGTGGACGTTGATGACGGCGAGCCACTCCTCGGGCGACATCTTGTGGAAGATCTGGTCGCGCAGGATGCCCGCATTGTTCACCACGACGTCGACCCGGCCGAAGGCATCGAGCGCGCTCTGGACGATCCGTCCGGCGGAGGCCCAGTCCGCGACGCTGTCGGTGTTCGTGACGGCCTCGCCGCCGCGCTGCTCGATGATCTGCTTCGTCTGCTCGCCCGGTGTGGCGGAGAGGTCGCCCACCCCGGTCAGGCTCGCGCCGATGTCGTTGACGACGACCTTCGCACCGGCGAGCGCCATCGCGAGCGCGATCTCCCGCCCGATGCCGCCGCCCGCACCCGTGACGATCGCGACCTTGCCGTCCAGCAATCCCATCGCGTGTTCCCTCCCTCGTTGCTGCGATAGCGGCCCGGCTCACGGAGCCGCGACACGCGCGAGCCCGTTCGTGACGACGAGCTGGTCCCGCTCGACGACCCGGGCCTGGAAACCACCGTCCCGCCAGATCTCCGTGCGGATCGTCTCGCCGGGGAAGACGGGCGAGGAGAAGCGCAGGCTCATGTCCCGCAGCCGCGCCGGATCGTAATCCGCGAGGCCGCGCAGCACGGCGTGGCAGACGATCCCGAAGGTGCACAGACCGTGCAGGATGGGGCGCGGGAAACCGGCCCTCGCGGCGATCGCGGGATCGGCGTGGAGCGGGTTGTCGTCGCCGTTCAGGCGATAATAGAGCGCCTGTTCGGGCCGCGTCGCGAGGTCGACCACGAGATCCGGTTCGCCCTCCGGGACCGGGGCCGGCGGCCTCACCGGACCCGCCGGTCCGCCGAAACCGCCGTCGCCGCGCAGGAATGTCGAGGCGGATGTCACGGCCAGCACCTCGCCGCTCGCCGCGTCCACCACCTCCTTCTCGGAGTAGAGAAGCGCGCCCTTGCCGGCTCCCTTGTCCACGAGGCCCGTCACCCGGGTTCGCCCGATGATCTCACCCTCGACCGGGAGGGGCCGCCGCAGCGAGATCGCCTGTTCGCCGTGGACGAGCCGGACGGCGTCGACGCCGGTCCGCGGATCAGCGAGCCAGAACCCCGGATGACCGAGCACGACCGCCATCGAGGGCATCGCCGCCAGGGGCCTGTGATGGTCGACGAAGTCGAGCTGGCGCGTGTCGGTCGGGTCCTGCGCCAGTCCGACCGAGAGAGCGTAGAGGACCGTGTCGCGCCGCGTGAGGCGTTGACGCACCTCCGGGACGGGGAAGTTCAGGAGCCTGTCGTAATCGACCGCCATCACCCGTGCTTCGCTCTCGCACAGCGCTCTCGGGCGCGTTCCCGGATCCGGCCTCGCGGGACGGGTTCCCCCCCCCCCACCCCGGCTGCTTGGTCGTGCCGGATTCGACCCGGCCTCGCATCCTTGTCATTCCGAGGACGGAATGGCAATCGGATACGGGAATGACGACGGACAGGCAGGATACCACGACGTCGGTGCAGCGCGAGGTCGGCGCCGTCGTCCACGCCACGCGGATCCTGCGGCATCTCGCGGCCGCGACGGCGCCGCTCGGGGTCGCGGCCGTGGCGCGCGGGACGGGCATCAGCCCCAGCACCTGCTTCAACATCCTGCGGACGCTGGCACGCAGCCGCTTCGTGGCCTTTCGCGACGGGGACAAGACCTACACGCTCGGGCTCGCGGTGGCGGAACTCTCGGCCGGCCTCGTGGGGATCAGCCATGCCGAGCTGATGCATCCCGAGATCGAGCGGCTCGCGCTGAGCTACGACATGCTGATCGTGCTCTGGCGCGTCACGGAAGACGGGCACATCGTGCTGATCGATCGTGCCTTCACCCATACGGCCGTTCGCGTCGAGATGGAGCTCGGGCTGAGGTTGCCCATGTTCGTCGGTGCGGTCGGGCGGTGCGTCGCCGCACTTCTCGACCTGCCCGAGGACGAGTTGCGCCGGCGCTTCGCGGTGCTGCGCTGGCAGGCCCCGCCTACCTTCGCGGCCTATGCGGCCGAGACGCGCCTCGCGCGCGAGCGCGGCTGGAGCCTCGACGACGGCCAGCTCTATCGGGGCGTCGTCACGGTCGCGTCGCTCGCGGGCGACCGGCAGGGGCAACCCCGTTTCGGCTTCTCCGGTATCACGATCAACGGTCAGCACCCGCCCGAGACCCTGGCCCGGCTCGGCGAGGACCTGCGTGACGTCGCCCGAGTGACCGGCGAGTGTCTGTTCCCGGATCCGCATGCGTGGCGTTCTCGTGCCCATCCGGCCACGGACGGCCCCCGCGACCTGCACGCGCCATGGCCGGATCCGTCGGAGCGCCTCGCCGGCGAGGTCTCGAACGCGGCCAGAACGGCGGGGTCTCGTCCCTAGCAGGACAAGTCACCACGGGGCCTGTGAAGCAGGCTGCTTCGGTTGAACGCGGTCCCGGCGAGGCTCGAGGTCGGACCGGCCGGCGTCGTGGCTCGGATCGACGGAGCCTCCGGCGTGACGCTCCGGGCGAAGTCGCCGACCTGCCGCTCTACAGCGCCGCCAAGGCCGGGATCGTCGGCTTCAGCAACTCGCTCGCGCGCCGGCTCGGCCCCGACAACATCCGCGTCAACGTCATCGCGCCAGGCCATGTCCCGACGCCGCGCCAGCGCGCCCTGTGGTTCGATCCCGAGGGGGAAGCCGCCATGCTGGCGCTCCAGTGCCTGCCCGGAGCCGTGGAACCGGAGGACGCGGCCGGGCTCGTCCTGTTCCTCGCCTCCGACGCGAGCCGGAAGATCACGAAGCAGGTTCTCGTCATCAATGCCGGTTCGCTGTGAGCGCCTGCGCCGTCGTCCGGGCGCCGATCCGCAGATACGCGAGCTTGGCCGGCTGGATATGCGCCGTCACGAGCTCGATCAACTGCGCGCGCTCTCCCCGTTCGACGAGCTCGACCATGCGCGCGTGCTCGGCGCAGACACGCTCCAGGAGCCCGGCATCTCCGATCGTGTACGACCGGATCGCGTGAGCCCTGAGCGCGAACTGCTCGATGACCTCCACGAGGGGCGGCACGCCGCAGGCCGCGAAGAAGGTGCGGTGGAAGAGGAGGTTCTCGCGAAAGACATGGTGCAGGTCGCCCCGCGCCGCCGCCGAGCTGTGGCTTTCGTGGATCCGCCACAGCTCCGCCACGAGGTCCGGCCGTCCCGGCAGGGGAATCAGTTCGGCGGCGCGGCGCTCGACGAGCTCGCGCACGAGATAGATGTGCTCCACCTCGTCCGGGCGGAAATCGCGGACGGCCGCTCCCTTGTTGGGCTGACGCAGCACGATGCCCATCGCCTCCAGGTCGATGAGCGCCTGCCGGACGACGTGTCTCTTGGCGTCGAACCGCACCGTCAGCTCGTCCTCGAGCAGGCGTTCGCGCGGCCGCAGCTGACCGAGCGCGATCTCCTCTTCGAGGACCCGCACGATCTCGGCCGCACGGGCCGTCGCGGACGCACGGTCCCCAGCCGCGATAGCCCCGTCCATGCGATCACCTCCAGCCCGACCCGACCATATCACGGCCACGACACATTCATGCCGACAAAAGTGTTGATAATAATATTGACGGCCTTCGAGGTGATCCTTACCGTCCCGTCGGGGCGGATCGCTCGAGGTCGAAAGATGTCATGACGAAGATCACGCGGATTCGCGGACGGGCGATCGGCATCCCCCTCGATGTCGCGACGGCGTTCTCTATCCGGCAGGTCCATGAGCGCCACTACGGACTGGTCGAGATCGAGGGTGACGACGGCCATGTCGGCGTCGGCTTCTGCTATGTCGGGAGCGGCGGAGGGCGTTTGTTCACGGAGGCGGTCGCGTTGCTGCAGACACGGGTCATGGGTCAGGACCCTTACCGGGTCGAAGGGATCTGGTCCGAGATGTACCAGGAGGCGCTTCTTCAGGGCCGGGCCGGCACGGTCATGCGGGCGGTCAGCGCGATCGACACCGCCTTGTGGGACCGCAATGCCCGCGCGGCCGGGCTGCCGCTCTTCAAGTACCTGGGTGCGGTGCACGGCGAGACGGTGCCAGCCTACGCGAGCGGCGGATACTACGTCGCCGGGAAAGGTCCCGAGCAGCTCGCCGACGAGATGGAGCGCTACGTCGCGCAGGGCTACACCGCCGTGAAGATGAAGGTCGGGCGCGGCGACACGAAGGAGGAGGAGGCCCGGATCGCGGCCGTCCGCGAACGGATCGGCCCGGACGTCGTCCTGATGCTGGACGCGAACAACGCCTGGTCCGACCTGCCGACCGCGCTTCGCTTCGCGCGGATCTACGAGCCCTACGATCCCTACTTCCTGGAAGAACCGTTCAGCCCGGACGACATCGACAACCACGCGCGCCTGGCCCGGTCCACCTCCATCTCCATCGCGACGGGCGAGATCGAGGCCGGACGCTGGCGGTTCAAGGAACTCCTGGACAAGGAGGCCGCCGCGATCCTCCAGACAGACGCCTGCGTGTGCGGGGGCGTGAGCGAGTTCAGGCGCATCGCGGCGACCGCCGCCAGCTACGGCGTCACGATCAGCCCCCACTGGTTCCACGATCTGCATACCCACCTGGTCGCCGCGACGCCGAACTGCCGGTATGTCGAGTTCTTCCCGGACGACCAGGTCCTCAACTTCCGCCGCGTGGTCGACACCCAGCTCACCTGCGAGAAGGGCCACGTCCTCCTGCCCGACCGGCCGGGCCTCGGCTTCCGCTTCGTCGAGGACGCGGTAGACCGTTACGCGCTCGGACCCTGGACCCACTGACATGGCTGATCTTCCGACCAATCGTTTCAAGACCGGCTTGAGGGAGGGACGACGGCAGCCGGGGCTCTGGGTGACCCTCGAGAGCGTCAATGTCACCGAGATCGTCGCCGGCTCGGGATACGACTGGCTCCTGCTCGACATGGAGCATACGACCCTCGGCATCGCGGCCGTCGCCGACCATCTGCGGGCCGCGCGCGGCGGGACGGCGGAGGTCGTGGTCCGCGTTCCGTGGAACGAGCCCGTCCTGGTCAAGCGCCTGCTCGACGCGGGCGTGAGGTCGCTGATGTTCCCGTATGTCCAGACTGCCGAGGAGGCCGCGCGAGCCGTCGCGGCCACCCGGTATCCGCCGGAGGGCATCCGGGGGTTCAGCGGCAACAGCCGCGCCAACCTCTTCGCGCGGGTCGCAGACTACGCGGCCCGCGCCCACGAGGAGATCTGCGTGATCGTGCAGGTCGAGAGCCCGGACGCCGTCGCGGCGATCGGCGCGATCGGGGCGATCGAGGGGGTTGACGCGATCTTCGTCGGACCGAACGACCTCGCGGCCAACATGGGCATGCTGGGGCGGAGCGGCGCCCCGGAGGTCAGGGCCGCCGTGAGGGGTGCGCTCGATGCCATCCGGGCGACCGGGAAGGCGTCCGGGATGCTGGAATTCAACGTGGCGGAAGCCCGCCGCCTGTTCGAGGCGGGCTACACCTTCGTGGCCGTCGGCTCGGATACCGGGATCATCGCCCGCCGGAGCGAGGCTCTGCTGGCCGAGATCCAGGCAGATCCCTCCGGACCGGCCTGAAGAGCCACGATGACGTCGTCCTCCTCCGGCCGTCCGCGGAAGACGGTTGCCGACCTCCGCAGCCAGCTCTGGTTCTCCGCGCCGGGCTCGGTCGGGGCGCACAAGCACCGCCGGATCAAGCAGGCGGGCTTCACGACGGACGATTTCGTCGCGAAGCCCGTGATCGGCATCGTGTCGACCTGGTCCGACTTCGCGACGTGTCACGCCCACTTTCCGCAACGGATCGAGGACGTGAAGCGCGGCATCTGGCAGGCGGGCGGGTTCCCGGCCGTGATCCCGGTCCAGAGCGTCAGCGAGAGCTTCTCCCGCCCGACCAGCATGATCTATCGCAACTTCCTCGCGATGGAGGTGGAGGAAGCGATCCGGCAGCACCCGGTGGACGGCGTCGTGCTGCTGGGCGGATGCGACAAGACCACGCCGGGTCTCGTCATGGGTGCCGCGTCGATGGACGTCCCGGCGATCTTCGTCCCGGCGGGCGCGATGTCGAAGGGCCGGTGGCGCGACCTCACGCTCGGCACGGGCTCCAGCACGTGGCAGGCCGAGGCCGACCACCGGGCGGGACTGATCACCGACGCGGAATGGACGGAGCTCAGCGAATCGACGGTCCGCACGACCGGGACCTGCAACACGATGGGGACGGCCTCCACCATGACGTCGCTCGTCGACGTGATGGGCCTCTGCCTGCCCGGCGCGAGTTCGATCCCGGCGGTCGACGCCGAGCATGTCCGCATGTGCTCGACCGCGGGACGGCGGATCGTGGACATGGTGTGGGACGACCTCAGGGTCTCCGACGTGCTGACGCCGGCCGCCTTCCGGAACGCGGTCGTGGCCGACATGGCTCTGTCGGGATCGACCAACTCGCTCATCCATCTGGTCGCCATGGCGGGCCGGCTCGGCCACGGCCTGTCGCTCGACTGGTTCTCCGAGGCGAGCGAGCGCGTCCCGGTCGTCTGCAATGTGATGCCGGCGGGCCGCTACCTGATGGAGGATCTTCACTTCGCCGGCGGGATCAGGGCCCTGCTCGGCGTGATCGCCGAGCATCTCGATCTCTCGACCACGACCGTCACGGGCCGCACGCTCGGGCAGGAGATCGCCGGCGCCCGGGTGTTCGACGGCGACGTGATCCGGTCCCTCGACAATCCGGTCTATCCGACGGGCGCGCTGGTGGTCCTCAAAGGATCGCTCGCCCCGCGGGGCGCGATCCTGAAGCGCTCCGCCGCCGGGCAGGGCCTTCTCCAGCACACCGGACCCGCCGTGGTGTTCCGCAACTTCGCCGATCTCAACGCGCGGATCGACGATCCCGGGCTCGACGTGACGCCGGACAGCGTGCTGGTCCTCCAGGATGCCGGCCCGGTCGGGGCGCCGGGCATGCCCGAATGGGGAATGCTGCCCATTCCGAAGAAGCTGCTCGCCGCCGGTGTCCGGGACATGGTCCGGATCTCCGATGGCCGCATGAGCGGGACGAGCTACGGGACCTGCATCCTGCACGTCTGCCCGGAGAGCCGGGTCGGGGGTCCGTTGGCCCTCGTCCGCGACGGCGACGTCATCCGGCTCGATACGGAGGGACGCCGGCTGGATCTCCTCGTGGACGATGCCGAACTCGCGCGACGCCGGGAGGCGTGGATCGCACCCGAACCTCACTACGGGCGCGGCTACGGTGCCCTGTTCTCCGACCATGTCACGCAGGCCGACGAGGGCTGCGATTTCGACTTCCTGGCGCGTCCCGGCCGGATCGCCGAGCCTGAAATCCATTGACCAACGATAGATTCGGCACACCTCCCGTGGCCCAGAGGCCCAAGAGAGGGCCGACGCGCTATGGCGATGCTGGATCGGGCCGCGGCGTCCGGGTTCGGGGAGCGCCGAGGTCCGGAGGTCCGGAGGTCGAGAGGTCGCGGTAACGATTTCGTAAATCGACGTGGTTATCGATTCCTGAAGGGTGTCGGGACCGACCACGATGGCAACGAAGCTGGGTTTCTTCAGATCGCGCGGACCCGACGGCGCACCCTCCGCGCCGGTGCCAGGCGCCGCGGCCCCGACCGTCGTCGACGCCACCCAAGCCGAGACCGGCGAAAGCGACACGCTCAAGGCCGAGACGGCCTCCGCCGCTCCCGCCGAGACCCCGGTCGCGCCGGTCCGCAGGACCGTCCGGATGATCGAGGGCGTGAGGCCGTTCGAGCGCAAGCTGCGCGGCGCGCTCGCGGGCACGGCGTGGCGCCGGCCCGCCGCCGTCGCGGCCGCGATCGTGGTGACCGGCGGCCTCGGCTACGTGGCCGGGCACGGCCTGCACAGGACCGGACCGGCCGACCAGATGGCCGCCCTGCGGCTCAGCGAGGCCACCTCCGCGATGCGCCGCAGTCAAGAGGAGATGATCCGGCTCGGCGGCGAGCTGAAGGCCATGAAGGTCGCGGTCGACGGGCTCAAGGGCGAGCGCGAGCGCGCGCGCGGCGAACTCCTCGGCAAGCAGGCCCAGCTCTCCGACAAGGTCGAGCGGACCAACGCGGAGACCGTCGGGCGGATCGGCAAGGTCGCCGAGCAGTTGGAGCGGATCGAGCGCACGCAGCGCGATCCGCAGCGCCAGCAGGGCCTGATCGAGCGTCTCGAGCGGATCGAGAAGCACGTGGCGGCCGTCAAGACGCCCGAGGCCCCCGCGGCCCCCGTCCCGGTCGCGTCCGCCACCCCGACGCCGCCCGCGAAGCCCACCAGCATCGCGTCCGCCGTCCCCGACGTGACGCAGACGGGCAGCCTGCCCGACGCCAAGAAGATCGAGCCGAAGGCCGAACCGAAGGCCGAGCCCGATCCGCGCAAGACCCACCTCGACGGTTACGTGCTGCGCGACATCGACGACGGCTACGCGCTGATCGAGATGAAGAACGGCCGCTTCGTCGAGGTCGCGACGGGCGGCATCCTGCCGGGCGTCGGCCGGATCGAGGCGATCGAGCGCCGCGGCCGGCAATGGGTCGTCATGACCCCGAAGGGCTATATCGGGGAACGCGAGCGCGGCGCGGTCGAGCGATAGACACGGATCACCGACGGCCCGGCGCCCTGCGGCCTATTTCGGCTGGACGAAGATGTTGATCGCGAGGTTCGGGTCGCCCGGATCCGCGATGTCGTCGATATACTCCTCGACGAAGGCGTCCCTCGCCACGATGTCCTTGGCGTCGAGATAGGCGGTCACCGTCTCGTAGGTGGCGTCGATGTCGTCGTAGGGTCCCTTGTGGACGAAGCGGTACGCCTTGCCCGACGGCGTCGTGGCGAAGCGCATCTCGGGCGGCAGCGTCGGCGGGGTCGCGGGCGCGGCCGCGATCGGCATCATGGCGTCGAACTTGAAGCCGTCGTCGCCGGTCTGCGTGAAGACGGAGATCGGCCGGCCGGCCGGCGCGAGCCCGTCCTTCGCGAGCTCGGCGGTGATGCGCGCGAACGCCGCCCGCAGCGTCGCGAGCCCCCCCTCCCACTTGGCCGAGCCGGACAGGACCAGCGTCGGCTTCTCGGGCAGCAGAACCTCGTCGACATCGCTCATGTCGCCCGCACCCGGGATGAGCGTGGGTAGCCCGGCCGTGATCGGCGTCGCGGGAGCGGGCAGGATCGGGGCCGCCGGCGGAGCTGCGGGCGCGGGTGCCGAAGGCGCGGGCTGCGTCAGGGTCGCGGGCGGCGTCTGCGCCGCGGCGCCGAAAGGTCCTGAGATCGCGAGCGACGCGATCACGCAGAAGGACAACCGACCTGTCGCGATCATATGAGACCTCTTCGCTCCATCGCGGTCCGGCGCTCGAGCCCTCGTTGGCGCGAGCCCGCGACACGTCCTGGCGCGTCCGATATACGGGCCGGGCAACGGATGGTTCCTCCCATGGATGTGCTCGCCGACAGGCGGTATCTCAAGATGAACGGTCTCGGCAACGAGATCGTGGTGGTGGACCTGCGCGGCGTCGCGGGGCGAATCTCGCCCGGGGCCGCACGCGCGGTCGCGGCACGCGCGGAGAGCCGTTACGACCAGTTGATGGCGATCCACGATCCCGTCGGGTCGGACGCGCACGCCTCGCTCCTCATCTACAACCGGGACGGCTCGACCGCCCAGTCCTGCGGCAACGGCACGCGCTGCGTCGCCTGGGCGATGCTGGACGACCCCGTGATGGCGCGCCCGCATGGCGGGACACTCCCGCATGGCGGGACACTCCCGCACGGCGGGACGCTGGTGCTGGAGGGCGAGGCCGGACGCCTCGACGTGACGCGGGTCGCGGAGCACGCCTTCACGGTCGATATGGGGCGGCCGCGTCTCACCTGGGACGAGATCCCGCTGGCCGAACCCTTCCAGGACACGCGCCGCATCGAGCTGCAGA
>CAXUHE010000009.1:20454-23886 GCA_964250725.1 uncultured Enterovirga sp. | reverse complement strand
TCGACGCGCCGGTCCTGCACTCGCCCTCGGTCGTCAGCATGGGCAACCCGCACGCGATCTTCTGGGTCGACGATCCGACGGCCTACGACCTCGGGCGCATCGGCCCGATGCTCGAGCACCACCCGATCTTCCCCGAGCGGGCGAACATCTCGCTGGCGGCGGTCGACGCGAGGGACCGCATCCGGGTGCGCGTCTGGGAGCGAGGCGCGGGCCTCACGCAGGCCTGCGGCACCGCCGCCTGCGCGGTCGTGGTGGCGGCGGCGCGCAAGCGCCTGACCGGCCGGAGCGCGACCGTCACGCTGCCCGGCGGCGACCTGCAGATCGAATGGCGCGAGGACGACGACCACGTGATGATGACGGGCCCGGTCGAACTGGAGCACGAGGGCGTGCTGCCGGCCGCACTCTTCGCGTGAGCGTCGAGCTCGTCACCTTCGGGTGCCGCCTCAACGCCGTCGAGTCGGACGCCATCCGGGCCGCCGCGGCGGGCGAGGACGACCTGACGATCGTGAACACCTGCGCGGTCACCGCCGAGGCGGCCCGGCAGGCCGTGAAGGCGATCCGCAAGGCCGCGCGCGATCGGCCGGACCGGCGCATCGTGGTGACGGGCTGCGCGGCGCAGATCGAGCCCGCGCGCTTCGCCGCGATGCCCGAGGTCGCGCGCGTCGTCGGCAACGAGGAGAAGATGCGGCCCGATATCTGGGCCCGGACAGGCCCCCTCCCCCGCGTCGCGGTCGGCGACATCATGGCCGTGCGCCGGGCGGCGCCCGTCTCGGCGCCACCGCGACACGTGCGCGCGACGCTCGCGGTGCAGAACGGATGCGATCATCGCTGCACGTTCTGCGTCATCCCGTTCGGGCGGGGGAACGCGCGTTCGCTCGACGTCGAATCCGCGGTCGCGGGCGCGGGGGCCCTGGTCGAGGCCGGCGCGCGCGAGATCGTGCTGACGGGCGTCGACCTCACGAGCTACGAGGTCGACGGGCGGCCGGGTCTCGGCCGGCTGGTCAAGGCGATCCTGGCCGCCTGTCCGGACCTGCCGCGGCTGCGGCTCTCCTCGATCGACGGGATCGAGGCCGATGCCGATCTCCTCGACGCGCTCGCCACCGAGCCTCGCCTGATGCCGCACCTCCACCTCTCGCTTCAGGCGGGCGACGACATGGTCCTGACGCGCATGAAGCGGCGGCACAGGCGCGCGGACGCGGCCGCGTTCTGCGACCATGTCCGGAGGCTCCGGCCGGACGCGGTATTCGGGGCCGACCTGATCGCCGGCTTCCCGACCGAGACGGACGCGATGTTCGCGCGCACGCTCGATCTCGTGGCGGATTGCGGCCTCACCTACCTGCATGTCTTCCCGTATTCCGCGCGGCCCGGCACGCCGGCCGCCCGCATGCCGTGCGTCCCGCAGGACGTGGTCACGGATCGCGCGCGCCGCCTGCGGCAGGCCGGGGCGGATGCCCTCGCGCGCCATCTCGCAGGCGAGGTCGGCCGCACACGGTCCGTGCTCGTCGAGAGCCGGCATCTCGGGCGCACGGCGGGGTTCTCGCCCGTGCGCTTCGCGGACCCGCAGAATGTGGGCGAGATCCGCGAGGTGCTGCTTGGCGCGACCGACGGGCGCGAGCTGGCGGCCGCTCAGCGGTCGGCCTTCTGACCCGATCCGGACAGCTGAAGGTACTTGCGCGTGAGAGCCGGGGTCATGTCGATGAGCGCCTGAGCGGTGCTCTTCTCCTCCTCCAGCGTCACGCGCAGAGCCGGGAGGTCGCCGGAACGGCCGGTCGCCTCCGCGAGCGCGATCAGGGAGATGTAGGACGCGATCTCGAAGTTCTCGAAAGCGTGGTTCGCGAAATGGTTCTTCAGCACCTCGTCCGTCATGACGGTGTGGCCGAGCGCCGCCATGTTGCCGCTGATCGAGGTCGCGAAATCCTTGAGGACCGACCGCCCGGTGCCGAGCGACCCCATGATCTCGTCGAGACGGGTGACCTGCTGCTTCGTCTCGGCGAGATGCTTCGTCAGCACCGCCGAGACCTCGGGATAATGCTCGAGACGCTCGAGCTGCCGCTCGATGAGCTGGGTCGCGGCTTTCTCGAGCGCGTGCGCGTTCTTCACGCCGTCGATGTAGAGGTCGAGACCCGCGTCGGAATCCGTGGCGGTCTGCGATGGGGCTGACATGGTGGTCCTCACTGTTTGCCCGACAAGCAGGGCAAAGCGCGATCGTTCCACGCGCAGGAGGTAGGGGGCTGTGACGAGATCGTGAGGTCGGTGCCCGTCGCGGACGCCGGACCTGGGTCGCCGCTAGAGATCCTCGCCACCCTCCTCCGAGCGCTCGTTGAAGATCCGGATCTCGCCGCGGTCGATCAGCGACTTCGTGGTCTTCAGGATCGAGCTCTGCGCCTCCTCGATCTCGGCGCGGGAGAGCTTGCCGGCCTGCGCCATGATGTCGTCCTCGAGGCGCTTCGCGGAGCGGGATGACATGTTGCTCACGAACAGCATCTTGATCACCTCGGTCTCGCCGTTCAGCGCGCGCGTGATGACGTCCTTGTCGAGCACCTGGATCATCGTCTGCATGGCGGTCGGGTCGAGCTTCACCAGGTCCTTGAAGGTGAACATCAGGTTCGCGATCTTCTGGGCGGAGCGCTCGTTCACCTTGGACAGGTCGTCCATCAGCTCGGTCCCGGTCCGGCTGTCGAAGTTGTTGAAGATCTCCGCCATCGACGCGTGGGTGTCGGTCTGGCGCCGGTTGGCGGTCGCGACCAGGAAGTCGATGCGCAGCGCCTCCTCGACGCTCGTCAGCGCCTCCGTCTGCACCGGCTGCATGCGCAGCATGCGCATGATCACCTCGTTCGCGAGCTTGCGGTCGAAGCTCTTGAGCAGCTTGGAGGCCGCCTCCGGGCCGACCTGGGAGAGGACCAGAGCGACGGTCTGGGGATGCTCCCCGCGCAGGTAGGCGACCAGGAGGTTGCGGTCGACCGAGGAGAGCTTGCGCCAGATGTCGACGCCGTGGCGCGTGCTCACCTCGCGCATGATGAGCTTGACCATCTCCTCCGGCAGCGCCTTGCGGAGCAGCCGCTCGGTCTGCTCCATGCCGCCCATGTTGAACGTGTAGCCGTTCATGGATTCGAAGAAGGTCTCGATCGTGTCCGTCACCGCCTGGGCGGTCAGGGCCTCGAGCTGGACCATCGCGGCCGAGACCTTCTTGATCTCGGCATCGTCGAGATGCGTCAGGACCTCGGCGCCGACCTCCTCGCCGACCGAGAGGAGCACGATCGCCGCCCGCTCGACGCCGCTCGGCCCGAGACGGACCGCCGGGACGGGGGACGCGGTCGCGACCGGCGGGGCCCCCGTCGCGGAAAGCTCGTTCGCGGCTGTGGCGGCGTCGCTCATGGCTCACCTGTGATGCATCGGGGGCCGGTGGGCGGCGTGGGCAAGGCGCCGCTCACG
>CAXUHE010000009.1:0-20444 GCA_964250725.1 uncultured Enterovirga sp. | reverse complement strand
GGCCGCGGGCGCGGCCGGGGGGGCGGGGGCGGGCGGCTCCACCGCGTCTGTGATGGCTGCGCTCATGGCTCACCTGCGGGGGACGAGGGGGGCGGCCGGATGCCGGACGCGCCGCTCACGCGTGGCTCGCGGCCTTCGGCAGGATCGCGCCGAGCTTGAACGCGACCCGGTTGCCGCTCCGGCCGGCCCGGCCGATCGCCACGGGCACGTTCTCGCACCTGAGCTCGATCGGCCCCTCCGGGCCTCGCTCGAAGAGAAGCGTCTCGCCGACCGCGAGCGACATGATCCGACCCAGCGGGAACTGCTCCTCCTGGAGGATGGCCGAGAGCTTGACCGGCGCCTGCTGGACCTCCTCCAGAAGTTGCGAGGACCACAGGTTGCCGTTGCCGCGGTCCCCGTGGCCGGCGGACTGGTTCAGCGCCCCGCGGATCGGCTCCAGCGTGGTGTTCGGGATGACGATCTCGATATCGGCCGACATGTCGCCGAGCTGGACCGTGACGCTGACCGTCACCGCGATGCTGGAGGGCGGCGCGATGTTGATGAAGCGCGGGATGTTCTCGATATGATCGAGCGCGAAGGTCACGGGCGAGACGGTCGAGAACGCCTCCTCGGCATCCGCCATGATCGCGTCGAGGAGCCGGCGGGCGATGCGCGTCTCGATGGCCGTGAAGGCCCGCCCCTCGATCGCCGCGCCGACGCCCTTGGTGGGACTGCCGAGCGTGATCTCGACGAGGCTGTAGACGAGGCTCGCGCCGAGCACGATCAGGAACGACCCGCCCCACGGGTTGGCGCGCACGACGGCCAGCACCGCCGGCAGCGCGATCGATTCCATGTAGTTCTGGCAGCGCTGGTTCGTGATCGAGTTGAGGATGACCTCGACCTGATCGGACGCGATCTTGCGCAGCGAATTCTTGAGCGAGCGGATCATGCGCTCGACGACGGCTTCGAGCCGCGGGTTGCGGAGCTGGGGAACGCTCTTCGGGTCGTAGAGCTGGTTGATGCCGTTCCCGACGTCGAGATCGTCCAACGCGAGCGTCGCGAAGCCGAGCATGCCGTCGATGGAGTTCTGGTCCATCATGGCGGCGAACGCGTCGCCGCCGCCCGCATTCCCGTCCTGGTCCGCGCCTTGGTCGTTTTCGCTCACCGGATCGCCCTCCGCGAGGCGCGGCGCATCACGCCGTCCAGGCGTCCAGTTTGCCCAATAAGGTTAGCTATCCCTTAACGGCCCGGCAAAGATTGCCGGGTGGTCAGAACAGCTCGAGCTCGTAGGTGGGTTCCGGGCGGCGCCCATCGTTGCAGAGCCTGTCCTTGAGGCTCGCGAGCGGCATCGTTCGCGTCGCGTCCGCGACGTCGATCCGGCACGCGCCCGGCAGCAATCCGGGCAGATGGTCGAGGAAGCCCGAGAGCGATCCCAGGCGCTGCGTCAGGAGATCGAAGCTCTGCGCGGTCGTCATCAGCTCGCCATCCTCGGGGTCCGCGAGCATGGTCAGGCGGCCCACGACCGATTGCAAAGCTTCCGCGAGGCTGTTGAGGTCGCAGACTTCGCCCGCGACCCGCTCCATCACGAGGGGCAGCGGCACCGAGGCGGGTGTCACGTCCGGAGATCTTGTCCGCTTCATCGACGTCTCCGAAACGCAGCACATCGCGTGACCAAATTCGTCGCGCGATCAAGTCGTCGCACGATCTGCTTAAAAGCTTCTCACCGGCTCGCGCCGCCAGACACGGTCGTCAGAACAACTCGACGGCCCCCATGTCGACGGGCGGCGCGACGATCCGCACCTCCTTGAGGGCGAGTTCGCGGCCCGCCTCCACCATCGTGGCCTGCCGGGCACGGCCGGTGCGCGGCCAGTACTGGATGCGGCGCGCGCCGCCCCCGCCGAGGCTGCCGCCGCGATGCGAGATGCCCTCGCGGCGCAGGAAGTCGCTCGCGAACTCCGCGTTGCGCCGCCCGATATCCGGCAGGTTCATCGCGAGACGCGCCCCGCCGAAGAGCTTCGCCTCCATGCGCTCCTTGCGCCCCCCGCGCTGCAGGATGCCGTTCACGAGGAGCTCCATCGCGTGGACGCCGTATTGCAACCCCTTGGATCCGTTGGCGCCGGCGTCCCCGTCCGGCAGCAGGAAATGGTTGATCCCGCCCACCTGCGCGACCGGATCGTGCAGGCACGCCGCGACGCACGAGCCGAGGATCGTGGTCAGGACCACGCCGTCCTCGCCGGTGACGTGGTACTCGCCCTGCACGACATGGATGCGGCGCTCGGCGGCCCCCGATGCTCCGGCCTGCCGGTGCGAGCTCACTGGAGGCGCCCGAGCACGGCCTCGATGCGCTCCTTCAGGTTCGCGACCGTGAAGGGCTTCACCACGTAGTTGTTCACGCCGAGCGCGATCGCGCGCTGAACGGTCTCGCGGTCGCCGCTGCCCGTCAGCATGATGAAGGCCATCTTCTTCAGCGACTCGGTCTCGCGCACCGTCTTCAGGAGGCCGAGCCCGTCGAGGATCGGCATGTTGAGGTCGGAGAGCACGAGGTGGGCCGGGCGGGTGACCAGCGCCTTGAGCGCGCTGTCGCCGTCCGGCGCCTCACGGATGTCCGTGAAGCCGATCTGGCTCAAGCCGTGCCTGATCAGGGATCTCATCGAGCTCTGGTCGTCGGCGACGACCACGCTGATCATGCGTGCCGCGGGCATGCGATGACACTCCTCGTGTGGGGACGGCAGCGGGCCAGGATGCCCTCGCCGATCGTGTGCAGGGGAAGCTGGGTCTCGACCGCGCCGAGTTCCTGGGCGGCCTTCGGCATGCCGTAGATCAGGCTCGTCGCCTCGTTCTGCCCGATGGTCGAGGCGCCCGCCTGGCGCATCGCGAGCAGCCCCGACGCGCCGTCCCGGCCCATGCCGGTCAGGATCGCGCCGATCGCGTTCGCGCCGAACGGCACCGCGGAGCGGAAGAGCACGTCGACCGACGGCTTGTGGCCGCTGACCGGCTCGCCGGGCACGATCCGGCAGCGCGGATTGCGGCCGGGCGAGGCGATCTCGAGATGCGCGACGCCGCCGGGCGCGAGCCAGATCTGGCCTTCCTTGAGGGGCGCGCCCTCGTAGGCCTCGGCGACCTCGGCCGCGCAGGCCTGGTTCAGCCGCGCCGCGAAGCTGCGGGTGAAGTTCTCCGGCATGTGCTGCACGATGAGCGTCGGGGGGCAGTTCCTCGGGAACACCGACAGCACGTCGAGCAGCGCCTCGACGCCCCCGGTCGAGGAGCCGATGCACACGACCCGGCCGTTGGCGCGGAAGTTCTCGGGCGCGGTCGCGGCCTTGCGGGGCGCGTCCGAGCGGACCCGGGCGCGGCTGCGCGAGGCCGCCTTCACGATCGCCGGCAGGCCGGAGAAGGCGTCGAGCGCGGCGACACCCGGGCCCGGCTTGCCGACGCAGTCGAAGGCCCCGAGCTCGAGCGCCCGGATGCTCGCCTCCGCGCCGCGCTGCGTCAGGGTCGAGATCATGATGACCGGCATGGGCCGCAGCCGCATGATCTTGTCGAGGAACGAGAGCCCGTCCATCTTCGGCATCTCGATGTCGAGCGTCACGACGTCGGGATTGAGCTCCTTGATGGCGTCCCGCGCCGCCAGCGGGTCGCCGACCGCGCCCACGACCTCGATCTCCGGGTCGCGCTTCAGCGCGTTCGCCACGAGCGAGCGCATCGTGGCGGAATCGTCGACGATGAGAACCTTCGCCATCACGCTCTCATGCTCCGCCAAGACGATAGGTCGTCAGGCCGTCGGTCGCGAACCGCGAGGTCGCGGGTCCGCTCACGCGTTCGGAATGTCCGATGAACAGCGATCCGTCGGGCGTCAGCGCCTGCGCGAACCGCGTCCAGATCTTCGCCTGCGTCGCCTCGTTGAAGTAGATCACGACGTTGCGGCAGAAGATGACCTGGAACGGGCGCTTCATCGGCCACGCGCCGTTCAGGTTGAGCTCGCGGAAGCGCACGAGCTCGCGCACCTCCTCGCCCATCTGCCAGCCGGCGCGCGCCGAGCGCGACTCCGTACGGCTCATCCAGCGCGAGCGCATGTCCTTCGGGATCTCGCCCACGAGATCGTCCGGGTACTCGCCGGCGCGCGCGACCGAGAGCACGTTCGGGTCGATGTCGGAGGCGAGGATGCGCAGGTCGAGGTTCGCGGCCTTCGGCTGCAGGGACAGGATGGTCAGCGCGATCGAGTAGGGCTCCTGCCCGGTCGAGCAGCCCGCCGACCAGATGCGGATCTGCGCGCCGCGTTCCGCCTCGGCGATCAGCCTCGGCAGGAGCCGTGTGCGCAGGTGGTCGAAATGGTGCGGCTCCCGGAAGAAGCGCGTGACGTTCGTGGTCAGCGCGGCCAGCATCCGCTGGCGCTCGTCGCCCCCGGCCTTCGAGAGGATGAGCCCGCAATAATCGCGGAAGTTCTCCAGCCCCAGCGCCCTCAGCCGCTTGGCGAGGCGCGAGTAGACGAGCGGCACCTTGCTGTCGTCGAGCGCGATGCCCGCATCCTCGTGCAGGGTCTCCTGGATCGTGCGGAAATCCTCCCAGGTGAGGGCGTATTCCCCGCCCGCATGCGCCTGGTCCTTGGCGGCGGGCCTGATGTCCGACCGGTGCGGGGTCATGCCGGACCGATCTCAGCCGGCCGCCAGGCGCAGCGGGGCCTGACCCATCGCGTCGTTCTGCGGCATGGCGGAGACCGCCTCCACGTCGAGGATGAGCGCGATCCGGCCGTCGCCCAGGATGGTCGCGGCCGCGATCCCCTCGACCGCCTGGTAGTTCGCCTCCAGGCTCTTGATCACGACCTGGCGCTGGCCCTGGATCGCGTCGACGAGGAGCGCCATGCGGTTGCCGTTGCCGACCTCGACGAGGAGCACGACGCCGGAGGTGGGCTGGATGGGCTCCGCCCGGTAGCCCAGACGATGCCCGACATCGAGGAGCGGGATGTAGCTGTCGCGCATCACCACGAGAGGGGCGTCGGGACCCATCCAGCGGATGTTCGACGGTTTCGGCTGGAGCGTCTCGACGACCGCCGTCAGCGGTATGACCAGCGTCTGGCCGGCGATCGTCACCACCATCCCGTCGAGGACCGCGAGCGTCAGCGGCAGGCTCAGCGTGAAGATCGAGCCGTGGCCCGGACGCGACGCGATCGAGATGCGGCCCCCGAGCGCCAGGATGGAGCTGCGCACGATGTCCATGCCGACGCCGCGCCCCGAGATGTCGGAGACCTGGGCGGCTGTCGAGAAGCCGGGCAGGAAGATCAGGTTGTCGATCTCCTCGTCGCTGAGCTGAGCCTCGGGCGAGATCAGCCCCTTCTTGATCGCGATGGCCCGCACGCGCTCGCGGTTGATGCCGCGGCCGTCGTCGCCGACCTCGATCACGATCCGGCCGCTGCGATGCGCGGCGGACAGGCGCACCGTGCCCTCCGCGACCTTTCCGGCCGCGACGCGCTCGGCGGGCGATTCGAGCCCGTGGTCGATCGCGTTGCGGATCATGTGCGTGATCGGGTCGGACAGGCGCTCGATGACCGTCTTGTCGACCTCGGTGCCCTCGCCCTCGGTCACGAGGCGGGCCTCCTTCGACACCATCGCGGCGACCTCGCGCACGAGGCGCGGCATGCGCTGGAAGACCGAGCGCACGGGCTGCGCGCGGATCGCCATCACGCTCTCCTGCATGTCGCGCGTGAGGTGTTCGAGCTCCTCCAGTCCTTTCACGACCGCGGAGGCGCGGCCCATCCCGGATTCGGAGATGCTCTGCGCGAGCATCGCCTGGTTGATGACGAGTTCGCCCACGATGTCGACGAGCCGGTCGATGCGGTCGAGCTCGACGCGGATCGATTGCGGGGCGGCCGCCTGCTTGGCGGCCAGCGGGTCCTCAGCGAGGGCGGGCGGCGCCATGGCCTTGGCGGGGAACGGCGTCACCGTGCCGCCGGTCGGCGCGGGATCGCCCGCCGGAGCCGTCCCGGCCGAGAACTGATCGGCGATCCGCTCGACCATCCGGGCGACCGCGGGCGCGCCGGATTCGGAGGGCGCGGCGGCGGCCGTGGAAGCCTGCCGGATCGTCAGCGCGCAATCGTCCTCGACGAAGCTGAACACGTCCTGGATCGCCGCGCGGTCCTGATCGGTGACGATGCGGACGCTCCAGGCGAGATAGCCGTCCTCGAGCTCCAGCGCGTCGAGGGGCGGGATGTCGGTCTCGTCGAGCTCGACCGTGGCGGTCCCGAGCGCGGAGAGTTCGCGCAGGAGGATCAAGGGCTCGCTCGCCCGGGCGTAGAAGGAGGCGGCGGGCCGGAAATCGACGGTCCAGGTCTGCTGGGCGGCGGCCGGTTCGGGTTCCGGTTCCGGCTCCAGGTCGAAGGAGATCACGACCGGCTGGAAGCCGAGCCCGAAGGGATCGTCCTGAACGGGCGGAGTCACGGGCGCGTCCTCGCCCGTCTCGGCCGCTGCGGCTGGGAGCGCGGGCTCGAAGGCCGCGTGGCGCAGGCGCTCGGTGACCGCGATGCTGCGCGAGGGGTCGACGGAGGCGCCGCCGCGCGCCTCGCGCACGAGGTCGGCCAGGAGGTCGGCCGCGACCAGCATCGCCTTCACGAGGTTGGCGTTCGGTTGCAGCGTGCCGGAGCGGAGCTCTTCCAGCGTCCCCTCGAACACGTGGGCGAAGCGCACCAGGGCGTCGAGCCCGAACGCGCCGGCCCCACCCTTGATCGAGTGGACGGCGCGGAACACGAGGTTGATCGTCTCGGAATCGTGGTCGCCGCCCTCGATCGCCATGAGCCCGCGCTCCAGGTCACCCAAGAGCTCGTCGCATTCCTGGAAGAATGTCTGCTTGATCTCGAGAAGGGGGTCGACGTCCTGGCTCACCGGCGTGATCCTCAGATCGAGACGCGACGGATCGCGTCGGCGAGCTTGGCGGCGTCGAAGGGTTTCACGATCCAGCCGGTCGCGCCGGCCTGTCGAGCCCGGGCCTTCTTCTCCGCATCGCTCTCGGTCGTGAGGACGAGGATCGGGATCGCCCGGTAGGCATCCGTGCTGCGAACGCCCTCGATGAACTCGAACCCGTTCATGCGCGGCATGTTGATGTCGGTGATGATCACGTCGGGCGGCGCCTGTTCGCGCAGCACCTCGAGGCCGTGGACGCCGTCCACGGCCTGCGAGACGGAGAAGCCTTGGGAGGAGAGCGCGAGTTTCAGGAGTTCGCGCATGCTCTTCGAATCGTCGACGGTCAGGACTGTCTTGCTCAACGGACTGCTCCCGTGAATGTGTCGCTGGTGTTGAAGGCCGGAGCCCCGAGGAGCGCGAGCGCCCGTTCCATCGCGTCGGACGCCTCGATCAGGCGGAACCGCTGCCCGTCCTGACGCCACGTCGCGCGCGCCGAGAGCAGAACCTGGAAGGCGACGCCGCCGAGCCGCTCGACCTTGGAGCCCTCGAGATCGACCATCCGGCCGCGAAGGGAGAGGAGTTGCTGGCGCAGTTCGCCCGCCTCCTTGAGGCCGAGCTGGGCGGGCAGTTCCACCGTCTCGACGCTATCGAGGCCGACCGGCTGGAGCAGCGTCTTCATGGTGCGCCGGCTCGGCCGTTTGGCGCGTGTCCCGGCGGTTGCCGTCGATGCCATCTCCACGATCCTTCGCGCCTCGTCCGTCGCCGCGGCGCGCCGGGCGACCGCTGAGCGTGCGAACCGTCACCCGGTCCGCGTCGGGTACGAGCAGTCGCGGATTCCGGTTAATAAACCGAGAAGCCGTTCCAGTTGTCAGAGATCGGGTATGCACATGGGGCGGCCGGGCCGCAGGCCCGAGGCGGCCAGGCCGCAGGCCCGAGACCGCGGTCTCACACGGCCTTCGGCTGCGGCATGCCGAGCCTCCGGAGCACGGCCTGGGGCGACACGTAGGGCTCCTGGCGCTCGACGCTCCAATATTTGAGCTCCTCGAGCGGGATCGTCTCGCCCGTGACCGCGCACCGCACGAAGCGGCCCGCCCGAATGACCCGGATGTTCGAATCGCGGTACTCGATCACCGCCTCGCCGCCCGTATCGAACTTGTTCATCGCCTGCCGCCGACCCCACATGCTCAATGGTCGAACAGGCTCGCCTGGACAAGGGGGCCGGCCCTCCGCCTCGGCTTCACGCCCTCGACGAGCGCGCGACGCCGGCCGTCCGCGAATTCGATCGAGACCGCGTCGCCCGCCACGAGCGCCGACGCGCGCCCGACCGGCGCGTCGTCCGGCCCCCGCACCAGCGCGTAGCCGCGCTGGAGCACGGAGCGGTACGACACGCTGAGGAGGAGGTCGCCCGCCGCCACGACCCGGGCACGACGCGTCGCCAGCCCCCTCATGAACTCGCGCCGGACCTGCCCGGCCAAGCTGCCGAGCTTGAGACGACATTGCGCGAGGCGCTCGCGTTCGACGAGAACGATGCGTTCGCGATTGGCACGCAGGCTGTCGCCCAGCTGGCCGAGACGCGTGCGTCGCGCCGCGATCTCCCGGGCGAGGTGCGTGCGCGGCTGCGCCGACAGGCCCTTCAGCCGGGCTCGTGCGGCCGCGATCTCGGCCCGTGGCGTGTGCCGCTGGAGGAGCGCGCCCGCACGGCCGAGCCGCGCCTCGTGCGTGCGGGCGTTGGCGAGGAGAGCCGGGACGAGCCGTGCCGCCGCGAGATCGAGCCGCTGCCGTCGTGTGCCGACCAGCGCCTCCGGGCCGGGCAGCGCGCGAGAGGCGGAGCGCAGTTCCGTCCGGCGGATCTCCAGGCCGCGCCACGCTCCCGCCCTATGGCGCGCGGAGAGCCCACCCATCCGGGCGATCAGCTCCGCGCGCACCGGCACCGCCATCTCGGCCGCACCGGTCGGGGTCGGGGCGCGCAGGTCGGCCGCGTGGTCGATCAGCGTCCAGTCCGTCTCGTGGCCGATCGCCGCGATGAGCGGGATCGCGCTCGCGGCCGCGGCGCGCACCACGGCCTCCTCGTTGAAGCCCCAGAGGTCCTCGAGCGAGCCGCCGCCCCGCGCCACGATCAGCACGTCCGGCCGCGGGACGCGCCCGCCCGGGCCGAGCGCGTTGAACCCCGAGATCGCGGCCGCGACCTCGGCCGCGCAGGTCTCGCCCTGGACGCGCACGGGCCAGACCAGGACGTGGCGCGGGAAGCGGTCCTCCAGCCGGTGCAGGATGTCGCGGATGACGGAGCCGGTCGGCGAGGTCACGACGCCGACGATCCGCGGCAGGAAGGGCGGCCGGCGCTTGCGCGCCTCGGCGAAGAATCCCTCGGCGGTGAGCCGGCGGCGGCGCTCGTCGAGGAGCGCCATGAGCGCGCCGACGCCCGCGGGTTCCAGCTGCTCGACCACGATCTGGTAGGTCGACTTGCCCGGGAAGGTCGTGATGCGCCCGGTCGCCACCACCTCCAGCCCCTCCTGCGGCTTGAAGCGGAGCCGCCCGAAGGCGCTCTTCCACACGACGGCGTCGAGCCGGGCGTCCTTGTCCTTGAGGCAGAAATAGGCGTGGCCGGAGGCGTGCGGGCCGCGGTAGCCGGAGATCTCGCCGCGCAGGCGCACATGCCCGAACGCGTCTTCCAGCGTGCGCTTGAGGCGGCCCGCAAGTTCGCCGACCGTCCATTCGCCGACATTGCTGGCGAGGGATGCGGTTTCGGTCGCGGCGGGAATCATCGAAGGCATCCTATCACCGCGGCCGGGCCCCCGCGATGCCAGCGCGCACCGGACCGCGATCCGCGATCACGGCCGGGCGCGATGAGAGCGTCAGGGACGTCCGGGTTCGCCGGGCCGGCGCTCCCCCGGTTCGCCGCGCGCGCCGCCCGGCGGCGGACCACCACGATGAGGAGCCTCCTCGGGCCGAGCTCCCTCGGGCCGAGCTCCCTCGGGCCGAGCTCCGCCGCCAGGCTGGGCGGGCGCGGCCGCGGGCCGTGGCTGCTCGCGAGGCTGGGGCTGAGCAGGCGCGGCACGGGGAGGCTCGGCGCGGGGAGCTGGAGGTTGCTCCCGCGGCAGCTGCGGCGGGGGAGCGGCGCGGGGCGCGGCCTGCGGGGGTTCCACGCGTGGCCCTGCCGGGGGCGGAGCCAGGCGGGGAGCCGCCGACGGAGGCTGCTCGGTGCGGGGCTGCGGCGACGGCGCGGCCGGTGCGGGGCGCGGGCCAGGTCCGGGGGCCGGGGCCGGGGCCGGCCGCGCCGGTTCGGATCTCGTCGTCTCGGGTCGGATCACGTCCGGTCGCACCGGCTCGGGTCGGGCGGCTGGACGTCCGGGCTGCGGCGCCGGTGAAGCGGCCGGCGGCGCGGCGGGTGCCGTTGGGGCGACAGGCGCGACCGGACGGGCGGGTGTCGCCGGAGATGGCGGCGCCGCGGGTGGTGCGACCGCCGGGGGCGCGGGACGCGGAACCGCTTGCGGCGCGGGCGCGGCACCGGGTCCGGCCGCGGGTGGAGGCGGCGGTGCAGGGGCGGCGGCCGGCGCGGGAGGAGATGGGGCGGGCCGGCCCGGGCCGGCCGCACCACGCGGATCGGCTGAATCCCCGGGACGAGGACCCGCGCCGACGCCTCGCGGAGGCATCCCCGATCGGCCGGTCTCACCCGGCTGAGGGACGGGGCTGGGCGCCGATGGGGGCGCACCGGCGGCAGGCGCGACGGGACCGCCCTGGACGCCGGGGCCGCCCCGAACGTCACCAGGGCCGGCCGAGTCGCCGGGACGAGGGCCCGCGCCGAGGCCGCGCGGCGGCATCCCGGGTCCGCCGGGCCCGCCGGTCGCCGGACCAGCACCGGGGCCGGGCCCCTCCGGCCGACCAGCCGGCCGACCCGGTGCACCCGGACCTTCGGGCGGTGGGGCGTAGGGCTGTGCCACGACACGCGGCTCGCTGGAGATGGCCCGGACCCCGGGCGGAACCGCCACGGCGCGCGATTGCGGCAGGTTGCGCGAGCGGATCTCGACATCGGCGTCGCGCCGGATCGCGTCGGGCCGGAACGGCAGGTTCACCGTCAGGCTCCCACGCTGCTCGACTCGGCCGACCGGCTGCGTGCGCTCGTAGATCTCCACGATCCGCTCACGCGGCAGGCGCACGGGGCGCAGATCGTCGGCCGCGATCTCGCGCGTCGGCACGAAGACCCAGGTGTCCTGGTAGCGCGTGTCGTAGGGGCGCGGACCGCCCGGCGGCGGCGGCGGAAGGTCGTCCGGCGGCAGCGGCCGCCAGCCGACGAACTCGCGGTCGCGACGCCACTCGACCCAGGCGGGGGCCCAGCGCGTGCCGGAGAACCACACCCAGCCGACCACAGGGTCCTGGTACCAGCGCCCGTAATGGTAGGTGATCTCGGCCCAGGGCTCCTGCGACGAGAAGTACCAGCCGACCTGGTCGTTCCAGATCCACTGGCCGACCGAGTAGGGCCGCCAATCCTCCGGCACGTAGGCCGGCCGCCACCCGAGGCCAAGCCGCGGGATGCGCAGGAATTCGCCGAGCGGGCGCAGCTGCGCCTGAAAGGTCGAGAGATCGGCACGCGCGACGGGCGGCGCGGGCGGCGGGGCGCCCTGCGCGACGGCCGGTCCGGCGAGAGCCCAGATCGGCAAGGCCGCGCCGAGCAGGGCCGCGATCCGGCGAGCGGGAATGCGGGTCATGACGTATCCTCCTCACGTATTCTCGTGCGGCCGGACCTGCCGGCTCGCGTCGTGGTCAGGAGGCTCCCTGGCAGCTGAAGGCGCTCTGAATACGGCGTTCAGCGGGTCACGCCGCGACGGGGCGGCGGTCCTGCGCCGAGCGGTAGGAGATCGCCTCAGCGAGGTGGATGCGGCGCACCCGCGCCTCGCCGTCGAGGTCGGCCAGCGTGCGCGCGACCTTGAGGATGCGGTGGAAGCCCCGCGCGGAGAGCCGCATCGCGTCCGCGGCCTCGCGGATCAGGCGCAGCCCGTCCTCGTCGGGCTTGGCGACCTCCTCGATCACGGCGGACGGGCAGGCGGCGTTGGTGGTGACGTCCTCGAGGCCCATCGCGGCGTAGCGCCGGGCCGAGATCTCGCGGGCGCGCCCGACGCGGGCCGCGACCTCGGCAGAGCCCTCGGTCGCGGGCGGCAGGATCAGGTCGGCCGCGCTCACGGCCGGCACGTCGATCACGAGGTCGATGCGGTCGAGAAGCGGCCCGGAGATGCGCGCCGCGTACTGCGCCATGCAGCGCTCGTTCGGCCCGCGGCGGCAGGCGTAGCCGGGCTCCGTCGCGTGGCCGCAGCGGCACGGGTTCATCGCGGCGACGAGCTGGACGCGCGCCGGATAGGTAACACGGTGGTTCGCGCGCGCGATCATCACGCTGCCGGTCTCCATGGGCTGGCGCAGCGATTCGAGCACGCCCGGCTGGAACTCGGGCAGCTCGTCGAGGAAGAGCACGCCGTGATGCGCGAGCGAGATCTCGCCCGGCCGCGCGTTCAGCCCGCCCCCGACCAGCGCCGCCATCGAGGCCGAATGGTGCGGCGCGCGGAACGGCCGACGGCTCGACAGCGCGCCGTCCGTGAGGTGTCCGGCCACGGACTGGATCATCGAGACGTCGAGGAGCTCGCGCGGGGTCAGCGGCGGCAGGATCGAGGGCAGGCGCGAGGCGAGCATCGACTTGCCGGCCCCGGGCGGCCCCGACATCAGCAGATTGTGACCGCCCGCCGCCGCGATCTCCAGCGTGCGCTTGGCGCTCTCCTGCCCGCGGATGTCGCGCATGTCGGGCAGAGGCCCGGAGGCGGGCGCGATTGCGGGCTCGGGCCGGGCGAGCACCTGGTCGCCGCGGAAATGGTTCGCGAGCTGGATGAGCGAGCGCGGCGCCAGGATCTCGGCGTCGCGCGACGCCCAGGCGGCCTCGGGCCCGCAGGCGGCCGGGCAGATGAGCCCCTGCCCGCGCGCATTCGCGGCGATCGCGGCCGGCAGCACGCCCGCGACCGCCGTGATCGTGCCGTCGAGCGCGAGCTCGCCGAGCACCGTGTAGCCCGCGAGCGCGTCGGCCGGGATCGCGCCGATCGCCGCCATGATGCCGAGCGCGATCGGCAGGTCGTAATGCGAGCCCTCCTTGGGCAGGTCGGCCGGCGCGAGGTTGACCGTGATCCGCTTCGCCGGGAGCGCGAGGCCGGACGCGATCAGCGCCGAGCGCACCCGCTCGCGGCTCTCCGCCACCGCCTTGTCGGGCAGCCCGACCAGCATGAACGCGACGTTCCCGGCCGCGATCTGCACCTGCACGTCGACGGACCGGCCCTCGATGCCCTCGAAGGCGAGTGTCTGGACGCGTGCAACCATGTGGGACCGTCCGACACCGGGCGAGAACCCGACTGTAGCGCGACCGACCCAGGGGTCAAGAACAGGAAGGGAACATCGTTGCCGGCGTCAGATGAGCCCGAGCAGCCACTTCACGTGGTGCCGGTAGACGATGATGAGACCGGCCAGCACGACGACGGTCCCGATGAGCGCCCAGACGCGCGGGCGCATCCCGACGGGCTCGTCCGGCTCCAGGTGCATCGTGCGGTCGCGCAGCTCCTCGGCCGCGTCCGCGAGCGCTTCGGGATCGGCCGGACCCATGACGACGCGTTCGCCCTCCCGCAAGGCGGCGACGCGGCGATCGGGACGGCGGAATTCGGGCATGTTGTCCACCGATCTAGCCCGGAAACGCCGTCCTGTCGCTCGGCACGTTCAGAACTTGGCCGGCGTTCAGAACGGGACGCGGCTGCCGTCCCAGGCCCAGAGCCGGCCCGAATGGCCGGGTCCCGCGGCCTCGATCACGTCGAGGAGGTGGCCGGCCGAGACGTCGGGCGTGAAGAGGCGCTCCGGCGCGACCCCCGAGCGGAACGGCCCGCTCAGGCCGGTCGCGACGGTGCCCGGATGCAGCCCCATGCAGATCGCGTCGGGACGCGTGCGGGCGAGCTCGACCGCGGCCGTGCGCACGATCTGGTTCAGCGCCGCCTTCGACGCGCGGTAGCCATACCAGCCGCCGAGCCGGTTGTCCTCGATGCTGCCGACGCGCGCCGAGAGCGCCGCGAAGACGCTCTTGCCACGGCGCGCGAGCAGCGGGAGCATGTGCTTCGCGACGAGCGCCGGACCGATGGCGTTGACCGCGAAGCTCCGCGCGAGCTGCGCGGCGTCGAGCTGTCTCCACGTCTTCTCGGGCTCGAACGTCGTCTCGGGTTCCAGGCCGGGCGCGTGCAGGAGACCGGTCGCCACGATCACGAGCCCGACCGGGCCGCCCGCGGCGACGCGCGCGGCCGCCGACGCGATGCTCTCCTCGTCGAGGATGTCGATGCGGCCGGGCTCAGCCCCGGCGGGCGCCTCGCTACCGGCCCGCGAGAGCGCGTGGACCGTCTCGAACCCACCCTCCACGAGGCCAGCGACCAGCGCCGCCCCGATCCCGCCCGTGGCGCCGACCACGACCGCGGAGGAGGGCCGCACGAGACTGGCCAGGATCATCGGCGAGGCCCGCATGTGGGCCGGCCGCTTGCGCGGAGGGGGGGCGAGAGACCAAGTGTCGCCCGACAGACAAGGTTTCGTCCCATGCAGCTCACCGGCATCCACCACCTCACGGCCGTCACGGCCCGCGCGGCCGAGAACCACGCCTTCTACACGGGCGTGCTCGGCCTGCGTCTCGTCAAGAAGACCGTGAACCAGGACGACGTCTCGGCCTATCACCTCTTCTACGCCGACGGGGAGGCCTCGCCCGGATCCGACATCACCTTCTTCGACTGGCCGGCGACCCGCGAGCGCCGGGGCGCGAACAGCGTGACCCGCACGGCGCTGCGCGTCTCCGGGCCGGACACGCTGGACTTCTGGGCCCGGCGGTTGCGCGAGGCGGGCGTCGCGTCATCCGATGTCACGGAGCGCGACGGGCGGGCCGTGCTCGACCTGGAGGATCCCGAGGGCCAGCGCCTCAGCCTCGTGGACGATGGCGGGGCGGGCTCCTCCCACCCCTGGGCTCGCAGTCCCGTCCCGGCGGAGCACCAGATCCGCGGGCTCGGGCCGATCACCATGAGCGTACCCGCGATCGGGCGGACGGACGGCGTGCTGCGCGACGTCCTGAACATGCGCGCGGCCCGCCATTACCGCGCGGGCGAGGCGGACGTCACGGTCTACGAGATGGGGGAGGGCGGCCCGGCGGCCGAGCTGCACGTCGCGGTCGAGCCCGGCCTCGCGGCGCACCGCCAGGGCGCGGGCGGCGTGCACCACGTGGCGTTCCGCCTGCCGGACGCCGATTACGAGGCCTGGGCCGAGCGGCTGGGGCAGGCGCGCATGCCGACGAGCGGCCCGGTCGACCGGTACTATTTCCGCTCGCTGTACTTCCGCGAGCCGAACGGGGTCCTGTTCGAGCTGGCGACCGACGGTCCCGGCTTCGCGACGGACGAGCCGCCGGACAGCCTCGGCGAGCGGCTCGCGCTGCCGCCCTTCCTGGAGCCGCGCCGGGCCGAGATCGAGCGCGGGCTGACGCCACTGGCCATCTAGCCCGGCAGGAAGGCGCGCGCCTCGGGCGTGCCGATCTCCAGGACGGCACTGCCGTAGAGCTCCTCCAGGGTCTCGCGCGCCAGCGCCTCGCGCGAGACGCCGTGGCGGAGCACGCGCCCGCCCCGCAACATCGCGACCTCGTCGGCGTAGCGGAGCGCCTGGTTCGGGTCGTGCGTGGTGAACAGCACCGCGAGGCCGGAGGCCGCGAGCGCGCGCATCCGGCCCAGCACCCGGCCCTGGTTGCCGAAATCGAGGCTCGCGGTCGGCTCGTCCAGCACCACGACCCGGGGCTCCTGGGCGAGCGCACGGGCGACGAGGGCGAGCTGGCGCTCGCCGCCCGAGATCATCGTGTAGGGGCGCTGCGCCAGCGCCGAGAGGCCGAGCCGGTCGAGCGCGTCGCATGCGACAGCGCGGTCGCGGGACGAGGGCGGCGCGAAGGCGCTCGCATGCGCGGTGCGTCCCATCAGCACCACCTGCTCGACGGTGAACGCGAAGGTGCCGGCATGGCTCTGCGGCACGTAGGCCATGAGCCGCGCGCGCTCGCGCACCGGGATCTCGGAGAGGAGCCGGCCGTCGAGCCGCACCTCCCCGGCGATCGCCGGCAGGAGGCCGAGCAGCGTGCGCAGCAGCGTCGTCTTGCCGCCGCCGTTCGGGCCGAGGAGTGCCAGCGTGCGGCCGGCCGCGAGCCCGAGATCGATCCCCTCCCCGATACGGCGCCCGCGATGGCCGATCGCGAGGCCCCGCGCCTCCAGGATCACGACCAGCCCCCGCGCGTTCTCGCCAGGATCGCGATGAAGAACGGCGTGCCGATGACCGCCGTCAGGATGCCGAGCGGCACCTCGACCGGCGTGACGGTGCGCGCGAGCGTATCGATGACGAGGAGGTAGCCGCCGCCGAGCAGCGCGGCCGCGGGCAGGAGCCGCGGGAAGCTCGGGCCGACGAGGAAGCGCGCGATATGAGGCACCACGAGCCCGACCCAGCCGACGATGCCGGCCGCCGCGACGCTGGCCGCCGTGACCAGCGTCGCGGCCGTCACGATCGCGACCCGCAGCCGCCCGGTCGCGACGCCGAGCGCCTGCGCCTCGTCGTCCGGCAGCGACATGACGTTCATGCGGTGGCGCAGCAGCACAAGCGTCGCGGTCCCGGCGAGGACGGGCAGGAGCAGCGGCAGGAGGTCGGCCGGCGCGATCCCCGCGAGGCTGCCGAGCAGCCAGAAGGTGATGGCGGGGAGCTGGTTGTAGGGGTCGGCCAGGTACTTGATCATGCCGATTCCGGCGCCGAGCAGCGAGCCGATCACGATCCCGGTCAGGACGAGGATCAGCACCGCGTCGCCCGCGCGCAGCGCCGAGCCGATGAGGTACACGGCCGCCACCGCCGCGAGCCCGCCCGCGAAGCTGAGGAGCTCGATGCCCAGGATGCCGAGCGAGAAGTAGATGCCCACGACCGCGCCGAGAGCGGCCCCGGAGGAGGCGCCGAGGATGTCGGGCGAGACGAGCGGGTTGCGGAAGAGCCCCTGGAAGGCCGCGCCCGCGCTCGCGAGCGCGCTGCCGACGAGCACGGCCGCGAGCACGCGCGGACCCCGGATCTGCCAGACGACCGCCTCGATCGCGGGCGGCAGGCCGGACGGTCCGCCGCCGAGCCGCGCGGCCGCGAGCCGGAGGAGGTCGCCCGGCGCGACCGGGTAGCGCCCGACCGCGAAGGCGAGCGCGAGCGAGGCGAGGAGGCCGACGAGAGCGGTCGCAAGGCCGAGGCTCTCCCGGCGCGTCATCCCTGTCCCGCGAGCAGCCCGGCGAGCTGCGCGTCCGTCGGGGTCACGTGGTAGAAGCGGGCGTAGAAGTCGCGTGCCGCCGTGGTCAGGTCCTCCGGGAACAGGTCCGGGTAGAGAACTTTGCCCAGCCAGCGCAGCCCGACCAGCCGGTTGACCGAGGGCGGGAAGTCGATCCAGCCGAACGGGAGCCGGGGCGCGAGGTGGACGCGACCCTCGCGCACCGCCCGCATCGGGCTCCAGGCCGGGTCGGTCCGGACGAGCGCCGCGACGTCGCGGTCGATCGTCACGATCGCGTCCGGGTCCCAGGCGAGCACCTGTTCCAGCGACACGGCCGCGAGACCGCCGCCGGTCTCGCCCGCGACGTTGACCGCCCCCATCATGTCGAGGCTCTCGACGTTGATCGAGCCGCCGCGACCCGTCTCCAGCCCGCGCGGGCCGCGGGCGAAATAGACGCGCGGGCGTCGATCGCGCGGCACGCCGCCGACGCGCTCGCGCACGAGCGCGAGCGTCGCGTCCGCGTAGGCGGCGAGCTCCTCCGCGTCACGCTCGCGGTGCAGCAGCGCGCCCAACGTCCTGTAGGTCGCGCCGGTCGTCGCGAGGGTGCCGTCGAGCAGCGCGTAGGGGATGCCGGTCTGGCTCTGCACGCGCTCGGCCAGCGACACGTAGGTGTCGCCGGTCGAGCCGACATCGAGGATCAGGTCGGGCTTGAGGGTCAGGACCGATTCGAGGTTCGCCGTGTTGCCGCGCCCCGTGATGCGGCCGACCTCCGGCCGCGCGCCGATATCGGGCAGCAGGAAGGCGCGCTCCTCGGGCCGGTTCGCGCGCGGCCAGCCGATGAGGAGGTCAGGCGCCAGCGTGTAGAGCAGGATCGCGGCCGGGGGACCAGCCGGGAACACGCGCGCGACATTCGCGGGCGGCACGACCCGGCGACCGGCCGCGTCGAGGATCGCGGTCTGCGCACGGGCGGCGCTAGCCCACAGCGCGAGGCCGCCGCCCAGCAGTGCGCGGCGGTCGATCGCCGTCACGAGCCGGTCTCGAAATCGCCCGGCTGCGGCGGGGCGATCGGCGTGAAGGCGCAGCGGTCGGGCTTGAGGTCGATGAGCGGCGTGCCGTCGAGGCAATCGAGGCCGCGCACCAGCACGGTCGCGCCCTCGATCCCGACCAGCGCCGCGACCGAGGTGCCGATCGGGTTCGGCCGCACGGGCGAGCGCAGCGAGAAGGTGCCGCGCGTCGTGCCGTCGCTCTTCGGGCTCTGCCGCACGAGGTCGCGCCGCGAGCGGTCGAGCCAGTAGAGCACCTCGACCTTCTCGTACCGGGCGAGCCCGTCGAGCCCCGCGTCCCATGGCTCGAAGAACTCGATGCGGCAGATGGGGCCGTCGAGCCGGCCCTGGCGCGGGCACATCATGCGGTCGGTCCAGGGCGTGCGGATGCGCCCGATGAAGACGAGCCCGGCATCGGTCGCGGCCGGCGGATCGACCGCGACCTCGCCCATCCGGATCTCGTTCAGACGGACCACGGTCGCGGTCTCAGTCGATCGCCACCATGACGTCCGACGCCTTCACGACCGCGTAGGCGTCTACCCCGACCGCGAGCCCGAGTTCGTCCACCGCCTCGTTGGTGATCGAGGCCGTGACCACGACGCTCTGGCCGATGTCGATCCGGACATGGGCCGTCGTCGCGCCCTTCGTCACCTCGACGACCTTGCCCTTCAGCCGATTGCGCGCCGAGATCTTCATGCTTGGCTCCAACCTGAATGCGTGGACGGGACCATACCGGCGCTATATCGGGTTGACTATGGCGACCTGGGGACCCGCGATGACGATCACACGACGAACAGGCCTGACGCAAACCGGTTGGGCGATGCTGGGCGCGGCGGCGCTCGCGCTGTCGGGCCTTCTCGCGCCGGCTCCGGCCCGCGCGCAGACGGGCGGCCCGGTGGTGTTCGCGGCCGCGAGCCTCAAGAACGCGCTCGACGACGCGGCCGCCGCCTGGACGAAGGACGGGAAGCCCGCCCCTAGGATCTCCTACGCGGCCTCGAACACGCTGGCGAAGCAGATCGAGCAGGGCGCGCCCGCCGACATCTTCGTCTCGGCCGACCTCGACTGGATGGATTACGCGCAATCGAAAGGTCTCGTCCGGCCGGAGACGCGCGTGAACCTCCTGGCGAACCGCATCGTGCTGATCGCCCCGAAGGACTCGTCCGCGACCGTGACGGTCGGCCCGGGGCTGGATCTCGCGGCCGCGCTCGGCGGCGGGCGGCTCGCGATGGGCAACGTCGACGCGGTTCCGGCCGGCAAGTACGGCAAGGCGGCGCTCGAGAAGCTCGGCGCCTGGGAGGGCGTGAAGGACCGCATCGCGCAGGCCGAGAGCGTGCGGGCGGCGCTCCTCCTCGTCTCGCGCGGGGAGGCGCCGCTCGGCATCGTGTACGCGACGGATGCGGCGGCCGACCCGGCGGTGAAGATCGTCGGGACCTTCCCGGACGGCTCGCACCCGCCGATCGTCTACCCGGTGGCCGTCACGAAGGACGCCACGAACCCCGACGCGGCGGCGTTCCTCGCCTATCTGCGCGCGCCCGCCGCCCGGGCGGCCTTCGAGCGCCAGGGCTTCACCGTGCTGAACACGCCCGCGCAGGGCTCCTGACGGAGAGCGTCCGACACGAGCTCCTGACATGCCGGGCTGGCTGTCGCCGGCAGACTGGCCTTGGCCGGCAGACTGGCTGCGGCCGGAGGAGTGGACGGCGCTCCGGCTGAGCCTGCTGGTCGCCGCGACCGCCACTATGGCGAGCCTCGTGCCGGGCATCGGGGTCGCGTACCTGCTGGCGCGCGGCCGGTTCTGGGGCAAGACCGCGCTCGACATGGTGGTCCACCTGCCGCTGATCCTGCCGCCGGTCGTGACGGGCTATTTCCTGCTGATCGGCTTCGGCCGGCGCGGGCCGATCGGGGCCTTCCTGGCCGAGCATCTCGGCATCGTGCTGTCTTTCCGGTGGACGGGCGCGGCGCTCGCCTGCGCGGTCATGGGCTTCCCGCTGCTCGTGCGGCCGATCCGCCTCTCGATCGAGGCGGTCGATACGAAGCTGGAACAAGCGGCCGGCACGCTCGGCGCCAATCCCGCCTGGGTCTTCGCGATCGTCACGTTGCCGCTCGTCCTGCCCGGCATCATCGTGGGGCTGATCCTGTGCTTCGCGAAGGCGATGGGCGAGTTCGGCGCGACCATCACCTTCGTGTCGAACATCCCGGGCGAGACGCAGACGCTGCCGTCGGCGATCTACACCT
>CAXUHE010000008.1:0-36760 GCA_964250725.1 uncultured Enterovirga sp. | reverse complement strand
CCCTTCTCCACGCCGCGGTTGCGCAGCACGTTCGCGAAGCGGCACACCTCCGCGTGAAGCTCGCGGTAGGTGATGCGGCGCGACTCGGAGGGGTCGTCGCCCTCCCAGATGATCGCCACCTGGTCGCCCCGCGCCGCGAGGTGCCGGTCGATGCAGTTATGCGCGATGTTGGTGACGCCGTCCTCGAACCAGCGGATCGACACATCGCCCGACGTGCCCGGGCCGCCGAAGCTCGCGTTCTTCACCTTCGTGAAGGGCGTGAACCAGTCGATGCGGTGGCCGTGCTCGAACCAGAACGCCTCCGGATCGCGGATCGAGGCCTCGTACATGGCCGCGTAGCGCGTCTCGTCCACGTGGGCGCGCGCCGCCCATTCGGCCGGGACCGGGTAGGACATCCTCTCGTGCGAACCGTGCTCCATCGCGTGTCCTCGTGTCTGGCCGGAGGGCGTGCCTCTCTCTGGTGGGTGATCTAGCAAAGATCGGCAGCCCTCGGTATGGCGCAAGACGGCCGGCCGTCTCGCACCTTCGTCGGCACCTGGGCGTGGGAGAATGGCGATGGCAGGTGTGGACACGAGCCGCGTGCTGCGGGACCTTCGCGAACTCGCGACCTTCGGCGCCTACAAGACAGGCGTCCATCGCCCGACCTTCTCCGAGGTCGACATGGCGGCGCGGCGCTGGTTCATGGGCAAGCTCGAGGAGGCGGGTCTGGAGGCCCGCATCGACGGCATCGGCAGCGTGTTCGGCTACGCGCCCGGCCCAGGCCAGAAGATCCTCACGGGCTCGCATCTCGAGAGCCAGAACCACGCGGGCTGGCTCGATGGGCCGCTCGGCTGCATCTACGGGCTCGAAGCGGCGCGCGCGCTCGGCGGCAGCGTCGACGTCGCGGCCTGGTGCGACGAGGAAGGGCATTTCGGCTCCTTCATCGGCTCGCGCTCCTTCGTGGGCGCGCTGCCCGACGACGAGATCGACCGCCTCGCGAACCGCTACGACGGCACGCCGCTCCGGACGGCCCTGGACCGCGTCGGCCTGGGCAACGAGCCGCGCATTGCCTTCGAGCCGGGGCGGCACAAGGCCTATCTCGAGGCGCATATCGAGCAGGGCGACACGCTGGAGAGCCAGGACCTCAAGATCGGAGTCGTGACCGCGATCGTGGCGATCTGGCAATACCGCATCACCGCGACGGGCGAGCAGAACCACGCGGGCACGACCTCGATGACGCGGCGTCGCGACGCGGGCCTCGCGCTCGTGCGGCTGCTCGGCGAGATCGACCGGCGCTTTCCGGATGTCACGGGACCGCGCAGCGTATGGACGACGGGCCGGATCACGCTGGAGCCGGGCGCGGCCAGCATCATCCCGGGCCGGGCCGAGATGCTGTTCCAGCTGCGCGACGCCGATCCGGCGGTGCTCGACCGGATGCAGGCAGAGCTCCACGCGCTGGTGGAAGCCGCGAACCGGGACGGGCGCTGCCCGGTGGTGATCGAGATCATGGGGCAGAGCCTGCCCGCCTTGATGGACGAGACGCTCCAGGGCGCGATCGAGGCCGCGTCCGCCGCCAAGGCGCCTGGTTTGTCGCTCCGGATGCCGAGCGGTGCGGGTCATGACGCGCAATACCTCGCCCGCGTCATGCCGGCCGCCATGATGTTCGTCCCCTCCATCGGCGGCATCAGCCACCACTGGACCGAGAACACGTCCGACGCCGACATCGCGCTCGGCGCGGAGGTCTATTGCGACGCTGTCGCCCGGATGCTAGCCGCGTGACCGCGATGCTGCCTCGCTCGAAGCTGGATCCCGGGTTCCGCTGCGCGGCCCCGGGACGACGGCGCTAAAGCGCCGTCACTTGCAGCCGACGCAGATGCCCTTGTTGATCTTCTGGTCGAGCTCCTTCGACTTGGCTTCGAGATCGGGACGCGTTCCCATCTTCTCGCCGACCGGATCGCCCGGTGGCTTCGTCTGACCGATAGCGGTGGTCGAGCCGGTCTTGTCGGGCACGCTGCCGTTCACGGTGCTGCCGACCGAAGCGGCGGGGGGCGTTGCGGGCGCCATCGGCGAGGCGGGCGCGAGTCCCGAACTCGGGGCGGTAGCCTGCGCGAAAGCTGGGCCCGCGGCGAGAAGGCCGAATGCCGCGACGGCGATCAACGGTCTCATGGACGTCTCCTTTATCGACCTGTAACGCGCAAGCTTGATCGTCGGTTGCGTTCTCGCGCCCCGGCATGGCCGAAAGAATGAACGATGCCCGATCAGCTGAAGCCGATGAGCCCGCAGGCGCGCCCGATCGATCCGGGCGTGCGGATCGGGCACGTCCATCTCAAGGTCGCGGATCTCGACCGGGCGCTCGGCTTCTATTGCGGGGTGCTCGGCTTCGAGGTCATCCAGCGCTACGGTGCGCAGGCGGCCTTCGTGTCGGCCGGCGGCTACCACCACCATATCGGCCTCAACACCTGGGAGAGCCTCGGCGGCAGCCCTCCGCCGCCGGGCTCGACGGGTCTCTTCCACAGCGCGATCCTCTATCCGACGCGGGCGCTCCTCGCCGACGCGCTCAAGCGCCTGATGGCGGCCGGGATCGCACTCGAGGGAGCGTCCGATCACGGCGTCAGCGAGGCGCTCTACCTCAGCGACCCGGACCGCAACGGCGTCGAGCTCTACTGGGACCGCCCGCGCGAGGCCTGGCCCGTCTCGCCCGACGGCACGCTCGCGATGTTCACGCGCCGGCTCGACCTGGACGACCTCATGCGCGCAACTTGAGGCAGGCCCGAGACAGCGCAAGGAACGCGCGAGCCCGGTGCGACAGCGGTCGCGGGTCGGCGGCCGACCAGTCGATGCCGTGCTTCTCGTCCGCCGACATCTCCCCGAAGGTGAGCTCTTGGCCCTCGGGCCGGAACATCGGGTCGTAGCCGAAGCCCTCGGTTCCGCGCGGCGGCCAGACCAGCGTACCGTGGACACGGCCCTCGAACAGAGCCTCGTGCCCGTCCGGCCAGGCGACCACGAGCGCGGACACGAAATATGCGGTGCGGTCGGTGCCGCGCCGCGCGGCCTCGCGCTCGATGCGCTCGATCGCGGCCCGGAAATCCTTGGCGGGGCCGGCCCAGCGTGCGGAGAACAGACCGGGCGCCCCGTCGAGCGCCGCGACACACAGGCCCGAATCGTCCGCCAGCGCCGGCAGCCCGACGGCGCGCGCCGCCGCGTGCGCCTTGATCGCGGCGTTCTCGGCGAACATCGTGCCCGTCTCGTCGGGCTCGGGCAGCCCGAGTTCGCCGGCCGACACGGCCTCGACCCCGAAAGGGGCGAGGAGCTCACGCATCTCGGAGAGCTTGCCGGGATTGTGGGTCGCGATCACGACGCGCCCGGTCAGGTGACGATGCAAGGAACGGCTCCTGACGTGGGATCGGGGACGCCGCCCTCGGCGTTGGAGCGGGAGACATGCCGTATCGCATCGCCGCGGGGCAGGCACCAGGAGGGACGTGATGGCACACCAGACACCCGCCCAGAAGGAGACGGTCGAGCGCGTCATGCACGAGTTCAAGCATGGCGAGCTGACGGTCGGCGAGAAGGGTCCCAAGGTGCGCAACTCGAAGCAGGCGATCGCGATCGCGCTGCACGAGGCCGGGTCGACGAACAGGGAGAGTCCAGCCGAGAACAAGCGGAACCTGAAGCGCACCAAGGCGAAGGAGCGGAAGGGCGAGACCGCGAAGGCGGAGGCGGAAGGACCGGAGACCCGCACATCGCTCTACGCGCAGGCGACGAAGCGTGGGATCCCGGGCCGATCCAGGATGACGAAGGACCAGCTCGAGCGCGCGCTCGCGCGTTGAGTGAGGTAGCGCTGAGGGAGGTATGGCGTCAACCAAGCGAGACGGCTTCGCTTGCCTCAGCGTCCCGCGTCGGTCAGAGAGCGAAGACCACAGGTTGAGACGCCGCCATGACCCGTTCCGTCAATCTACGCTCGGTCGCTCTCGCGGCAGTCCTCGCCGTCGCGTCGCTCGGGGCGGCCGAAGCTGCGACCTGCCGCGATCCGGCCGGGTTCGAGAAATGGCTCGGCGACATCCGCCAGGAGGCGATCGCGCAAGGCATCCCGGCCCGCGCGGTCGATTCCGGGCTAGAAGGCGTGACGCTGGATCCCGCGGTGCTCCGCAAGGACCGCGGCCAGGGCGCGTTCCGCGCGCCCTTCGAGACCTTCATCCGGACCCGCGTGACGGCCGGGCGCGTCCAGCGCGCCGCCGGGCAGCTCCGCAGCCGGGCCGCCCTCTTCAGCCAGATCGAGCAGCGCTTCGGTGTGCCGGGCCCGGTGCTCGTCGCGATCTGGGCAATGGAGACGGATTTCGGGGCCGTGCAGGGCAATTTGTCCGTCGTGCGCTCGGTCGCGACGCTCGCCTACGATTGCCGGCGCACGGAGCGGTTCACGAACGAGCTGTTCTCGGCACTCCGCGTCATCCAGCGCGGCGACCTCTCGCCCTCGCAGCTCCGCGGCGCATGGGCCGGCGAGATCGGCCAGACGCAGTTCATGATCTCGAACTACGACAAGTACGCGGTCGATTTCGATGGCGACGGCCACGCGGACCTGATCCACTCGGCGGCGGATGTGCTGGCCTCCACGGCGAACTACCTGAAGGGCCACGGCTGGCAGCGCGGGGCGGGCTGGGGTCCGGGCCAGCCGAACTTCGCGGCGATCCGCGAGTGGAACAAGTCCGAGAACTACGCGCGCGCCATCGCGCTCTTCGCCGATAAGGTCTCGGGCAAGGAATAGCGCCGGTCTAACGCGGCGCGGTAACCCGGATCGGCCCGAACCGGCAGGCCTGACGGTCGATCTCCGGGCAGGCCCGGAAGCCGCGCAGGTCCTTGTCCAGGCAGATCCGCACCTCCTGCAACGCGCCACGCCGACAGGTGACGGACATCATCTCGGGCCGAAGACCCGGGTTCACGGCCACGAAGGCTCGCTCGATATTCGCCGCGGTGGTCTGGCCGTCGCGCGAGAGATCCATCAGCGGCTCGGGGACCGCGACCTTGTCGCGCGCTTCCCGCACGGTTCGAAAGTAGGCGGCAGGCGCAAGCCCCGAACAGGTGCCGTGCATGCGCCACTCGTGCCGGGCGAGGCCCTGATCGGGGTAGAGGTCGCCCGTCTCGGCGATCGCGGCCGGCGGCACGCCGCGGCTGTCGCAGGAGGACGGATAGCCGCGCTCGTTCTGCGGCCAGAGCCCGTGGGTGACGAAGCGCAGATGACGCGCCGGGTCGCATTGCGGCGAGTTGCGCTCCTGCCCGGGCCCGGCGCAGTACTCGGGCGACCACGACAGGGCCAGGACGTAGAAGTCGAATGCGCCCGGCGTGCCGCCCCGCTCCTGCGCGGCGACAGCGAAGGGCGATAGCGCGAGGACGGTCGCCAGGACCGCCCGAGCGAGCCTCACGGGCGCGCCATCCGGCAGGCGGGGCTGTAGGCGAGGTTGCGGTCGAGGTCGGTCACGCAGAACTCGACGCCCCAGCCATTGCCGATGAAGTCGAGATCCTCGCGCACCGAGTAGTCGATGCGGTGGTGCCGCCCGTCCGACGCCGTCACGGTCGCGGTGCAGTAGCGGCGCGGGATCTCTTCCAGCCCCCAGGGACGCCAGGCGAGAGGCTGGATCTTCGCGTATTCGACGAGCGTGAGGTTCGAGTTCCAGAACTTCGCCTCCTTCTCGGCGAAGTTCGTGGAGATCCGCGCGAGCACCGACGGATCGCCGCAGAGCGGGACGCCGCCCACGTACGGGATGATACGCTGCTCGGCCGGCACGGTCTCGTGCGCGGCCGCGGTCCCGGCAAGGCAGGAGACCGCGAGGGCGAGGGCGAGGCGGCGACGCATGGTGACGATCCGGCGGGTCATAGACCTCGCGACCATGTGTGCCGCCATGGTGGGCGTCAATAGTTTCCTGGCCACAGTTCCGGGTTTCGCGGCACCGGCTCAGTCGAGATCGGCCCCCTTGTAGAGCCGCGGCTGGAGCACGATCGGGGCGTCGGATGAAGGCGGGACGCGGGAGGCTGGCGCCGCCGCTATGGGGAGCGGGCGCTGGCCGGGTGGGATGACGGTAGGCCCGCCGGGCGTCCCGGCATAGCGCGGCATCGGGCTGCCTATAGGCGCTGTGCCGCCCGTCGGCGTCATCTGGTCGTAGGCACGCGGAGCGGCTCGAGTCGGTGACGGGACGTACGGACCGCGCACGATCGGCTGTACCGGTGAGGCGATTGGCGCGGCCGCGACACGTGGGGCGGCCGCATCGCCGCCACGCGAAGCCTCATAGGGATCCTCGTCGTCGAGCGGATCGAGCGGCGCCTCGGGCTCGGACAGCGGCCTCAGGGCGGGCCTCGGCCTCGGGGCGGAGCGCTCGGCCGTCCGGTCCGGGTCGAGGCGCGGCTCGAACTTAATGGTCGGCTGGCAGATGCGGCGGCGCCCGCGCGGGTCGTGCCGCGCGAGGTCGAGATGCATGTGGTTGTAGTGGAAGACGTTCGAGCCCGGCGCCAGCACCGTGGTGAAGTGGCGGCACGCGCCGAGGAACGTCTCACGCAGGAAGTCCTGCTCCTCCGGGGCGCCGTGCCAACCCTTCTCGACGCTGATCACGCGCCCGTCCACGAGCTTGAAGGACATGATGTCGATCGCGTTCCCGAAGGCGTGCTCCGAGATCTTCGCGCCGGGCTGACCGTTGCGCCCGCGACAGGAATAGGTGCCGGCCCGGATCTCCGCGACGGTCGTGCCGAGATACATCTCGGCCGCAGGCTGGAGCGTGTCGTCGATCCAACCATCGATCTCGGGGATCATCGGGCAGCCGAGGGTGACCCTGCTCGACAGGGCGACCGAGCCGCCCGCGAAGGCCGAGACCTTGAACGGATAGGTGATGCCGCAGGCGCCCGGGCCCTCGATCTCGGATACGCGCGACATATAAGCTGAGGGCGTCACGAGCTTGGACGCGAGGCACGCCTCCTCGGCCTGGACCCGCCAGGGATCACGCCGCTCGCCGCCGAAGCGCCCGCATCCCACGAGCACGGCCGCGATGAGCGCGAAGGCCAGGAACGCTACGCAGCCACGCCTCATCTACGCAGGATGCGACGGGTTCGGTTAAAGCGCCTTCAACCGTGATGCCGGGCGGGTGGATCGATTCGGGGCACCGCGAGACGGCTGAACCGTCATCGCCCGTGAAATCCGCACAGCCCGTTCGGATTGCACGGATTATCGTTCGGGTGTGCGATGCCTAGATGCAGATCGATCAGCGAGGATCGACCAATGCTCACCACCGACATGTCCCACTCGTTCAAGCTCGGCGATCGCACCGTGAGCCGTCTCGGCTACGGCGCGATGCAGCTCGCAGGACCCGGTGTCTTCGGGCCGCCGAAGGACCGCGAGGCAGCCGTGGCGGTGCTGCGCGACGCGGTCGCGAGCGGCGTCGACCACATCGACACCAGCGACTTCTACGGCCCGCACGTCACGAACGAGATCATCCGGGAGGCGCTGCATCCCTATCCGGACAACCTCGTCATCGTGACGAAGATCGGCGCCCGCCGGGGCCCGGACAAATCGTGGAACCCGGCCTTCTCGCGCGAAGAACTGACGCAGGCGGTGCACGACAACCTGCGCAACCTGGGTCTCGACGTCCTTGAGGTGGTGAACCTGCGCAGCATGCTGGACGCGCACGGCCCGGCCGAAGGATCGCTCGAGGAGCCGCTGACCGTGCTGGCCGACCTGCAGCGCCAAGGCCTCGTGCGTCACGTCGGACTCAGCAACGTCACGTCGAAGCAGGTCGTGGACGGACGCCGTATCTGCGAGATCGCCTGCGTGCAGAACGCCTACAACCTCGCGCATCGCCACGATGACGCGCTGATCGACGAGCTCGCGGCGCACGGCACCGCCTACGTGCCGTTCTTCCCGCTCGGCGGGTTCACGCCGCTGCAATCCTCGGCCCTGTCGGAGGTTGCGGGACGCCTCGATGCCACACCGATGCAGGTCGCGCTCGCATGGCTGCTGCGGCGCGCACCGAACGTTCTGCTCATTCCCGGCACGTCGTCGGTCGCCCACCTCAGGGAGAACCTTGCGGCGGGCGAACTCAACCTGCCGGAGGACGCGATGAGCGCGCTGGACTCTTTGAAATTAAGCGGTACGTCCATGCGCTAATCGTCTCTCAGACTTCGCTTACCCGGGCGTGGCCTACGCGACCGCGCGGGTGCGCTACTTCGACGAGGTGATGACCTTCCGCCCAGCGCACAGTCTTGCGGCGCACGGGCCGCTGGGCTCGGTGATGCGGGGGCGGCTTCAGGTCTACCGGGCGCTGAGCGACGTCCGCCACCAAGAGAGTCGCGTGGTTCCGGCGGATACCGGCAGGATCGACCAGGTCCCCGTCTGACGGGAGACGGCCGCGGGGCCGCGTGGTAGCTTCGGCTCAGTCTCCTGCCCGGGCCGCCCATGATCTCGCTTGTCGACACGCTCGCCCGCATCGCGGACGGCACCCTTACGCCTGACGGCGCGATCCACGAGAGCCGCGACGCGATCGGCGTGCGCGAAGTCGAGGTTCGCGCCTTCACGCATCGCGATCTCCTGGCGCATGCAGGGTCTGCGGGGCCGCTCGTCGGCATCGCGGTCGGGGTCAAGGACATCATCGACACGGCCGACATGCCGACCCAGATGGGGTCGCCGATCTACGCGGACTGGCAGCCGCGTGCCGACGCGCCCGTGGTGGCGGCGCTCCGCCGCTCCGGCGCAACGATCGTCGGCAAGACCACCACGACCGCCTTCGCGTTCTCCGACCCGACCGACACACGCAACCCTCACGACCTCGACCACACGCCCGGCGGTTCCTCGGCGGGTTCGGCCGCCGCGGTCGCGGCAGGCATGGTGCATCTCGCGCTCGGCACCCAGACCGGCGGCTCGGTGATCCGGCCCGCGGCCTTCTGCGGGGTCGCGGCGATCAAGCCGTCCTTCCGGCTGATCCCGACGGTCGGCGTCAAGTGCTTCGCCTGGACGCTCGACACGGTGGGGCTGTTCGCCGCCGGGGTCGCGGACGTGGCGGCCGCCCTCGCGATCGTGAGCGGGCGCGCCATGCCGGCGACCCGGCCCGAGCGGCCCCGCATCGGGATCGTCACCCAGGACTTCGCCGGCACGCCGGACGAGGCGGCCGAGCAGGCGCTGGAGCGTGCGGCGGCGCTGCTGGAAATGGCGGGCGCCGAGATCAGTTCGGTCGTGCCGCCGGTTGCGGTCGCGGAGGGATGGGCCGCGCACCCGACCGTGCAGGATTACGAGGGCGCGGCCTCGCTCGCCTGGGAGTACGAGACCCACCGCGGCGCGCTGCCCCCGCTTCTCGGCGGGGCGCTGGACAGGGCCCGCTCGATCGGGGCGGACGCCTACGACGACGCGCGCCGGGTCGCGAACGGGGCGCGCCGGGCCGCGAAGGACCTCTTCCGCGACCTCGATGCCGTCGTCACCTACGCGGCTCCGGGCGCCGCGCCGCGCGGGCGCGACTCGACCGGCGACCCGCGTTTCAACCGGGTCTGGACGATGCTCGGCACACCCTGCGTGAACGTGCCGGCGCTCGTCGATGCCGGCGGATTGCCGGTCGGCGTCCAGGTCATCGCGCCCTTCGCGCACGATGCGCTCGCCCTGGCCATTGCCGCGATGCTGGAACATGCGGCGAGAACGTCACAGCTTAACAATTCGTGAAGATCCGCACGATCCTCCTTGCGGCGTGCAACCGGACTGCTAGCTTGGCGTTGTGGCGCTGAGGGGGGCTTCGAGATGGACGCGATCGTTAAAGTCGATTGGTACGCCCGTTTGCAGGTCGTCATGTTCTGCGGGGCGCTGGGCTTGATCGGGATGGTCGTCGCAGGCGTCTTCTGAGCCGCCGCCGATCGTCACGGGAGGCCGGACGGGGTTTGCGGGCGTTCGGCGCGCGTGCGATCGGGAGGTCGAGACTCCGAGGCCGACCCATTGACCGCGCATAACCCCCTTCTCGACGACTGGACGACGCCGTTCAGGCTGCCGCCTTTCGGACGCATTCGGCCCGATCACGTCCGCGAGGCCTTCGACCGGGCGATTGAGGAGGATGCCCGCGAGGTCGCGGCCATATCCGGCGATCCCGAGACGCCGAGTTTCGAGAACACGATCGCCGCGTTGGAGCGGAGCGGACGGCTCCTGTCGCGGGTGTCGGGCGTGTTCTACAACCTCACCGGCGCACACACGAACGAGGCCCTGAAGGCGATCGAGCGGGAGATCTCGCCCGTGCTCTCGCAGCATGCGAGCCGCATCTACCTCGACGACGCGCTGTTCCGGCGCATCGACGACCTGTACGGCCGGCGCGACGCGCTGGGCCTCGATCCCGAACAGGCGCGGGTGCTCGAGCGCTACCACACCGTCTTCCGCCGCAACGGGGCCGGGCTGCCGGACGCGACGCGCGCGCGACTGGCCGAGATCTCGGAGCGGCTCGCGGTGCTCGGCACCCGGTTCGGGCAGAACGTGCTGGCGGACGAGCAGAGCTACGTGCTGGAGCTCGACGGCGAGGCGGACCTTGCGGGGCTGCCGGACTTTCTGGTGGCGGCCGCGCGTGATGCCGCGGCGGAGCGCGGGCTCGACGGCCACGCCATCACGCTCTCGCGCTCGTCGATCGAGCCGTTCCTGCAATACTCTACCCGCCGGGACCTGCGCGAGACGGCCTTCGCGGCCTGGATCGCCCGAGGCCAGGGCGGCGGCGAGACGGACAACCGCGCGGTCGTGGCCGAGACGGTGGCGCTGCGCGCCGAGCGGGCGCGGCTCATGGGCTACCCGAGCTTCGCGCATTTCCGCCTCGACGACACGATGGCCGGGAGCCCGGAGGCGGCGCTCGACCTCCTCAACTCGGTGTGGACGCCCGCCCGCGCGCTAGCGCTGCGCGAGGCGCAGGATCTGCAGGAGGTGATCGACCAGGAGGGCGGCGGCTTCCGGCTCGCGGCCCACGACTGGCGCTTCTACGCCGAGCGCGTCCGCAAGGCGCGCTACGACTTCGATGCCGCGACGGTGAAGCCCTACCTCCCGCTCGACGCCGTGATCGCGGCCTGTTTCGACACCGCGACGCGCTTGTTCGGGCTGGCGTTCGCGGAACGGCCCGACCTCGAGACGTACCACCCCGACGTCCGCGCCTTCGAGGTGACGGGCGAGGACGGCCGCCATGTGGGGCTGTTCCTGGCCGACTACTTCGCGCGGCCCTCCAAGCGGTCGGGCGCGTGGATGAGCGCCTTCCGGGGCCAGCGCAAGCTCGACGAGGACGTGCGCCCCATCATCGTCAACGTGATGAACTTCTCGAAGGGCTCGGGCGACATCCCGTCGCTGCTCTCCTTCGACGACGCGCGCACGCTGTTCCACGAGTTCGGCCACGCCCTGCACGGGCTCCTGTCGGACGTGACCTACCCGATGATCGCCGGCACCTCCGTCAGGCGCGACTTCGTGGAGTTCCCCTCACAGGTCTACGAGCACTGGTTCGAGGAGCGCGAGGTGCTGAAACGCTTCGCCCGCCATTACGAGACCGGCGAGCCGATCCCCGACGCGCTGCTCGACCGGATGCTCGCCGCGCGGCGCTTCAACCAGGGCTTCGGGACGGTCGAGTACACGGCGTCCGCGCTGGTCGACCTCGAGATCCACCTGCTGCCCTCCGCGGACAACCTCGACGTGATGGCGTTCCAGCGCGAGACGCTGGATGCGCTCAGCATGCCGGACGCGATCGTGATGCGGCACGCGACGCCGCACTTCACGCACGTCTTCTCGGGCGACGGCTACTCGTCCGCCTATTACAGCTATCTCTGGTCGGAGACGCTCGACGCCGACGGCTTCGAGGCCTTCAAGGAAGCGGGCGACATCTACGATCCCGCGACCGCGAAGCGGCTGCGCGACGACGTCTACGCGGCGGGCGACCGGTTGCCTCCGGCGCAGGCCTACACGGCGTTCCGCGGACGCATGCCCCGCCCCGAGGCGCTCATGCGCCAGCGCGGGCTCGTCGAGATGCCGGCCGGCGCCGAGGCCTGATCTCAGCGCGCTATCCGGCCACACCGACTCGGGTGTGGCCGATCAGATTTCGCGCAAACTCAATATCTTGAGCATGATCTTGTCGCGGAACCGGTTCCCACTTCCGCGGATCATGCTCTGGCTCACGAGGCGGCGAGCAGCGCCCAGCCGTAGAGCGGGAGCGTGACCCGCGCACCGGGTTCGCCCGCCCGCGCGAGGTCGCCCGAGCCCGCCTCGACCCGGCGCGCGCCGGGCGCGGGGAGGTCCGACGGCGCGTCGCCGAGGTTCAGCGCCAGGACCATCCGGTGCTCGCCCGCGCGCAGCTCGAAGCTCGCCTCCTGGTTCGCCAGGTGGAGGCGGGCCGTGCGGGCGCGGGCGAGCCAGGGATGCCGATGCCGGCACGCGGTCAGCTCCTGGTGCAGCCGATAGGTCGGCCAGCCCTCGGGCGGCAGATCGGCCGGGCTCGCCGGGAAGGCCGGCCGGACCGCGTCGTCGCCGCCGGCGCGGTTCTCCTTGACCCCGCGAAAACCCTGCTCGTCGCCCGCGTAGATGGAGGGCGTGCCGCCGACCGCGAACAGGATCGCGAGCGCGTGCGGCAGGTGCCGCGCGTCCTTCAACTGGCTCGCGATCCGGGTCACGTCGTGGTTGCCCACGAAGGTCCAGGGCACGAACGTGTCGAGGAAGCCGTTATGCCGGTCGAGCGCGTGGGCGAGCTCGAACAGGTTGCGGTCGTTCAGCGCGCTCCAGATCGCCTTCCAGAGCTCGTACTGGGTCAGCGCGTCCACGCCCGTGTCGCGCACGGTCGCCGCGTAGTCGCCGTGGATCACCTCGCTCACGATATAGGCCTGCGGGTACGCCGCCCTGACCCGGTCGATCACGGCGCGCCAGAAGGCGCGCGGGACCGCGTAGGCGGCGTCGAGCCGCCAGCCATCCGCGCCCCGCGCCAGCCAGTGCTCCATCACGGCCGCGACGTGATCCGCGACGGCGGGCTCGGAATGGTTCAGCGCGACCAGCGCGCGGTGACCCTCGAAACAGGCGTAGTCCGGCTCCGCGCCGGGGGGCGACACGCGCCGGAACCAGGCCGCGTCTGGGCTCGCAGGGTCCGCGAGGGCCCGGCGAAAGGCCGGGAAGTCCCGCCCCACATGGTTGAACACGCCGTCGAGCAGGATTCGCAGGCTGCGATCGTGCGCGTCCCGGACGAGCGCGTCGAAATCCGCCTCGTCGCCGAGCCGCGGGTCGATGCGCAGGTGGTCGATCGTGTCGTAGCCGTGCGTCGACGACGCGAAGACGGGCCCGAGCAGGATGCCTGTCGCGCCGAGTTCGGCCGCGTAATCGAGCCACGCCCGCAGCCGGTCCAGCCGATGCACGACCGGGGCGTCCGGCACGGATGCGGGCTCCGCGCCCACGAAGCCGAGCGGATAGACGTGCCACCAGATCATGTTCTCGTCCCGCTGGATCACCGGCTCTCCTCTCCGCTCCGTGCCGTCCTACTCGGAACCGGGCCTGGAGAGAACGGCCCGGTCAGGATCGTGGCCGGCCGATCGTTCGTTAAACCGGATTTCTGTTGCGCATATCATACGAGCGTGTCAGACGGGAGCATGGTCCTGTCCCATAACGCCGTTCGCGCATGAACGCCCAGACCCGCATCGAGCCGGCCGGCGTGGTCGAGTTGCAGTCGCCTGCCGAGCCGGCGATCCTCTTCGAGGGGATCGCGAAGACCTACCCGGCGCGCGGGGCCGGGGCTGAGGTCAGCGCGCTGTCCGGGATCGACCTCGGCGTGCCGCGCGGATCGGTGCTCGGCGTCATCGGGCGCAGCGGCGCCGGCAAGTCGACGCTGATCCGCCTCGTCAACGGCCTCGAGGTCCCGAGTTCGGGTCGCGTCGTGGTGGACGGGGTGGACGTCTCCTCGCTCGGGGGCGCGGGGCTGCGCCAGGTCCGCCGGTCGATCGGCATGATCTTCCAGCACTTCAACCTGCTCTCCTCGCGCACGGCCTACCACAACGTCGCCCTGCCGCTCGAGATCGCCGGGATGGCCAAGGCCGAGATCCGCGCCCGGGTCGAGCCGCTGCTCGATCTCGTGGGGCTCACCGACAAGCGCGACCGCTACCCGGCCGAACTGTCGGGCGGACAGAAGCAGCGCGTCGGCATCGCGCGCGCGCTCGCCACGAAGCCGAAGGTGCTGCTCTCCGACGAGGCGACCTCCGCGCTCGACCCCGAGACGACGCGCCAGATCCTCGACCTCCTGGCGTCGATCAACCGCGAGCTCGGCCTCACCATCCTGCTCATCACGCACGAGATGTCGGTGATCCGCGCGGTCGCGGACCACGTGGCGGTGATCGAGGCCGGCCGCATCGTCGAGCACGGCGACGTCTTCGACGTCTTCACGCGGCCGCGCCACGCGACGACGCGCTCCTTCCTCGGCCAGGAGAGCGGCCGCGCGCTCCCGGCGATCGTGCGCGACCGCCTGCTGCCGGCGGCGCAGCCGGGCGGCTCCGCGGTGCTGCGCATCGTGTTCCGCGGCCCGCACGCGACGGACCCGATCCTCTCGCAGATCTCGCGCGAGCTCGGGATCGACCTGAACATCCTGTCCGGCTCGGTCGACGAGGTGGCGGGCCGCCCCTTCGGCACGCTGGTCGTCGGCGTCCCGTCCGACACGGAGACGCTGTCTCGCGTGCGGGCCTTCCTCGCCCAGCGCGACCTCGACACGGAGATCCTCGGCCATGTTCCCTGAGATCCTGTCGCCCGTGATCCTGCGGCTCGTGCTGGACGCGACGCTCGACACGCTGTGGATGGTGGCGCTCTCCGCCTCGATCGCGACCCTGATCGGCCTGCCGCTCGGCGTGTTCCTGGCGACGAGCGGGCGGGGCGAGCTCTTCGCCGCGCCCGCCGCGAACCGGGCGCTCGGCTTCGTGGTCAACGCGACGCGCTCGACGCCCTTCATCATCCTGGTCGTGGCGATCATCCCGTTCACGCGGCTCCTCGTCGGCACCTCGATCGGCACCAAGGCCGCCATCGTGCCGCTGACGATCGCGGCCGCGCCCTTCGTCGCGCGCCTCGTCGAGGGCGCGATCCGCGAGGTGGATGCGGGGCTCGTCGAGGCGGCGCGCGCGATGGGGGCCTCGCCCCTCCAGATCGTCGCGAAGGTGCTGGTGCCGGAGGCGCTGCCCGCGATCGTGCTCTCGATGACGCTCGCGATCGTGAGCCTGCTCGGCTTCTCCGCGATGGTTGGCGCGGTCGGCGGCGGGGGGCTCGGCGACCTCGGCATCCGCTACGGCTACCAGCGCTTCATGCCGGACGTGATGGCGCTCGTCGTCGTCGTGCTGATCGTCCTCGTCCAGCTCGTGCAGAGCACCGGCGACCGCCTGTCGCGCCGCCTCAACAAGCGCCTGCGGCACGCCTGATCCACTAAACAGAGGAGCATCCCATGGTCATGTTCTCCCGGCGTGCCCTGTTCGGCGCGGCGCTGGCGCTCGTCTCGGCGACGCCCGGCCTCGCCCAGACCCAGACGATCCGCGTCGGCGTGACGGCCGGTCCGCATGCCGAGGTGATGGATGTCGTGAAGAAGGTCGCGGCCGAGCGTGGGCTCGACCTCAAGGTGACCGAGTTCACCGACTACGTGATCCCGAACCAGGCCCTGGCGTCCGGCGACCTCGACGCGAACTCGTTCCAGCACGAGCCCTACCTGAAAAACCAGATCGCCAAGACCGGCTGGAAGATCGTCAAGGTGGCGACCACCACCGCCTCGCCGCAGGGCATCTACTCGAAGAAGTACAAAACGATCGCCGACCTGCCGGCCGGCGCCACGATCGCGATCCAGAACGATCCCTCGAACGGCGCGCGCTCGCTCCAGATCCTGGACGCGAACGGCGTCATCAAGCTGAAGGACGCGAAGAACCTCTCGTCCACGATCGCGGACATCGCGGATAATCCGAAGCGCTTCCGCTTCGTGGAGCTCGACGCGGCGCAGCTCGCCCGCGCGCTCGACGACGTCGACGCGGCCTCGATCAACAACAACTACGCGATCCAGGCGGGCCTCTCGCCCGTGACCGATCCGCTCATCAAGGAGCCGGTCGAGGGCCCCTGGGTCAACATCCTGGCGGTGCGCGAACAGGACCGCGACAAGCCCTGGGTGAAGACGCTCGTCGAATCCTACCGGTCCGAGCCCGTGCGGGCCTTCGTGCTGGCGCGCTTCAAGGGCGCCTACCAGCCGACCTGGTAGCGCCACCTCATCCATCACCCTACCCCAAGGAGCATACGATGCGTATCCTGACACTGGCGGCCGCTCTCGCGACAGCATTCCTGGCCGATCCGGCTTCGGCCCAGGCGCCCCAGACCGTGCGGATCGGCGTGACGCCCGGCCCGCATGCGCAGATCCTGGAGGCCGTGAAGCCGATCGCCGCGAAGCGCGGCCTCGACATCAGGATCATCGAGTTCTCCGACTACGTGGTGCCGAACGCGGCACTCGACGCCGGCGAGATCGAGGCGAACTCGTTCCAGAACCAGCCCTATCTCGACAACCAGAAGGCCGATCGCGGCTACAAGATCGAGGGCGTCGGGCTCACGGTGAACTTCCCGCTCGGGGTCTACTCGAGGAAGCACAAGAGCTTCGACACGGTGCCGTCCGGCGCGACGATCGCGATCCCGAACGATCCGACGAACGGCGGCCGCGCGCTCCTGCTCCTGCAGGACAAGGGCGTGATCAAGCTCAAGGGCAATGTCGGGTTCAAGCCGACGGTCGTCGACATCGCGGAGAACCCGCGGCGGCTCAAGTTCGTGGAGGTCGACGCGGCCCAGACGCCCCGCTCGCTCGACGACGTCGACGCGGCGTCGGTCAACACGAACTACGCGGTCTCGGCCGGGCTGAACCCCGCCGACGCGATCCTCAAGGAGGACCCGAAGGGACCCTACGTGAACATGCTGGCGGTCCGGGCCGCCGACAAGGACAAGCCCTGGGTGCGTGATCTCGTCGCCGCCTATCACTCGCCCGAGGTGAAGGCCTTCATCGCGGAGAAGTTCAAGCGCGCGGTCATCGCCGGCTGGTAGGACCGGCACGATGGGACGCGAGATCCGCTTCAACGGGTTCGAGATGAACTGCGTCGGGCACCAGTCGCCCGGCCTGTGGACCCACCCGCGCGACCGGTCGGGCGAGTACAACACGCTCGCCTACTGGAGCGACCTCGCGAAGATCCTGGAGCGGGGACGCTTCGACGGGATCTTCATCGCGGACGTGCTCGGCATCTACGACGTCTATGGCGGGTCGCCCGACGCCGCGCTCCGGCACGCCACGCAGGTCCCGGTGAACGATCCCCTGCTCCTCGTGCCCGCGATGGCGGCGGTGACCGAGCACCTCGGCTTCGGGGTGACCTGCAACCTGTCCTACGAGGCGCCCTATCTCCTGGCGCGGCGCTTCTCGACGCTCGACCACCTGACGAACGGGCGCATCGGCTGGAACGTCGTCACGGGCTACCTCGACTCGGCGGCGCGCGCGATGGGGTTCGACCGGCAGCGCGCCCATGACGACCGCTACGACGTCGCCGAGGAGTACATGGAGGTCGTCTACAAGCTCTGGGAGACGAGCTGGGACGCGGACGCCGTGCTGCGCGACCGCGCGAGCGGGATCTTCGCGGACCCCGCCAAGGTCCGGGCGATCCGCCACGAGGGCGCGCATTTCCGGGTCGACGGTGTGCATCTGTGCGAGCCCTCGCGCCAGCGCACGCCCGTCATCTACCAGGCGGGCACCTCGCCGAAGGGCCGCGAGTTCGGCGCGCGCCACGCCGAATGCGCCTTCGTGTCCGGGCCCTCCGAGCAGGTGATCGGGCCGCGCGTCGAGGCGTTGCGGGCGGGGCTCCCGGCGCAGGGCCGCGACCCGGCCGACCTCCTGGTCTACGCGATGGGCACGATCGTGACGGGCGAGACCGACGAGGCCGCGCGCGCGAAGCTCGCCGAGTACCGCTCATATGTCAGTCCCGAGGGCGCGCTGACGCTGATGTCGGGCTGGACGGGCGTCGATTTCTCGAAGCTCCACCTCGACCAGGAGGTCCGCCACGTCGAGAACGACGCCGGGCGCACCGCGATGGACAACATCACCCGCGCCGATCCGGACCGCGTCTGGACGGTGCGCCAGGTGGCCGAGCACGTGGCGATCGGCGGTATCGGGCCGCTCTTCGTCGGTTCCCCCGCGATAATCTGCGACGCGCTGGAACGCTGGGTCGACGCGACCGGGATCGACGGCTTCAACCTCTGCTACGTGGTGGCGCACGAGACCTTCTCGGACATCGTGGACCTGATCGTGCCCGAGCTGCAGCGGCGCGGCCGCTACCGGACGGAGTATTCGCCCGGCACGCTGCGCGCGAAGCTCGGGCTCGACGGGCGCCGCCCTCCCGTCGTCACAGGCCTGCGGTGAGGGTCGCGAGGCGCTGGAGCGCGAAGACGTAGCCCTGCGTGCCGAACCCGGCGATCACGCCCTCGGCGCGGCCCGACACGTAGGAGTGGTGCCGGAAGGGCTCGCGCTTGTGCACGTTCGAGATGTGCACCTCGATGACCGGCCCGTCGAAGGCGATCAGCGCGTCGAGGATCGCCACCGAGGTATGCGTGAAGCCGGCCGGGTTGATCGCGATCCCGGCCGCGTCCCCACGGGCCTCGTGGACCCAGTCGATGATCTCGTATTCCCGGTTCGACTGGTGGAAGCGGATCGCGAGCCCGAGCCGGTCGCCCTCCGCTCGGCAGAGCGCCTCGACGTCGGCCAGCGTCTCGCGCCCGTAGATCTCGGGCTGGCGGGTGCCCAAGAGGTTCAGGTTCGGCCCGTTGAGGACGTAGACGAGGCGGCTCATGATCACTCCCTCGTCCCCAGGGCCTCGCGAGACAAGGCCTTGCGGTACATCGACTCCGCGTCGGCCCGGAACGCCGCCCGCGAGGCGTCGCGGGTGTAGAACATGTGGCCGCCGGGATAGGTCGCGAGCGAGATCCGCCGCTCCGGCCCGTAGGGGGGCAATTGCCGCAGCAGGAGCTCGCTCCCGAAATAGGGCGTCACGAGGTCCGTCAGCCCGTGCGCCACGAGGACCCGCATCGCGCCGTCGAGCGCCAGAGCGCTCTTAAGGTCGCCGATCGCGTCCGGCGCCCGGCGGCCCCGCCCGTAGCGCCAGCCGCGCCCGACCGACCCGTTCGACAGCTCGTAGCGCTGGTTCGCGACCCGCCAGCCGAGCGTGCGGGCGAGGTGGTCCACGATCGCGCTCGTCAGCGGCGCCTGCATGGCGGTCAGCATCGGGTCGCTGCCGTCGGAATAGGCGGCGGTCGGGTCGGGATCGAAGCCCGACACGCCGGTGTCGTAGGCCGAGACCTCGCGCGCCTCCTCGCGCCGGAACTCGCGCTCGAACGTGCCGGGATCGAGCCGCCCGGCGCGGCGGCGCACGAGGTCCGCGTCGAGCCCGGTGATCTCCGCGACGCGCCGGCTCACCCGGTCGACCGCCGCCCCGTCCTGAAGGCCGCGCGTCAGGTCGAGCAGGTAGTCGCCCGCCGCGTAGCGCTCGACTTCGGCCAGCGCGTCGCGCGCGACCGGCCCGCTGCGCTCGAGGCGCGACGCCGCAAAGGACGGGAGCCGCACGACCGAGTCGAACGGCGCGTGGCGCGGGCCGGACAAGAGGCCGAAATCGAGCACGGGCGAGAGGAGCACGAGACCCGACAGGCCGATTCCGAGATCCGTCTGGAGCTTCCTCGCGACGAGCGGGCCGCGGAAGCCGCCGTAGCTCTCGCCGAGGTAGAATTTGGGCGAGGCCAGCCGGTCGTTGACGCGCAGCCAGCGGGCGATCGCGGCCGAGATCGACGAGACGTCGCCATCGATCGTGAAGAACCGGTCGCGCGTCTCATCGCTCGATCCGTTCGCGCGGCTGTAGCCGGTATCGACCGGATCGATGAACACGAGGTCGGTGAAGTCGAGCCACGTCTCGGCGTTGGGCACGAGGGCGGGGCTGGCGGAGGGGCTGATCGAGGTCGCCCCGAGCGGCAGCCGCCACGGGCCTACCGCCAGGAGGTGGAGATAGGCCGAGGCCGAGCCCGGCCCACCGTTCACCACGAAGGTGACGGGCCGGGATGCAGCCGGCCCGGGCGTGCGGTACGCCACGTAGCCGATCTCGGCCTGGACGCCGCCGTTCGGGTCGGTCAGCGGCAGGCTCCCGGCCGTCGCGGTGAAGCGCAAGGTGCGGCCGGGCAGGTCGAGCGCGTGCTCGGTCGTGACGTCGCCCGGCAGGCGGCGGCCCTCTTGTGGGCGGCCCTCGGGCGCGCGGGCCTCGGCGCGGCCCTCCGGCCGCGGCGCGAGCTGGGCCGAGACGAGGCCGATTTGCGCGACGAGGAGGCAGACCTGCGCGACGACGAGGAAGGACGCGAGCGCGAGACGTCGGACGAGCGGGACGGGATGGATCATGGGCGGCAGCATAGCGGAATTAGCGGCCCGTCATCAGCCCCGCTTCTGCCAGCGGCCATCATCGTCCTGGCGCCAGTAGGAGACCGTGTGACCGGCGCCCTGGGCGGTCCGCCATGCGAGCCGCGCAGCCGCGACCGCTTCCTCGTCGCGCCCGTCCAGCAGCACCGCCACGCGCTCGTAGGGCGAGATGTCGTCCGGCACTGGCACGGAATCCGCCAGGAGCAGGATGTGCGCGCCGTTCGGGTTCGCGTCGCCACTCGTCAGTAGGACGGGCTGCGACGCCGCATCTGGCTCGGCCGCGGTACCGTGCGCCAGAAAACTCTCGTCGGAGAAAGTCCAGAGGTGGTCGTCGAGGGCTGCGACGCGCTCGTCCGACCCGACGCGCACGAGGGCGCGCCAGCCCCGCTTGCCGGACAGATCTAGCAGGCGCGGCAGCACCGCCTCGAGAGGCTGGTGCTGTAGGTGGTAGATGAAGATTTCACCCACGTCGAACGCTAGCCGGCATCCCCGAAGATCAGCGCCGCGACATGGCCGAGCGCGATCGGTAGGAAGACAAGCAGGATCATGAGCCAGAGCACCGCGGCGGTGGAATAGGCTCCGACCCGGCCGGACCGGCCCGCGCTCACGCGACGCGCTGCGACGGGCTATCCTCGTTGGCGGCCTCTTGCGACCGGTCGACGCAGCCGGCCTGCCGCTTGCGGCCCGTCACAATCGTGACGCCAGGCAAGGTGGCGAGGATCGAGACGACACGCTCGGCGAAGCGCTGGCCGAGAGTCTGCCGGTGGTGGCCACACGGCGCGGCACGGCGCGCCAAGCGCTCCAAGACGCGCTGGTCACGCTCGGAGAGCGGACCGAGTGCGGAGTGAACGCGCCGGGTCACGAGACGGAGATCGGTATGACGCAGATCGGTGTTCATGTGAGGCTCACCTTTCGACCGGGCCGAAGCAGCCGGTCTGGCGAGCCGATCAGAGGATCAGGCGTCCAGCGCAGGCCGTGTCGGCGCGATCAATCGACTACTGTCGCTTGGCATGGGACGAATAAGTTCCAGTGATGTCCAGACCGATGCGAAGGCATGTCGGCTGCACCACGATCGGCTATTCGACAACAGCGAAGAAGTCAAGGGATACGTAGGCGAGCCGCCGCCACGTCTGGTAATCCTGGGTATGTGGATGCCCTTCCGCGATCCCGCCACCTTCCATCAGGAGTTCGCGCGACGCGAAGATCGTACATCCGTTGATCAATCCATCGTAGAAGGCGAGATGCGGCCGGCGGGCCAGCTCGTCATGATCGAGCCTCTCGCGTCCCGTGACCCGTCCCTTCTCGTCGATCCAGGTGAAATCCGAGTACAGCACCACGTCCCTGCACCCGCCTGCGCGGCCATGCGCGGCGACCTGGATCGCGGTCTTCTCGGGCTCGAAGACGTCGTCGTGCGACAACCAGCAGAAGTAGTCGCCCGTCATCTCGCGCAGAACGGTGTTCAGGGCGCCCGCCACCCCTGTATTCGCCTGTTGGATCGACCGGATCCGATCACCGTAGCGGCGAGCGATCGCGGCCGTCGCGCCGCCATCCTGCGACCCGTCGTCGACCACCATGACCTCCAGGTCGGGATAGGTCTGGCCGAGCGCGCTCTCGATCGCCTGCGACAGGAAATCGGCCCCGTTCCGGACGGGGATCGCGACCGTGACCCGCGCAGTACCCATCCCTGCCTCCCCCGCGTTCGTGATGGCGCGCTGCCGCGCGGCACCTGTCGGGCCCGCCGACTCGCCCTGGCGACTTGATGCGCCGAGCACTTGCACCCGTCCGGACGATCGTTCAATCGGTCGGTTCGGAGTACACGGGAGCCGCGCGGCGCGAGGCAGGTCGGCGAGCATCCACTCGCCCGGCACATGTCAGCGAAGAGCAGGTCGAATCGAGGCTGCTGCAGACCCGACTGTTTTGGACATACGATGACCTTGTCGCACCATCTGCGATCGCTCGAAGCCGAATCGATACACATCTTCAGGGAAACGGTCGCTGAGTTCAGCAATCCGGTCATCCTCTACTCGATCGGCAAGGATTCGAGCGTTTTGCTTCACCTTGCCATGAAGGCCTTCTACCCAGCGAAGCCCCCTCTCCCCTTGCTGCACGTCGACACGACCTGGAAGTTCCGGGAGATGATCGCGTTCCGCGACGAGACCGCGCGTCGGCTGGGTCTCGACCTGCTGGTCCACGTCAACCAGGACGGGCTCGACCGGGGGATCTCACCGCTCGCCTCGGGATCAGGCGTCCACACGATGGTGATGAAGACGGAGGGGCTCCGCCAGGCTCTCGACAAGTGGGAGTTCGACGCCGCCATCGGGGGGGCGCGCCGGGACGAGGAGAAGAGCCGCGCGAAGGAGCGCATCTTCTCCCACCGGACCGCCCAGCATATGTGGGACCCGCGCAATCAGCGTCCCGAACTGTGGAGGGTGTTCAACACGCGAATCCGTCCGAAGGAATCGATGCGGGTCTTCCCGCTCTCCAACTGGACCGAGCTCGACGTATGGGATTACGTCGGAGCCGAGAAGATCCCGCTCGTCCCGCTCTATTTCGCCGAATTGCGCCCAGTGGTGCATCGGCAGGGCACCTTCATCATGCGGGACGATGACCGGCTGTCGCTCGAGCCCGGCGAGAGCATCGAGATGCGCAGAGTCCGTTTTCGTACACTCGGCTGCTACCCGCTCACGGGTGCCATCGAGTCCGACGCCACGAGCGTCGACGCGATCGTCGCGGAGCTGCGGGCGTCGCGGACTTCGGAGCGCCAGGGCCGGCTGATCGATCAGGACGAATCCGGGTCCATGGAGAAGAAGAAGCGCGAGGGCTATTTCTGATGAACGCCGTGCGATGAGCATCATGGCCGACCTCCCAACGCTCCGCTTTCTGACCTGCGGCTCGGTCGACGACGGCAAGTCCACGCTGATCGGGCGGCTGCTCTACGAGCAGCAGCTCATCCTCGACGACCAGCTCTCGGCGCTCGCCAGGGATTCCCGCGCGCACGGCACGACGGGAGAGGAGTTCGATTTCGCGCTTCTGGTCGACGGGCTGGAAGCGGAGCGCGAGCAGGGCATCACGATCGACGTCGCCTACCGCTACTTCTCGACGCCGCGCCGGTCCTTCATCGTGGCCGATACGCCCGGTCACGAGCAGTATACGCGCAACATGGTGACGGGCGCGTCGACGGCTGAGCTGGCGATCCTGCTCGTGGACGCCCGCAAAGGCCTGCTGACGCAGACGCACCGCCACGCCGTCATCGTGTCGCTCCTGGGAATCCGGCACGTCGTCCTGGCCGTCAACAAAATGGACCTCGTCGGCTACGAGGAAGCCGTCTTCGATGGGATCGTCGAGCAGTTCCGTCGCTTTGCCGATCAGCTCGGCTTCGAGAGCATCACCCCGATCGCGATCTCGGCCAGACGCGGCGACAACGTCGCGGCGCGGAGCGACGCGATGCCCTGGTATGCGGGGCGTACGCTGCTCGCGACGCTGGAGACGCTCCATGTGCAGGAGCAGGCGTCGCAGGACTTCCGCCTGCCCGTTCAATGGGTCAACCGCCCGCACCTGGATTTCCGGGGCTTCACCGGAACGGTCGCCGGCGGCGATCTCAGCGTCGGCGATCCGGTCGTGGTCGCGGTCTCGGGCAAGAGCTCGCACGTCACCGGTATCATCGTGGCCGGACAGGCGGCAGAGAGCGCCGGGGCGGGCGACGCCGTCACGCTGACGCTCGCGGACGAATTGGACATCGCCCGCGGGGACGTGCTCTGTCGTCCCGGGTCCAGGCCTCCGGTGGGAGAGCAGTTCGCCGCCTATCTGATCTGGATGAGCGAGGAGCGGCTGCATGTCGGCCGATCCTACCTGATGAAGGTCGGTCCGGTGTCGGTGCCCGCAGTGGTCACGGAACTGCGCTATCGGCTGAGCGTCGCGACCCTCGAGAAGCTCGCGGCCAAGACCCTGGGTCTCAACGAGGTCGCGGCCTGCAAGATCGCCACCGCCCATCCGATCGCGTTCGAGGCCTACAAGGACAGCCGCGCGATGGGGGGCTTCATCCTCATCGACCGGACGTCGAACGCGACCGTCGCGGCGGGCACGATCGAGTATCACCTGCGACGCTCGGAGAACGTCCACTACCAGCCGCTCACCGTGTCGAAGGAGGAACGGGGCGCCCAGAAGCAGCAGGTGCCGACGGTGCTCTGGTTCACCGGCGTCTCGGGCGCGGGCAAGTCGACGATCGCCAACCTGGTGGAGGCCAAGCTGCACGCGCGCGGCGTCCATACGATGCTGCTCGACGGCGACAACGTGCGCCATGGTCTCACCCGGGACCTCGGCTTCACCGAGGACGACCGGATCGAGAACATCCGCCGCGTCGGGGAGGTCGCCAAGCTCATGACCGAGGCGGGACTGATCACGCTCTGCTCGTTCATCTCGCCCTTCGCGGCCGACCGCAGGATGGTCCGGGAGATGCTGGCACCCGGCGAATTCATCGAGATCTTCGTCGACGTTCCGATCGAGACTGCGATCCGGCGCGATCCGAAGGGCCTCTACAAGCGGGCCCTCGCGGGCGAGATCAAGAATTTCACCGGCGTCGATCAGCCCTACGAACCGCCACTCGCCCCGGAGCTCTGGCTCAGGACCACGGAGGAGACGGCCGAAGCCCTGGCAGGTCGCATCCTGAGCCATCTGGAGACGATCGGCGCGATCGAGCCGTTCCCTCAAGACCGACCGGCCTCGCAGACGTCGAAGCCGAGAGACGTGTGATTGGTCCGATCAGGTGCGCGGGCCTATGTCTCGTATGCAGCCGGCATGGTCGCCCGCGAGGATCAGGCACGCATCATGGAAGCCGTGGCGTGCGCAACCCCGCGGTCTCTCCGCCGTCGACCGCGAACACGGCGCCGTTGACGTAGCTCGCCTGGCGCGAGAGCAGCCAGGTGACGACGTCCGCGATCTCGTCCGGCGTGCCGACGCGGCCGGCCGGGATGCGCAGTTCGAGCTGGCGGCGGCGCAGGTCGTCCGCCATCACGCCGGCCATCATCCGGGTCTCGGTCTGGCCCGGGCAGATCGCGTTGAAGCGGACCTCCTCGCCGAACTCGAGCGCGAGGGCCTGCGTCGTCCCGATGACGGCGGCCTTGGACGCATAGTAGATCGCGAGACCTTCCTCGCCGGCCTTGCCCGCGACTGACGCCACGTTGACGACTGACCCGCGCGCGGCGCGCAGACGGCGTGACGCGTATCTGTCCGAGGGCCGGGCGCTGCCCTTCGAGTACACGCTCCACGGTGGGGAGCCCGAACCGTGGCTGCCCTGGCATTCGATCGCCGCGATGCGCTAGCGCGGCTACCTGATGGGGTCGGTCTGGTCGAAGCTCTGGCGCGCCGCGGCCCTGCCGGTCGTCGGGCCGGACGCGATGACGAAGCTGCGCTACGACGGTGGCCGGACGTGGCGGGACGGTGACGCTTATCCTCGTTCAGCCACCAGTCTCGAGCGCGGTCTCACCGCGAATGGATTGGTTTCGATCCCGCCCGTGACGACGAGGGAGAGGTCGGGTTCGATGATGCCGATCTCGGTCGCCGCCGCATCCCGGGCGATGATCACGAGAAATGACCCGCTCTCGTCGGCCGGGAAGGGTCGCGGGGCCGAGAACACCGTTCCGACGCTCTGGACGAGGAGCGGCCGCTCGATCTCGACAATTCGGACGAGTCCCTTGAGCCGGAGAAGTCGCTCGCCGAGCGCTCCGGCGAGATTGTCCAGCCACGCCGTCAGATCCGCGTAGGAGGCAACGCGCGACGTGCGGGCCAGCAGCACGGACACGTGAGGGTGACGAGCCGGTTGCTCCGGCGCGGTGTCGATCGTCGAGGCGAACGGGACGGGAGTTGCCGGCCCGAAGGCCCGGTCCACGAGTTCGTCGCGTCGCGGTTCCGCCACGATGTGGGCGAGCGGGTTGAGCCGCCGCGCCTCGTCTCCGGCGGCCGCCAGTCGCGCGGGCGGGACCCGGTCGGCCTTCGTGACCAGGATGATGTCCGCGCCCGCCCATTGCGCCACCGCCTCCGCGTAGACGGTGCTCTCCGGCCCGCGTTCCGCGTCGTAGGTCGCGAGCACCCGCACCCGCATCCGATGGAGCGCGAGCGACGCGAGTTGCCGGAGCACCGGCCCGGGCTTCGAGAGGCCGCTCGTCTCCAGGATGATGCGCCGCAGCGGACCCGCCCCGTGCGGCCGCTCGGCCGCCAGCAGCGTCTCGACCGTCGAGGCGAGGTCGCTCCCCATCGCACAACAGACGCAGCCGTTGGACAAGAGCGCCATCGCGACCTCGTCGCCGGAGCTCTCGCGCAGGATCGCGCCATCGAGCCCGATCTCCCCGACCTCGTTCACGATGACGGCGGTGTCGGCCGAGTCCGGCCGGGCCAGGAAGTCGCGCAGGAGCGTGGTCTTGCCCGAGCCGAGAAAGCCGGTGAGGACGAGGAAATCGGGTCCGGGCGGTGGAGACGTGCCGCTCATTCCGCCGCCATGGCGCGAGCCGGCCGCCCCTCCTCGTCGCCCTCCCAGCTCGCGGTCACCATCTCGCGCACATCCGCCAGGAGTTCGGCCGTGTCGTACACGATGCCGTCCTTGATCGTGAGCTTGAGGCCCCGATGCCACTCGACGCCGTTCGTGGCCTCGTCGAGCCGCATCGCGCCCGTGCCGTAGAGCAGCTTGAAATCGATCAGCGGGTTGTAGTCGTGCACGAGGAGGTCGGCTCGCTTGCCGACCTCGACCGAGCCGATCTCGTCCTCCAGTCCGCACAGAGCCGCGCCCTGGCTCGTCGCGGCGCGGATGACCTCCAAGGGGTGGAAGCCGGCCTCTTGCAGAAGCTCGAGTTCGCGCACGTAGCCGAAGCCGAAGATCTGGTAGATGAAGCCCGAATCCGAGCCCGTGCAGACGCGCCCGCCGCGGTTCTTGTACTCGTTGATGAAAGCCATCCAGAGCCGGTAGTTCTGTTTCCACTCGACCTCGTTCTGGGTCGACCAGCGGTACCAGTAGCTGCCGTGACCGCCACGCTGTGGCTGGAAATACTTCCACATGGACTTCCAGGCGTAGTCGCGGTGCCAGTCCGCCTGCCGGGCCCGCATCAGGTCGCGGTTGGCGTCGTAGATCGTGAAGGTCGGCACGAAGGTGAAACCGAGCTCCAGGAACTTCTCCAACACCTCGTTCCACTTGGGCGAGCCCGGCTCCGCGCCCTGGCCGAACATCTGTCCGGAGACCGAGAAGCGGAAGTACTCGTCGTTGTAGTCGTAATCGAGCGGGAAGTTCTGGACGACGCGGTCCTCGAACAGCGCCTCCGGCAGCCCGTAATAGTGCTCCGCGCTGGTGAGGCCCCACCCGGCGGTCGTCAGCGCGTTCATCCGGGTGACGGCCATCTGCGCGTGATGGCAGCCCGACCTCAGCCCGACCTTGCGGCACTCGTCCAGCGCCGCCTCCATGATGGCGGGCGGTGCGCCGAAGAACTTCACGCCGTCCGCGCCGCGCGCCTTGAGCCGGCGGATCCAGTCACGCCCCTCCTCGGGCGTGTGGATCGTCTTCAGCATGTCGTTCACGGCCGGGAAATAGGCGTAGGAGAGGAGCCGCGGCGCGGCGATCCGGTTCTCGGCCGAAAGCTTCTTCTGGTCCAGCATCCAGTCGAGGCCGTTGAACGACCCCATCTCGCGCACCGTCGTGACGCCGTGCGCCAGCCAGAGCTTGTAGACGTAGTCGACCGGCGGCACCCAGCCGTTCGCCGCGTGGTAGGCGACGCCCGCGTGGGCGTGGCAATCGACGAAACCCGGCGTGACCCATTTGCCGCGGCAGTCGATCTCGTGATCGCCGGGCTCCGAGGGCGTGTCCGCGTGACCCCGCGCGACCTTCTTGACGCGGGTGATCCGGCCGTCCTCGACCGTGATGTCGGCCGGCCCGATCGGCGGCGCGCCCGTGCCGTCGATCACGGTCGCGCCGCGCAGGATCAGGCGCCGGAACGGGCCGATCCCGCGGTCGCGCGAGGTCGCGGCCGCGACGGGCGGCTGCCCGACCTTGGCTCGCTCGACCGACAGCTCTTCGCCGGCCTGCGTTCCCGCGGGGATGATCTCGTCCGCCATGTCGGTCGTCTCCAAATGGGGTGTCAGCGCGCCAGCCGGCGGCCGAGCACGGCGCTGCCGATCAGGGTCAACGCCAGCGTGGCGATCAGGAGGATGAAGGCGAGCGCCGACCCGAACGGCCAGTTGTTGCCCCGCCCGAACTGATCGTAGACGGCCGGCGCCATCATCTTGAACTGCGATCCGCCGAGCAGCACGGCCGTCGCGTAGGTGTTCATGCACAGGATGAACACGAGCACGCAGCCCGCGACCGTGCCGGGGAGCGCCAGCGGCCACAGCACGCGCCGGAACACCGTCAGGCCGGACGCCCCGAGATTGGCCGCCGCCTCCTCGGTCGCCCGCGGGATGGTCTCGATGACGGAGGCGAGCGTCAGGATCATGTAGGGCAGCACGACCGCAATCGTCCCCACCACGACGGCGCTCGGTGTGTAGAGCAGCTTCACGGGTGCGGACGTGATGCCAGATCCGGTCAGCACCATGTTGAGCAGTCCCTCGTTGCCGAGGACGCCCATCCAGCCCGCGGCCCGCACCACGTTGCCGACGAGGAGCGGGATCAGGGTCATGACGGTCGCGAGGCTCTTCCAGCGGCTCTCCATCCGGGCGAGGCAATAGGCGGCCGGGAAGCCCAGCGCGAGCGTCACGGCCGTGCAGATCAGCGCCACCCCGAAGGTCGTGCCCATCACGTTCTGGTAGTAGGGGTCGGCCGCGGCGCGCAGGTAGTTCTCCGGCGTCGCGGCCGCGACCATCATCTGCATGGGATCGTAGCGGTTGATCGAGATGCGGGCGAGCAGCAGCATCGGGCCGACCAGCAGGGCCGCGACGAGGAGGCCCGCCGGGAGGATCAGCACGGCCATCGCGTGACCTCCCGCATCAATCCCATGGGTTCCCGGACCCGGTCAGGCCTTGAATTCCTTGTTCCAGAAATCGAGGATGCTGCCCTGCTCGCGCTGCATATAGGCGTAATCGGGCGTGTGAAGCTTCTCCTGCTGCGCGTCCGTCAGACTGATCTGCTTCGCGAGGTCGGCCGGGAGCTTGGCGTCCTTCACGGTCGGCACGTAGCCCATCCGGTCCGCGAAGGCCGCCTGCGCGGCGGGATCGAGCATGGCGTTCATGTACTTCCAGGCGCTCTCCTTGTTGCGGGCGTTCCTCGGCACGCCCGCCTCGAACAGGACCGGGACCGCGCCCTCCGACGGGATCGACGCCTCGACCGGGATGCCGCTCTTCTTCCACATGAAGCCGCGGGCGAGCCACATCGTAGTGATCCAGACCTCCTCCGACTTCAGGCCCGCGGCCAGCGCCTCGTTCGAGGGATAGACCTTCACGTCCCGGCTCTTCAGGTCCATCAGCTGTTTGCGGCCGGGCGTGAAGTCGCTCATCGAGCCGCCGGCCGAGATCGATGCGGCCGCGAGATTGTAGGTGTAGAGGATGTCCGAGTACCCGACCCGACCCTTGTACTTCGGGTCCCAGAGGTCGGAGTAGGATTTAGGCGGAGTCGGGATCTTGCTCGGATTGTAGAGGATCACCATCGCCGAATAGATGTGCGGAATGGTGGAGGGCTTCTTGAACACGGGCAGCACGGCCGACACGCGCGGCACCTCGCTCTCCGGGACCGTCTCGAAGATGCCCTGCTGCGTCAGCAGGAACGTGTCGTTGTCGTTGATGCAGGCGACGTCCATGCTGCCGCGCCGGCTGCCCTTCTCGGCGATGAGCTTGGTGCGGCGCGGGTCGTTGTTGGCGATGTCCTGAGCGATCTCGATACCGAGCGGCTTCATGATCGGGTTGTCGACCGTCTGCTGGAGGAGCGCGCCGTAATCGCCGCCCCAGGTGCCGACGACGGCCTGTCCCGCCTCCGCGCGGGCTGACCCCGTGCCTGCGGCCAGGATGGCGGTGCTTCCGACGAGGGCGGTGCGGCGTGTGATGATCATGACGGTTCTCCTTGCGGTCACGGTGCGGACAGAAGGCGGCCGGACGAGGCCTGCCACGTCAGGGTCGCATCGTCGCCCTGACGCAGGGCGCGACGCGGATCGTGCGCGTCCGGCGTCGACGCGATGGCGACGAGCTTATCGCCGCCGAGATCGAGATGATACTCGCTCAAGGCTCCGAGATACGTGACGGCGGCGAGCCGGGCCGCGACGCCGTCGTGGCGCCCCGGCGAGACCAGGATGCGCTCGGGCCGGATGGCGAGAACGAGCTCACCCGAGGGATCGCCGGCGCCGCAGGGCAGCAACGCGCCGCCGCGCGTCCTGAACGCGCCGGGTGCTTCGACCCGCCCGGACAGGATGTTGCAGCGGCCGACGAAGCCCGCCACGAAGGCGTTGGCGGGCCGCTCGTAGAGGTCCTCCGCGGATCCGACCTGCTGCACCCGGCCGTGTTCCATGACGACGAGCCTGTCGGCCATCGCGAGCGCCTCGTCCTGGTCATGCGTCACCATCAGGGTCGTCAGCCCGAGGCGCTGCTGCAGCTGGCGGATCTCCAGCCGGACCTCCGCCCTCAGCTTGGCGTCGAGGTTGGAGAGGGGCTCGTCCAGGAGGAAGATCGCGGGGTTGACCACGAGGGCTCGCGCGAGCGCGACCCGTTGTTGCTGGCCGCCCGACAGCTGCTTCGGCATACGGTCCCCGAAGGGGTCGAGCCGCACGAGGCGCAGGGCCTCCACGACGCGACGCTCCCGCTCGGCCCGCCCGACGCGCCGCATCTCAAGCCCGAACCCGACGTTCTGGGCGACGCTCAGATGCGGGAACAGAGCGTAGGACTGGAACACCATGCCGGTGTCGCGCGTGTAGGGCGGCTCGCGCGTCACGTCACGGCCGCCGATCCGGACACGGCCGGCGCTCGGCTCCACGAACCCGGCGACGAGCCGCAGGGTCGTGGTCTTGCCGCACCCCGAAGGTCCGAGAAGGGCCACGAGTTCGCCTTGCGCCACGTCGAGATCGACGCGCTCGACGGCGACGGATGGACCGTAACGCTTGGACAGGCCCTCGAGCGCGAGCGTTCCCATCAGACGATCCGCGACAGCTTCACGAACCGGTCGGTCGTGAGCATGAGGACCGTGATGATCACGATCTGGGCCGTCGCGACGGCCGCGAGCGTCGGGTCCATGCGGAACTCGAGGTAGCTCAGCATCGCGACCGGAAGCGTCGTGCGGCCGGCCCCGACGAGCAGGAGATTGAGCTCCAGGTTCTCGAAGCTCGCCACGAAGGAGAAGAGCGAGGCCGCGACGATCCCCGGCCGCAGCATGGGCAGGGTCACGCGCCGGAACACGGTCATCGGGTACGCGCCAAGATTCGCCGCCGCCTCCTCGGGCGAACGGTCGACGCCTTGCAGGCTCGCGGTCATGAGCCGGACCGTCCAGGGTATCGTGAGAAGGACGTTCGCCGCCACGAGGCCGACGAGCGTTCCCTTGATGTCGGTATCGAGCAGGTCCTCCATGCGGAGATAGAACATGTAGAGCGCGGCGCCCGCCACGATCGCCGGCACCGCGAGCGGGGCCAGCAGGAACGTGTTGAGCACGGCCTTGCCCGGCAACCGGCTGCGCACCAGCGCGAGCGAGGCTGCGGTCCCGAGCGGCACCCCGACCACCGTCGCGAGCCCTGCGATCTCGACGCTGGTGAGGAAGCCCCGCACGAAGTCGCGCTGACCCCAGGCGTTCGCGTACCAGCGCAGCGTCCATCCCGTGGGCGGGAAGCTGACGATCTCGTTCGTGAAGAACGAGGTCACGGCGACCATCACGATCGGCGCGAACACGATCGCATAGGCAATGACCACGGCCGCCCTGATGAGGATCCGGCCGGGACGCGGGAGCGTGATCGTGGAAGCGACACTCACCTGAATGTCCATGCATCTCCTGGACCAGCCGGAACGTCCGCGCGGCGACGATCGACGCACCCGCGCGGCGGTCCGCGTCGAGGTGGTCGCTCGCGGAGAACATGGCTCGCCCGGGCGGTCGGACGCGTATAAGGGGGATCGGTGCCGCTCTCGGCCATCGGAGACGGTCTGTGGACGAGGTTGTGGAGCGGGTGCTGATAGCGAGGCCGCTGACCGCGGAGGCGTTCGGCCGCTACGGTGAGGTCGTCGAGCATCGCGGCGACACACGTCGCGTCAGGGTGTCGGGCGCCTTCGAGACGACCGAGACAGGACGTGAACCTGCCCTCTGGGTGAGCCGGACGGGCGAGGCCGCCACCTGGCCCGTGAGAATCCAGGAACTCGAGCGCCATCCTCGGTCGGCGCAGACGTTCCTTCCGCTCGACGGGGCGCCGTACCTGGTCGTGGTCGCGCCCGACGCGCCCGATGGCGGCCCGGACCCGGCGCGGATGGAGGCGTTCGTCGCGTCCGCGCACCAAGGCGTACTCTACCGCCGCAACGTCTGGCACCACGGGCTGAGCGTGTTCCGCGCGGGTGCGCAGTTCGCGGTCATCCAGGTCCTGGCGGGCGAGGACGACGACGAGTTCCGGCGGCTTCCCGCGTCCGTCCGCGTCGAGCCGGCCCGATGAGCGGCTGGACGTCGCCGCGCGATTTTGCCGGCTACGGGAGGCGGCCGCCGAACCCGCGCTGGCCGGAGGGCGCGAGACTGGCGCTGAACGTCGTGCTGAACCTCGAGGAGGGCTCCGAGCCCTCGGTGCCGGACGGTGATCCCGAGACGGAGACGGGACTGACGGAGAGCGGCAGCGGGCAGGCTCCCGGCCGCGACCTCGCGGCGGAATCGATGTTCGAGTACGGCAGCCGGGTCGGCTACTGGCGGCTCGCCCGGATGCTGGAGGAGCGCGGGATGACCGCGACCGTCATGGCCTGCGCCCTCGCGGTGGAGCGCAACCCCGAGATCGCCGCCCACCTGCGGGAGGGCGCCTTCGACATCTGCTGCCACGGCTGGCGCTGGGAACGACACGCCACGCTCCCAGAGGAGGTGGAGCGCCGGCGCATCGCCGACGCGATCGCATCCCTGACGCGCACCTTGGGCACGCGTCCGCTCGGGTGGTACTGCCGCTACGGCCCGAGCCTTGCGACGCGCCGGCTGCTCGTCGAGGAGGGCGGCTTCTTGTACGACAGCGACGCCTACAACGACGAACTGCCCTACTGGGTCGAGGTCGAGGGCCGACGCCACCTCGTCGTGCCCTACAGCCTCGTCAACAACGATTCGAAGTTCATGCGCAGCGCCATCGCGACGGCGGACGATTTCTCGCGCTTCCTCTGCGACGCCTTCGACCTCCTCTACCGAGAGGGGCGGGACGCCCCGAAGATGATGTCCGTCGGCCTCCACCTGAGGATCGCGGGCCATCCGGCCCGGGCGGCGGGCGTGGAGCGCTTCCTGGACCATGTCGCCCGCCACGCGGGCGTCTGGGTCACCGGCCGGACGGCCATCGCCCGGCACTGGCACGAGCACCACGGCGGCGCCGCCGCCTTGAAGGGATGACCTCATGATGCCGATCACCCGCCTGCGTGCCGTCCTCGGGGCGGCCGCCCTCGCGTTCCTCGTCGCGGTGCCCGCCCGGGCGCAGGACGCGGACCATCCGGCCGACAAGCCGCTGGTGGTCGGTTCGGATTTCGGCGTCGCGCCCTGGATGGTGCGCGGCACGTCCGGACCCGAGGGCTTCGGGGCCGACATGATCCGCGAGGTCGGCAAGCGCCTCGGCCGGCCTTCGGTCGAGATCGTCGACGTCAACTTCTCCGGCCTGTTCGCGGCGCTCTTCGCCAAGCGCATCGAGTTCACCGTCAATCCGCTGAACATCACGGCCGAGCGCGCCGAGCGCATGCTCTACACGGAGCCCTTCTTCGCGACCGGCAACGGCTTCCTGGTGCGGGCCCGCGAGGAGATGGCGGGGTTCGAGGACCTCAAGGGCAAGGCGCTGGCGGTGAACCGCGGCACGATCTCGGACACCTGGGCGACCGCGAACGCGGAGACATACGGCTTCGAGGTGCAGCGCTACGACACCTTCCCGGATTCGGTGCAGGCCGTGCTGACGCGGCGCGCCTTCACGGCCCTGAACGAGATCCCCACGACCGTCTACGCGGCGAGCCAGAACAAGGCCGTGAAGGTCGGCTTCAAGGACTTCAACGGCCGCAATTTCGGCTACGCGTTCCGGCCTGAGAGCGAGGCCTACCGCAACAAGGTCGAGGAGGTGATCGAGTGCATGAAGAGCGACGGCAGCCTCAAGGCGCTCTACGCCAAGTGGTACGGCGAGGAGCCGCAGGCCGGCTCGCCGACGCTCACGGTCTATCCGGGCTACGGCGCGCCGGGCTTCAAGGGCCACAGCGACACGCCCCACAAGGCCGCCTGCACCTGAGCGGCTGAGCGCGCGCCCGCGATGGATCGCATCGCGGAGAACTACTTCAACGGCGCCGTGATCGCGGCGGCGCTGCCCGCGGTCCTGCGCGGCTTCTGGATCACGGTGCTCGTCTCCATCTCGACGATCGTCGTGGGCCTCGTCCTCGGGCTCGCCCTCGCGCTCGTTCGGTGCGCGGCGATCCGGCCGCTCGACATCGCCATCGCGGTCTATGTCGACCTGTTCCGGACCCTGCCGCAGCTCGTGATCCTGGTCTTCCTGTATTTCGGGATGCCGTATCTCGGTGTGACGCTGTCGCCCTTCGTGACGGTCGTCCTTGGGCTGGGCGCCGTCCTGTCGGCCTTCTCGGCGGAGATCATCTGGTCGGCGATCCTGGCGCTGCCGCCGGGTCAGTGGGACGCCGCGCGCTCGCTCGGGCTGCGCCCCGTGCCGCTCCTGTTCCTCGTCGTCCTGCCTCAGGCCGTGCGGCTCGCGACGCCGCTGATCACCAACCGCGCCATCGCGATCGTGAAGGGGACCGCGCTCGGCACCGCGGTCTCGCTGCCCGAGACGCTCGGCAGCGCACAGAGCGCGATGGCGATTATGGCGAACCCCTCGCCGCTCACGCTCGCGGCCGGGCTCTACCTCCTGTTCTTCATCCCGCTCGTCGCGCTGTCGCGCGTGCTGGAGCGGCGCGTGGCCCGGGCGGGCTGACCAGTGCAGGACCTGATCGACAACTTCGCCGACCTCGACTCGCTGCTCCGCGTCTATCCCCTGCTCCTGCAAGGCTTCGGCCTGACGATCCTCCTCTCGATCGTGACGCTGCCGGTCGCGACCGCGAGCGGCCTCGCGGTCGCGGTCGCCTACAGCACGGCCGGGCCCGGCATCAGGCGGCTGCTGGTCGTGGCGATCGACATCCTGCGCGCCTTTCCGGTCCTCGTGCTCCTGGTGCTGATCTTCTACGGTCTGCCGTTCCTCGGGCTTCGCCTGAACGCCTTCGCGGCGGCCGTGCTGGCGATCACGCTGAACAACACGGGGTATTTCGGCGAGATCTTCCGGGCCGGGATCGAGGCCGTGCCGCCGGGACAGGGCGAGGCCGCGGCCGCGCTCGGCCTGCATCGCATGCGGATCCTCGTCCACGTCGTCCTGCCGCAGGCGATCCGCAAGGTCACGGCACCGCTCGCCAGCAACGCGCTCGAACTCGTCAAGACGACCTCGATCGCCTCGCTCGTCTCCTTGCCGGAGCTGCTCCGCTCGGCGCGCGTCGCGCAGGAGCAGACCTACAACCCCACGCCGCTCGTCGCGGCATCCCTCCTCTTCTTCGCCCTCCTCTGGCCGTTCGCCCGCTGGGTGGCGCGGCTGGAGCGGCGGGCCCTCGCCGCGGGACGTTGATCGATGCCGAAGGTCCTGATCACGGGCGGAACGGGCTTCGTCGGGCTCGCGGCCGCGGAGGCGTGTCTCGCCCGCGGCGCGGATGTGGTCCTGTTCGGGCCGGCGCCCATCCCCGAACCCTACCGGCACACGCCCGTCGCGCGGGCCGCCACGACCGTGATCGGCGACGTGCGCGACGCCCAGGACGTCGCGCGCGCGCTCGCCCTCGCCCCGACGCACGTGCTCCACATGGCGGCCGTCACGCCCGACGAGAGGCGCGAGCGGACCGACCCGGCCGGCATCGCGGCGGTCAATCTCGGCGGCACGCTGACCCTCGACGACGCGCAGGTCGATGATCGTCCCGGCAGCCGGCGTGGTGAGCCGCAACGTGCCGCCGACCGGCTCCAGCAGGCCGGGAACGGTCGCGCGCCGGGTGTACGAGCCGAGGAACGCGAACGCCACGATCGACGCGACGACCAGCAGCCCGATCGTGGCCGCGACGCGATGGCCGATCGGTTGTGCCAGGCGGATCGAGCCCAGCCACTGCGTCGCCTGCGCATCGAGGGCTTGCTGGCGAAACAGGCGGTTCTGGCTCACGGGCGCTCCGTCGTCGACAGGGCCCGTCAGCGTTGCACGTCACTCCCG
>CAXUHE010000007.1:23262-41249 GCA_964250725.1 uncultured Enterovirga sp. | reverse complement strand
AGGCGAGCTCTCGCGCACCATCCGGACGATCGGGCGCGTCCAGGCCGCGCGCGTCCATCTCGCGCTCCCGGAGCGCCGGCTCTTCGAGCGCGACCGCGAGGCGGCGCGCGCCTCGATCGTGCTGAAGCTTCGCGGCGAGCTCGGGGCCGACCAGGTCCAGGCGATCCGCCATCTCGTGGCCTCGGCCGTCGAGGGCCTCGTGCCCGAGCGCGTCTCGATCGTGGACGAGCGCGGGCGCCTCTTGGCGGACGGCGCGGGCGGGGGCGACATGGCGGCCGGGCCCGCGATCTCCGACCGGCGCGTCGCGCTGGAGCGCCGGCTGCGCACGCAGGTCGAGGAGATCGTGTCCGGCATCGTGGGCGCGGGCCGCTCGCGCGTGCAGGTCTCGGCCGAGCTCGAGATGAGCCGGATCGAGAGCAAGTCCGAGAACTACGATCCCGAGAGCAAGGTCATGCGCTCGACCCAGACCCGCGGCGAGAACGCCACGACCGCCTCGGCCGAGGGCCAGGTCAGCGTCGGCAACGAGCTGCCTGGCGCGAAGGATTCCACGCCCGCCGCGCCCCGCGACACCAGCAACAAGACCGAGGAGGTCGTGAACTACGAGATCTCCCGCACGACCCGCACCGAGGTGCAGGAGGCGGGGCGCGTGAAGCGCCTCTCGGTCGCGGTCCTGGTCGACGGCATCTACAAGGGCACGGCCGGAGCGGACCCGGTCTACCAGGCCCGCACCAAGGAGGACCTCGACCGGATCACGGCGCTCGTGCGCAGCGCGGTCGGCTACGACAAGGCGCGCGGCGACCAGGTCGAGGTGGTGAACATGCCCTTCGCGGACGCTCCCTCGACGATCGAGGCCGAGAAGACCTCGCTGTTCGGCTCGCTTCTCGCCCCGACCAAGGAGGACGTGCTGCGCTACATCGAGCTCGGCGTCATCGCGCTGCTCACGATGGTCGTGCTGATGGTCGTCGTCCGGCCGCTCGTGCGCCGCATCCTGACGCCGGAAGCCATGGAGGCGGCGCAGATGCTGGTCGGAGGGCCGAACGCCGCTCTCGCGCTGGCCGGCGGCGTCGGCGCCGCAGGCGTCCCGGCATTGGAGAGCGCTTCCGGGACAGAGCAGAAGGTGCTGCCCGACGGCACCGTCGTGACGAACACGGACCAGGCGTTCCCCACCATCAATTCGGCCGCCTCCGCGCAGATCACGCGCCTCGGCGACCTCGCGAAGCGCGAGCCGAAGCAGACGGCCGCGGTCCTGCGCGGCTGGATGGCGGAAGACTGAGATGGCCTCCGCGACCGGGGCGCGCCGGTTCCTGTTCGGCGACGATTTCCGCGATCCCCAGCCGCAGGCACCGCCCGTGCCGGTCGATGCGTTCCGCGAGGAGCGCGAGGCCGCGGAGCAGGCCGGCTACGCGCGGGGCGTCGAGGCGGGACGCCGCGAGGCCGAGATGCAGACGCAGCGACGGATCGCGGAGGCCCTGGAGCACACGGCCCAGCGCGCCACGGCGGCGCTGGGCGGGCTCGACGCGCGGGCGCGGGAGATCGAGGGACTGGGCCTCACCTTCTTTCACGCGCTCGCCGCGAAGCTCGCGGGCCGCGCGCTCGCCTCCCAGCCGCTCGCGGCGATCGCGGAGGCGGCCGAGACCGCCTTCCGGCACGTGCGCGGCGTGCCGCACCTCGCGGTGCGGGTCTCGGCAGACCTCGTGGAGGCGGTCGACGCGCTCCTGAAGCCGATGGCGCGCGAGCGCGGTTTCGAGGGCCGGATCATCGTCATCGGGGACGATCAGGTCGTCGCGGGCGACGCGCGCCTCGAATGGGCGGATGGCGGGGTGGTCCGGGACGCGGCCGCGATCGACGCCGAGATCTCGACCCTGCTCGCGGCCCACCGCGCGCTGCACTGAACACGACAGAGCGGACACGAGGACGATGAACACCGATTCCAACCTGCCGCGCCTCGACGAGGCCGACGCCGCGTTCGGGAGCGCGGGCCAGTTCGGCGATCCGGGCGCTGGACAGGCCCTCGTCGATCTCGATCAGATCCTCGACATCCCGGTCACCGTCTCGGCCGTGCTGGGCACCTCCCGGATGCCTGTCGGCGACCTCCTCAAGATCGGCCCGGGCTCGATCCTCGAACTCGACCGCAAGGTCGGCGAGGCGATCGACATCCTGGTCAACGACCGGCTCGTCGCGCGCGGCGAGGTGGTGCTGGTGGACGACCGGCTCGGCGTCACCATGACCGAGATCATCCGCTCGGCCGCTCCCTAACCGACAGGCTCGAAACCCATGCGCCTCCTCATCATCGGCCGGTTCTCCGGCGAACTCGTCAGCGCCTCCAAGATCGCGATCAACCGCGGCGCGACCGTGACCCAGGCGGACGGCATCGCCCAGGGCCTCGCGGTCCTGCGCACGCGCGGCGCGGACCTCGTGATGATCGAGGTCAGCCTCTCGGTGCGCGACCTCGTGGAGGCGCTGGCGGCCGAGCGCATCCGCACGCCCGTCGTCGCCTGCGGCATGCAGACGGACGCGCGCGCGGCCGTCGCGGCGATCCAGGCGGGCGCGAAGGAGTACATCCCGCTCCCGCCCGACCCCGAGCTGATCGCGGCCGTGATCGAGGCGGTTGCGGCGGACGACCGCTCCTTCGTGTGGCGCGACGCCGCGATGGAGAAGGTGGTGCGCCTCGCCGAGCAGGTCGCCCGTTCGGAGGCGTCCGTCCTCATCACAGGGGAGAGCGGGACCGGCAAGGAGGTCCTGGCGCGCCACGTCCACCTGAAGTCGCTGCGCCGCGACAAGCCGTTCATCTGCGTCAACTGCGCGGCGATCCCGGACAACCTGCTCGAATCCGAGCTGTTCGGCCACGAGAAGGGCGCGTTCACGGGCGCGGTCGCGCGGAGGATCGGCAAGTTCGAGGAGGCGCATGGCGGCACGCTCCTCCTCGACGAGATCTCCGAGATGGACGTCCGGCTCCAGGCGAAGCTCCTGCGCGCGCTCCAGGAGCGGGTGATCGACCGGGTCGGCGGCGCGCAGCCCGTGCGCGTCGACATCCGGGTCATCGCGACCTCGAACCGCGCGCTCGCCGAGGAAGTCCGCAAGGGCACGTTCCGGGAGGACCTGCTGTTCCGGCTGAACGTCGTCCACCTGCGGGTGCCGGCGCTCCGCGAGCGGCCCTCCGACATCATCGAGCTCGCGAACTTCTTCGCGAAGCGCTACGCCGACGTGAACGGCATGCCCCAGCGCGCGCTCTCGCTCGACGCGAAGCGCCTCGTCCTGAAGAACGGCTGGCGCGGCAACGTGCGTGAGCTCGAGAACGCGATGCACCGCGCGGTGCTGCTGGCCTCCGGCGACCAGATCGACGCCGACGCGATCCGCAGCCCGGAGGGCGACCTCCTGGAGGGTCCGCCGGGACCGGCCTCGCGCGCGGCCGAGACCGCCGAGGCCGTGACGCGCACCCTCGTCGGCCGCACGGTCGCGGCGGTCGAGCAGGACCTCATCCTCGACACGCTGGACCATTGCCTCGGCAACCGCACCCACGCGGCGAAGATCCTCGGCATCTCGATCCGCACGCTGCGCAACAAGCTGTCCGACTACATGGGGTCCGGCATCTCGGTCGCGGAGCCGGGCGGGACGAGACCCGTCGCTGCCTGACGTGCCGCGGACGGACTTCATCGATACAGGTCTAGCACGATATCGCACATGGGACACGCAATCCATCAGTCCCAGAACAGATCAGGACATCCTCTTACCTGTTCGTCTTGACAGGCATCCTTAAGCACTGTCGGTGCCAGCGCCCGACTTCGAAATCCCGCAGCTCCGAGAGCAGCATCTCTTAACTTCTACGACGTATCAGTCATCCGGCGTGAGAGGTTCGACGGTCGGTCGCGATCGGTCGACGGACCTCGCACGAGCACACGAGGGCCAGGCCGCGTGGTCCCGCGTCAAACGCGATGCCGAGAGGAGGAGGACCGACGTGTTCCGGACGAGATCATCACTGAGCCGCCTCGTGGCCGACCGTGATGGCGCGACCGCCGTCGAGTTCAGTCTCATCGTCTTCCCGCTCATCATCGCGATCGCGGCGATCATGCAGACGGGCTTCACCCTCTGGGCATCCCAGAACTTGGACGAAGGTCTTCAGAGGGCCGTGCGGTCGCTTCTGACCGGCTCGTTCCAGATGGCGAACAGCACGCAGACGGACCCCGCCGTCATCCTGGCCAACCTCAAGACCAGCATGTGCAACAATGGGACCGCGAAGGTCGTCACGGTCTTCGATTGTCAGAATGTGAAGCTGGACGTGACGCTCGGAGCGACATTCTCGTCGCTCTCGGCTCCCTCGCCGTTCGACACGTCGACGAAGACCTGGAAGACGAGTGCCGGCACCCAGTACAGCTGTGCAACTCCCGGCTCGATCGTGATCGTGTCCGCAGCCGTGAAGCTGCCGACCTTCTTCGGCTTCCTGAACGCCGGCACCTTGATGTTCTCGGATGGCTCGACGCTGCTGCAGTCCGTCGCGGTGTTCCGGACGGAGCCGTATCAGACGACGTCGACAACGAGCTGTACTTGACGTGATGTCCGTCCGGCGTGCCCTTGGAGGCTGTCATGCCTCCAGCGATCGGCTCTGCTCCAGAGCTGCGCTCCTGCACCGTTCCACGACGTGTCGGATGCATGTCGCGCGGCTCGCTCGCGACGTGGCCGGGGTGTCCGCGATCGAATTCGCCCTCGTCATCCCCATGCTGGTCACGCTGTTCGTCGGACTCGCGGAACTGTCCCATGCGTTCGACAACCGCCGAAAGCTCACGCTTCTCGCGAGGGTCGTGTCGGACCTGACCTCTCAAGGCGACACTCAGAACCCGATCGCCCCAACCTTGATGAGCGATATCCTGGCTTCGTCGAAGCTGGTTCTTCAGCCTTTCGACAGTTCCACCGTCAAGATCGTCGTGAGCACGCTCGGCGTCGATCTGATCAAATACGGATTGAAACCCTACGTCTGTTCCAGCGTATCGTCGGGATCAGCGACCGCCCGTACCGTGGGCGTCGCTGCCGATCTCGCGATGCCGGCCGGGTTTCAGACTCAAGGCGGCCGGTACGTCTTGAGTGAAGTCTCGATGGCCTACAAGCCGATGCTCGGCGCAACCTTCGCCAAGTTCATACCAGCCGCGAGCCGTGGATTCAGCTGGACCGTGAGCATGCCGTGGCCGACGCGCGGTGGTCAGCCTTACGGGACGAACATCTACACGGAAGTGGTCCTTCCGGGCGGCTCCGCCTGCCCATCCTGACGCTCGAACGGGGGATCGTCCCAGATGTTGCCGGATCGATTTCGCCTTTTCAGGTCCAACCGGGACGCGAACGTCGCGGTCATCACCGCCCTCGTGTCGGTACCGCTTCTCGCCTTCACGGGGGCGGCGATCGATTACGGACAGACCTTGTGGATCCAGACGAAGCTCCGGGCCGCGACGGACGCGACGTCCCTCGCCTTGTGTCAGACACCCGCGATCACGACGGTTGCCCAGCTTCAGCTTCAAGCGGGGATCGGCGTGACGGGCTACATGGGTTCCACGGGCCTCACCGTCGACCCTCTCACCGTCACGTACAACCCGCGTCAGATCACGCTGAGCACCCACTTCGCGGTCAAGACCTTCTTTGGCGGCATCACCGGCATATCCACCATGAACCCGGTCGCGAAGGCGACGTGTGCGACGCCTGTCCCGAAGACGTTCGAGATCGCTCTCGTGCTCGATACGACCGGATCCATGAGCTCGTCCGGCGGGACATCGACGAAGTTGCAGGCAGCCCAGCAAGCCGCGTCCAACTTCATCGACTACGTTCACGCGAACGCGGCCTTCTCGGCCGCGACCCGCATCTCGATCGTGCCGTTCGCGGCGTCGGTCGCGGTCAACCCCACGACCTATCGCTACGCGACCTGGATCGACCAGCTCGGCAAGTCCAGCTATCACTGGCAGAACGTGTCCGGGGCGAGCGCGGCCGGCTTCACGAGCCGGTTCGACATCTTCGACAAGCTCAAACTCGCGTATTCGAACTGGGGATGGGCGGGGTGCCTGGAGACGCTCCCCTATCCGCAGAACGTTCAGGACGTCAAACCGACGTCATCGCCCGATACTCTCTACGTCCCGATGTTCGCACCAGACGAACCGGGCGAGGCAAGCACGACCTACTCTTCCTATAGTGATTCCAAAAGCCCGTTCCCCTACTACAGCTATAACAGCTACATCGACGACTATACGACGTCGGGCAGTTGCGCGAAAGATACATCTCGCCTGTTCGCTGCGGCCGAGAACCGTGCTTGCAAATATCTCTTTCCAAAAGACATCTCTCCGGCCAACCCGAACAGCTTTGTCGGGATCCCGAACGGTCCCAATTTCGGCTGTACGAGCCAACCGCTGCAGCGTCTGACGACCGACGTCCCGACACTGAAGAACTTGGTCAACAGTCTGACCGCGCTCGGCGCGACCAATATCCACGAAGGTCTCATGTGGGGGTGGCGCACGCTCTCGCCGAACAGTGTTTTCGCCGATGGATCGTCATACACGGCTACCGACGTCAACAAGATCATCATCCTCATGACGGATGGCGCGAACAGCTGGACGGACAATGCAAACAACAACTATAACAATACCCTCTACTTCTCGATGGGTTATCTGTTGAATGCAGACGGATCCAAGCCCAACGGACGTCTTCCTTCGAGTTATCAGAATATCTCCGCATCACAGACACGAAACGCATTGGACGAGCTGACCAGTCAGGCATGCACGAATGCCAAGGCCAAGGCGATCTCGATCTTTACCATCGGCTTCAGTACGAGTTCCGATCCGATCGACAGCCAGGGTCTCACTCTGCTGAGAGGATGCGCTACGTCCGCCGACCAGGCTTTCGTGGCCAACACCTCGGACTCGCTCATCGCGGCCTTCAACAAGATCGCCACCAGCATCGGGACGCTGCGCTTGACCAAGTGATCGCGAACGGCCGCAGCGCGACACTCACCTCCCGGTGAAGTCGGGCCTGCGCTTCGCCGCGAAGGCGGCGCGTCCCTCGCGGTAGTCATCGCTCCCGGCCGCCTCCCCGATCAGCCGGTCCGCCGCCGAGACGTCGAGCGCGCCGGCCCCCATCGCGAGGCCGTTCAGGATCGTCTTCGCGCCCGCGATCGAGATGGGGGCGTTCTCGACCATCGTGGCCGCGAGCGCGCGCGCCTCGTCGATCGCGGAGGTCCCGAGGCGGTCCAGGAAGCCGAGCCGCAGGGCGTCGGCGGCCTCCAGCCGCTCCGCCGCGAACAGGATGCGCTTCGCGGCCGAGAGCCCGACGAGCGCGTGGAGGCGCTGCGTCGCGCGCACGCCGTAGACGATCGACAGCCGCGCGGCCGGGATGCCGATCCGGGTGGTCGCGTCCCCGACCCGGAAGTCGCAGGCGAGCGCGAGATGGCAGGCGCCGCCCAGGCAGTAGCCGGGGAGCGCCGCGACCGTGGGCTGACGGGCCGCCGCGATGGCGTCGGCGCACGCGTCGATCGCGGCCTCGTAGGCGATGGCCTGCGCGGCGTCGTCGCGCACCGCGCCGAACTCCGCGATGTCCGCGCCGGCCGAGAAATGGCCGCCGGCACCGGTCAGCACGATGCCCCGGATGGCGGCATCGCCCGAGAGGCGCGCGAACACGGCCCCGATCTCCCGCCACATGAGAAGCGTCACGGCGTTGCGCTGCGCCGGGCGGTCGATCGTCACGGTCGCGATGCGCTCCGCGACCCGGACATCGACGTCGCTCATGTGGCGCCGACGATCAGCGGCTGCAGCGCCCGCCGCACGTCGTCCGGCAGCGGCGCCGGCCGGTTCGTCGCGCGATCGACGTAGACGTGCACGAAGTGTCCCTGGGCCGAGGCCGCGTCCGCCTCGTTGCGGAACAGACCGATCTCGTAGCGCACGCTCGACATACCGAGCCGCGCCACGCGGAATCCCGCCGTGACGCGGTCCGGAAAGGCGATCGGGCTGAAGTACTGGCAGCGCGTCTCGACGACGAGCCCCATGATCGGGCTCGCCCGGATGTCGAGGCAGCCGGCCTCGATCAGGTTTTGGTTCACGGCCGTGTCGAAATACGAGTAATACACGACGTTGTTGACGTGGCCGAACACGTCGTTGTCCATCCAGCGCGTCGTGATCTCACGGAAGGCCGCGTAGGCGGCGCGGCGCTCGGGAACGTCACGCGCGCTCACAGCGCACGCCCGTAGATCGCGAGCGCGTCCTCGTAGGTCACCTCGCGCGGGTTGTTCACGAGGAGCCGCGCCTGCTTCATCGCGTCGGCCGCGAGCTTCGGCAGGTCGCGCTCGCGGATCCCGGCCGAACGCAGCCGCGTGTCGAGCCCGAGCCCGGGCGCGAGCGCGTCGAGATAGGCGACGAGCGCGTCGGTCCTCGCTGGCACGTCGCCCTCGGCATCCGGCACCACGATGGCGGCGATCTCCGCGTAGAGCGCCCCGGCGGCGGGCGCGTTGAAGCGCACCACGTGCGGCAGCACCATCGCGTTCGAGAGTCCGTGCGGCACGTGGAACAGGCCGCCGATCGGGTAGGCGAGCGCGTGCACGGCCGCGACCGGCGCGTTCGCGAACGCCATGCCGGCGAGCATCGAGCCGAGCAGCATGGCGCCCCGCGCCTCGGGGTCCCGGCCGTCACGGCAGACCGCCTGGATGTTGCCGGAGAGCAGCCGCAACGCCTCGCGGGCGAGCGCGTCCGAGAGAGGGTTCTTGAGACGCCGCGAGGTGTAGGCCTCGATCGCGTGCACCATCGCGTCGATGCCGGTCGCGGCCGTCACGGGAACGGGCAGGCCCAGCGTCAGCTCGGCGTCGAGCACCGCCCAGTCCGGCAGGAGCGGGGCCGAGACGACGCCCTTCTTCTCGCCCGCGCCCGTCGTGACGATCGCGATCGGCGTCACCTCCGAGCCCGTCCCGGCGGTCGTCGGCGCGAGGACGAGAGGCAGGCGCGGCCCCTGCGCGATCCCGACGCCGTACACGCCCTCCAGCCGCTCACGACCGGACGCCAGGAGGGCTGCGAGCTTCGCGACGTCGAGCGAGGAGCCGCCGCCGAGGCCGAGCACGCCGTCCGCCCCGCAGGCACGCGCCACCGCGGCTGCGGACGCGATCACGTGATCCGGCGGGTCGGCCACGACGTCGGTGAAGAGCGCGTGCGCGATCCCGGCTTCCGCCAACCCCGCGAGGCACGGCGCCAGGAGGCCCGCAGCCTCGACACCCCGATCGGTCACGATCAGGATGTGTCGGCAGCCCAACCGGGCGAAGATCCCGCCGATCTTCGCCGACGCGCCGGCCTCGGCGAGGATCGACGGCGTCGTCTGGAACTGGAACCCCAAGGATCAAGCCTCCCGCGGCAGGCCCGCTCGGCCTCCCCGCACGGAGCAGCCTACCCCGTGGCGCGTCCCGTCCAAAGCCCGGCGGTCGCTTATGGCATCGGGAGAATGCGGCCTGAAAGATTTACCATTCTTCAAACCGGGCATGGGAGTGTCGCATCGAGGAGATCGCCAACGACATGGACGCATCGGCAGGCCCCGACGAGGGCTCGTTCGGGACCATGACGTCCCGCATCGGTCCGTTGTGGGAACGCCTTCGGCGCGCCGTGATGGGTCTTCGGCGACGGCCGCGGCTCGATCGCGCGCTCCTCGGCGCCCTCGACAGCATTCCGCACGGTTTCTGCATCTACGATGCCGACGACCGGCTGGTCTTCGCGAACGAGGGCTTCAGCCTGATCTACAAGCAGCCGCAGGAGACGCTTCCCGCCGGCCTGCCGTTCCTGGACGTCCTGCGGGCGAGCATCGCGATCGGCAACTATTCCGGCCGGACCGCCGAGGAGATCTGGACGGAGCGCAAGGCCTTCATCGACCGGTGCGAGCGAGGCACCTTCCTCCAGTCGCTGGGGGACGGCCGGCTGATCGCGATCTCGCACCAGCCGCTGGAGGGCGGAGGCTGGGTCGCGGTCTACGACGACATAACGGAGCGCAGCCGGACCGAGATGCATCTGAGGTTCATGGCCCATCACGACGCGCTCACGATGCTGCCGAACAGGCTGATGTTCGGCGAGCAGCTCAACGGGGCGCTGGAGGGGGCGGCGGCCGATGGCGTGTGCGCTCTCCTGTGCCTCGATCTCGACGGCTTCAAACCCGTGAACGACCGGCTGGGCCACGCGGCCGGCGACGAACTCCTGCGCCAGGTGGCCGACCGTCTTCGCGGCGTGGTGCGCGACGGCGGCGTCGCGGCGCGGCTCGGCGGAGACGAGTTCGCGGTCCTTCTGCCGCATGCCGGGGAGGAGATCGCCACGCAGGTCGCGGCGCGCATCGGCCGGGCGATCCGCCGGTCGTACGATCTCGGAACGTCGGCCGAGATCAATGTCGGCGTCAGCATCGGCATCGCGTGCGCGCCCGCCCACGCCACGACCTCGGTCGCCCTCATGGCCCACGCGGACGCGGCGCTCTACATGGCGAAACGCCGGCGGGGCGGCCGCCCCTACGTGTATGACGGCTCGCCCGGCATGCTGTCGGCGGTCGAGGACCTCGTCGGGGTGGCCTAGAGGCCCGCGGCGTCCGCCGTCCCGGAGAGCGGGTTCTCCGGGTCCCAGCCGTAGCTCAGCGTCTCGAACCGCAAGGACAGCGCGTCAACCAGGAGGAGGCGGCCGACCAGCCCCTCGCCGAACCCCACGATCTCGCGGATGACCTCGAGCGCCATCATGGCGCCCACCATCCCGGCGAGCGCTCCGAGCACGCCCGCCTCCGCGCAGGTCGGGACGGCTCCGGCCGGCGGGGCCTCGGGGAAGAGGCAGCGATAGGTCGGGTTCGGCCGGCCGTCCCGCCCGGTCTCGTGCGCCCGGATCGTCGTCAGCGACGCGTCGAACGGACCGAGCGCCCCCGTGACGAGCGGTCGGCCTGCGTGGAAACACGCGTCCGAGACGGCGTAGCGGGTCTCGAAATTGTCGGACCCGTCCGCCACGATGTCGTAGGACGCCACGAGCTCGCGCGCGTTCTCGGCGTCGATGCGCCAACCGTAGCCCTCGACCGCGACGTGCGGGTTGAGGGCGGCGACCGCTGCGGCCGCGCTCGCGATCTTCGGCCGGCCGAGATCTGGGGTGCGATGCAGCACCTGCCGCTGCAGGTTCGACAGCGACACGGCGTCGTCGTCCACGATGCCGAGCGTTCCGATTCCGGCCGCCGCAAGATACTGGATCACCGGCGATCCGAGCCCGCCCGCCCCGACGACCAGGACCCGCGCCGCCTTGAGCTTGTTCTGCCCGGGCCCTCCGACGTCGCGCAGCACGATGTGGCGGGCGTAACGCTCGATCTCGTCGGATGTCAGGGGCACCGAGGGCGGCGTCACGCAGCTTGGCTCGAGGCGTTCAGAGGCCGGCGGCCTTGCGCAATGCCTCGTCCATCCGGGTTTGCCAGCCCGGCCCGCCTGCCTCGAGACACGCGAGCACGTCCGTGCTGACCTTCAAAGAGACACGTCTCAGCGCCGGTTGCGCCGCGACCGGCGCTCAAGGCGGAGTGGTGGCGACCGCGGAGGGACTCGAACCCCCAACCTTTGCGTTCGAAGCGCAACGCTCTATCCATTGAGCTACGCAGCCGGGCCCGCCCCGGTTGTAGGTTTGCGGCCGGCCCGGCGCAAGACGCACCGTGCGGAGAAGGGTGCCGAGCCCTTGGTCGGATTGACTCGCCGCGAGTGCGCGTGCTGCATAGCGCAAGTACGTCGGGCGCATGACGCTCACGATCTCCGGTGAGGGAATGGCGGACGACATCATCTTATCGGCCAAGGGGTTAGGGCGCGATTTCAAGGGTTTCACGGCAGTCGGCGAGGTGGACCTGAACGTCCGTCGCGGGTCGATCCACGCGCTCATCGGCCCGAACGGCGCGGGCAAGACGACCTGTTTCAACCTGCTGACGAAGTTCCTTCAGCCGTCGCGCGGACAGATCGTCTATAACGGACGCAACATCACCACGATGAAGCCGGCCGACGTCGCCCGGCTCGGCCTCGTGCGCTCCTTCCAGATCTCGGCCGTCTTCGGCCACCTGAGCGTGCTCGAGAACGTCCGGATCGCGCTCCAGCGCCGGCGGGGCGACAATTTCGACTTCTGGCGCTCCGAGAAGGTCGTGCGCTCGCTCGATCCCGACGCGAAGGCGCTGGTCGAGGCGGTCGGCCTCACGCCCTATCTCGGCACGGTCGCGGTCGAATTGTCCTACGGCCGCAAGCGCGCGCTCGAGATCGCCACCACGCTGGCGCTCGAGCCCGAGATGCTGCTGCTCGACGAGCCGATGGCCGGGATGGGCCACGAGGATGTCGAGCGCACCTCCTCGCTCATCCGGCGGGTCTCCCAGAACCGCACCGTGCTCATGGTCGAGCACAACCTGTCGGTCGTGGCCTCGCTCTCCGACACGATCACGGTGCTCGCCCGCGGCAACGTGCTCGCGGAGGGTCCCTACGAGCGCGTGTCGAAGGATCCGCGGGTGATCGATGCCTATATCGGGGCCGGGCATGCCTGAGACCGCGACGATGTCCCGGCCGCCCAAGTCCGGCGCCGCCGCCCCGCTTCTCGCGATCGAGGGCCTGGAGGCCTGGTACGGCGAGAGCCACGTCCTGCACGGGATGTCGTTCCACGTGAACCCGGGCGAGGTCGTGACGCTGCTCGGCCGCAACGGCGCCGGCAAGACCACCACGATGAAGTCGATCATCGGCATCATGGGCCGGCGCGGCGGATCGATCCGCTATGACGGCGTGGAGACGATCGCGATGGCGTCGCGCAACATCGCGCGGCTCGGCATCGGCTACGTGCCGGAGGAGCGCGGGATCTTCTCGAGCCTGTCCGTCTCGGAGAACCTGACGCTTCCCCCGCAGGTGAAGCCGGGCGGGCTCTCCGTCCAGCAGATCCACGAGCTGTTCCCGAACCTCAAGGAGCGCGCGGGCAGCCAGGGCACGAAGCTGTCGGGCGGCGAGCAGCAGATGCTCGCGATCGGCCGCATCCTGCGCACGGGCGCAAAGCTGCTGCTCCTCGACGAGCCGACCGAGGGGCTCGCGCCCGTGATCGTCCAGCAGATCGGCCGTACCATCGGCCGGCTGAAGGCCCAAGGCTTCACCATCGTGCTGGTGGAGCAGAACTTCCGCTTCGCGCAGACCGTCGCCGACCGGCACTACGTCGTCGAGCAGGGGCGGGTGATCGACATGATCCCGAACGAGGAGCTCGACGCCAATATCGACAAGCTGCACGGCTATCTCGGCGTATAGAACAACAAGCGGGAGGACCACGTGACCCTCAAGACGTTTCTCCTGGCCGGCGCTGTCGCGGCCGCCGCGACCTCCGCCCAGGCGCAGGTCTCCGTGAAGCTCGGCATCCTGAACGACATGTCGGGCCTCTACGCGGATATTTCGGGACCCGGCTCCGTGGTGGCGGCAAAGATGGCGGCCGAGGATTTCAAGGCGGCCGAGAAGGGCATCAAGGTCGAGGTGATCGGGGCCGACCACCAGAACAAGCCGGATGTCGGCTCCGCGATCGCGCGCCAATGGTACGACCAGGACGGCGTCGACGTGATCCTCGACACGACGACCTCCTCGGTCGCGCTCGCGGTGAACGAGGTCTCGCGCGAGAAGAGGAAGATCTTCATCCCGTCGGGCGGCGGCTCCTCCGACATCACGGGCGCGAAGTGCTCGCCCTACACGGTGCACTGGACCTACGACACCTGGGCGCTCGCGAACGGCACCGGAACCGCGATGACGAAGCGCGGCGGCGACACGTGGTATTTCGTGACGGCCGACTACGCCTTCGGGGCGGCCCTCGAACGCGACACCACGGGCGCGGTCCAGAAGGCCGGGGGCAAGGTGCTCGGATCGGTCAAGCACCCCCTCTCCGGCTCGGACTTCTCCTCCTTCCTGCTCCAGGCCCAGGGGTCGAAGGCGAAGGTGATCGGGCTCGCGAATGCCGGGACCGACACCACCAACGCGATCAAGCAGGCGTCCGAGTTCGGCCTCACGCAAGGCGGGCAGGCGCTGGCCGGGCTCCTGGTCTTTTCCAGCGACGTCAAGTCGCTCGGGCTCCAGACCGCGCAGGGCCTCGTCCTGACGGAGGCCTTCTACTGGGACCAGACCGACGCGACGCGCGAATTCTCCAAGCGCTTCGCCGCGAGGTTCGACGGGAAGATGCCGACGAGCGCGCAGGCCGGCGTCTATTCCAGCATCATGTACTACCTCAAGGTCGTGGACGCCCTGAAGTCGAAGGACAGCGACAAGGTCATGGCCCGGATGCGCGAGACGCCGATCGACGATCCGCTCTTCGGCCACGGCGTGCTGCGGGCCGATGGCCGGGTCACGCACCCGATGTACCTCTTCGAGGTCAAGAAGCCGTCGGAATCGAAGGGGCCGTGGGACATCTACAAGACGCTGGCCACGATCCCGTCCGAGGAGGCCTTCCGGCCCTTGAGCGAGGGCGGTTGCCCGCTGGTCAAGAGCTGAGATCGATGTCATCCCGCGTCGGTTCACCGTCCGGCATGATGGCGTGAGGTTGTAGGCGATGTTCACCGTCTTCGGCGTGCCGAGCCCGGCCCTGTTCGGGCAATTGCTGCTCGGGCTCATCAACGGCTCGTTCTACGCGATCCTGAGCCTCGGCCTCGCGGTCATATTCGGGCTGCTCAACATCATCAACTTCACCCACGGCGCCCTCTACATGATGGGGGCGTTCGTGGCCTGGATGCTGCTGAACTACGCGGGCATCGGGTACTGGTGGGCGCTCGGCCTCGCGCCCATCATCGTCGGCGTGTTCGGGGTCGTGCTCGAGAAGGTGCTCATCGCCCGCCTCTACAAGCTCGACCACCTCTACGGCCTGCTGCTGACCTTCGGGCTCGCGCTCATCATCCAGGGCATCTTCCGCAACCAGTACGGCGTCTCCGGCCTGCCCTACGCGATCCCGCCCGAGCTCTCGGGCGGGCAGCGCATCGCGATCGGCTCGACGCCGATCATGTTCCTGCCGAACTATCGCGGCTGGGTGATCGTGGCGTCCGCCGTGGTGTGTCTCGCGACCTGGTTCGTGATCGAGAAGACGAAGCTCGGCTCCTATCTCAGGGCCGCGACAGAGAACCCGACGCTCGTCCAGGCCTTCGGGGTCAACGTGCCCCTGATGATCACGCTGACCTACGGGTTCGGCGTCGCGCTCGCGGGCTTCGCGGGCGTGCTCGCCGCGCCCATCTACTCGGTCAACCCGAACATGGGCGGCGACATCATCATCGTGGTCTTCGCGGTCGTGGTGATCGGCGGCATGGGGTCGATCCTCGGCGCGATCCTGACCGGGTTCGGGCTGGGGTTGGTCGAGGGGCTGACCAAGGTGTTCTACCCGGAAGCTTCCGCGACGGTCATCTTCGTCATCATGGTCCTGGTGCTGCTCGTGAAGCCGGCCGGATTGTTCGGAAGGAGCGCCTGATGGCGAACGCCTCGGCCGTCATCGAGAGCCCGGTCGCGCCCGTCCTGCCGGACGCGGACTCGGCCGGCCGGCTTCACCGCAAGGTGCTCATCGGCCTCGCGCTGGTGCTCCTCGTCGCTCCCTTCGTGATCTATCCGGTCTTCCTGATGAAGATCCTGTGCTTCGCGCTCTTCGCCTGCGCGTTCAACCTCCTTCTCGGCTACGGCGGCCTCCTGTCGTTCGGGCACGCGGCCTATTTCGGCATGGCGAGCTACGTCTGCGCCTACTCGGCGAAGGTGTGGGGCTGGCCGCCCGAGGTCGCGATCCTGGCCGGCACGGCGGTCGCCGCGCTCCTCGGCCTCGTCTTCGGCGCGCTCGCGATCCGGCGGCAGGGCATCTACTTCGCGATGATCACGCTGGCGCTCGCCCAGATGGTGTTCTTCTTCTCCGTCCAGGCGAAGTTCACCGGCGGCGAGGACGGCATCCAGGCGGTGCCGCGCGGCCGGCTGCTCGGCTTCATCGATCTGGGCGACGATCGCACGCTCTACTACTTCGTGGCCGTGGTGTTCATGGCGGGCCTGCTCCTCATCTATCGGGTCATCCACTCCCCGTTCGGGCAGGTGCTGAAGGCGATCCGCGACAACGAGCCCCGGGCCATCTCGCTCGGGTTCAGGGCGAACCAGTACAAGCTCCTCGTCTTCGTCCTGTCGACGACGCTCGCGGGCCTCGCGGGCGCGACGAAGTCCATCGTGTTCCAGCTCGCCTCGCTGACCGACGTGAACTGGACGATGTCGGGCGAGGTCGTGCTGATGACGCTGGTCGGCGGGCTCGGCACCGTGTTCGGACCGATCCTGGGCGCGATCGTGATCGTCGCGATGGAGAACTACCTCGCGAGCCTCGGCGCCTGGGTGACCGTCATCCAGGGCATCGTGTTCGTCGTCTGCGTGCTGCTGTTCCGGGAGGGCATCGTGGGCCTGTTCAGCCGTTGGCTGAAGCAGCCGCTCTGACGCCCCGAGATTAGCGCTCCGTTCACCGCGTCGACCGTGAGTGACCGTTTCCGCCCCCGTAAACCTGAACGAAAGCGCTTTGGGGGCAGGCTGACGATCCGACGATCGGATCATGTGCCATGATGGCTTCGGTGATGAAACCTGCCCTGTTCCTCCCCGCCGTCGCGGCGATTCTGTTCGGTGCACTCGGGGGTGCGGAGGCCGGATCCCACGGCGCCGACCGGTTCTACCCGGGCGCGGGCGGGGCGGCCCACCGCTCGCTCGACGAATACGGTATCGTCCAGGAGTACGGCGTCGCGCCGGCGCAGATCGTCGAGTATCGCGAGCCCTATATCGGCCCCGGGCTCGTCTACAACACGCCGCCCGATCCATTCGTGATCCGTCGTCGGGACGTCATCCGCGCGCGCTACTGACGACACGCCGCCTCAGCCCGCGATCAGCGATCGGCCGCTCATCTCGGGCGGCTGCGCCAGCTCCATCAGCGCGAGGAGCGTCGGCGCGAGGTCGGCGAGCCGCCCGTCCGCGAGACGGGACGCGCCACCGCCCATCAGGAACACCGGCACCCGGTTCGTCGTGTGCGCCGTGTGAGGGCCGCCCGTCGTCGGATCCCGCATGAGCTCGGCGTTGCCGTGGTCCGCCGTGACGAGGAGCGCGCCGCCCGCGGCCTCGATCGCCGCCGCTATGCGGCCGAGCCCCGCATCCACCGCCTCGACGGCCTCCGTGGCGGCCGAGAGGCTGCCCGTATGGCCCACCATGTCGGCGTTGGCGAAGTTCAGCACGATGAGGTCGAAGCGGCCCGACCGGATCGCCTCGACGCATCTCTCGGTGAGCTCGGGCGCGGACATCTCGGGCTGCAGGTCGTAGGTCGCGACCTTCGGCGAGGGCACCATCACGCGCTCCTCGCCCGGAAACGGCGTCTCCCCGCCGCCGTTCAGAAAGTAGGTGACGTGCGGGTACTTCTCGGTCTCGGCCATGCGGAGCTGGGTCCGGCCCGCCTCCGACGCGACCTGGCCGAGGATCTTCGCGAGGCCGTTCGGGGCGAACACCGTCCCCATCAGCCGGTCGAGGTCGACGGAGTATTGCGTGAGACCGAGCGCCGCCGCGAACCGGATCGGCCGCGCGCGCGCGAACCCCGTGAAGGCGGGATCGAGCAGCGCCTCCAGGATCTCGCGGACGCGGTCCGCCCGAAAATTGAAGCACATGAGCCCGTCGCCGTCGCGCATCCCCGCGTAGTCGCCGACCACCGCCGGATCGACAAACTCGTCCGTCACGTCCGCCGCGTAGGCCGCCGCCATCGCGTCGTCGGCTCGGCCCACATGCGCCCCCTCCCCGTCCGCCATGGCCCGGTAGGCGCGGCCGACGCGCTCCCAGCGGTTGTCGCGATCCATCGCGTAGTAGCGCCCGCACACGGTCGCGATCCGCGCGCCCTCGGGCAGCGCGACGCCGAGGCGCGCGAGGTCGTCGCGGCCGGAGCGGGGCGGCGTGTCGCGCCCGTCCGTCCAGACATGGAGGGCGACCGGCACGCCGGCCTCGGCCAGGATGCGCGCCAGCGCGACCGCGTGGTCCTGGT
>CAXUHE010000007.1:13040-23252 GCA_964250725.1 uncultured Enterovirga sp. | reverse complement strand
GCGCGTGGACGCCGCCCGGCGACACGAGCCCGGCGAGGTGGCATGTGCCGCCGCCGGCCTTGAGCGCCTCGACGAAGGCCGCGAGTTCGCGCTTCGTCGCGAGGCTTCCGTCCGCGATCGCTGCTCCGATCCGCGGAAGATCCTGCATCACCACGCGTCCCGCTCCGATATTCAGGTGACCGACCTCGGAGTTCCCCATCTGCCCGTCCGGCAGGCCGACATCGCCGCCCGACGTCCTCAGGAACGCGTGCGGGCAGGACGCCCAGAGCCGGTCGAAGGCCGGCGTCTTCGCCTGCGCGACCGCGTTGTCGGCCGCGTCCTCGCGACAGCCCCAGCCGTCGAGGATCGCGAGCATGACGGGGCGGCGGCTTTGGATCGGCACGGGCGAAGCTCCGGGGCGCGGACGGCGCTCTCATAGCGCGCGAGCCCGGCCAAACGAAACCGCCTGGATTTCGCCCGACAAAGCGTGCTTGCTGGCGCGATGAACGAGATGACCTTGCCCCGCGGCACGACCACGACACCCTCGCGGCCGGGTGCCGCCACGCCGCCGAAACCGGCACTCGCCGGGCGGACCGAGACGCCGCGGATGCAGGGCCGCGCCCGCCTGGTCCTGGCGCTCGGCATCTTTCTCCTCGGCCTCTGGACGATCCACGCGTTCCTGCCCGCGCTCGCCTGGGCGGCGATCCTCGCCATCGCGGCCTGGCCCCTCTTCGCGCGCGCCGAGCGGCGCTGGCCGCCCGGACCGCACAACATCGTGCTGCCAGCGCTCTTCACGGCGGGCGTCGGGCTCGTCTTCCTCGTGCCGCTGGCGCTCGCGGGCATTCAACTCGCGCGCGAGGCCCACGTGATGTTCAGCATGGCTGAGGACGCGCGCCTGCACGGCATCGCGGTGCCGGACTGGCTCGGCCGCATCCCGGGCGCGGGCTCGGCCGCCGCCGCGTGGTGGACCGAGAACCTCGCGCAGCCCTCCGGCTCGACGGCGCTGATCGAGCGGCTGAACCGCGGCTCGCTCGTCGGCTACACGCGCACGCTCGGCGGCCAGCTCGTCCACCGCAGCGTCATCTTCGGCTTCACGCTGCTCACGCTCTTCTTCCTGTTCCGCGACGGGCGCGCGCTGATGGACCAGATGCGCTCGGCCGGCCAGCGCGCCTTCGGACCGCACGGCGAGCGCATCGCCCGGCAGATGATCGCCTCCGTGCACGGCACGGTCGACGGGCTCGTCCTCGTCGGGCTCGGCGAGGGCTTCCTCATCGGCATCTCGTACTGGATCGCCGGGGTGCCGCACCCGACCCTCTTCGGCGCCGCGACCGCGATCGCCGCCATGATCCCGTTCGGCGCGCCCATCGTGTTCGGCATCGCGGCGCTCCTCGTGCTCGCGGCCGGCAAGGTCGGGGCGGCGATCGGCATCGTGGCGTTCGGGTTCGTGGTGACCTTCGTGGCCGACCACTTCGTGCGCCCGGTCCTCATCGGAGGGGCGACGAAACTGCCCTTCATCTGGGTGCTGCTCGGAATCCTGGGCGGCGTCGAGACCTGGGGCCTCCTCGGTCTGTTCCTCGGCCCGGCGCTGCTCGCCGCCCTGGTGCTGCTCTGGCGCGACTGGTCGGGTACGCCGATCGAGACGGAGCCGCCGAAACCTCTGACGCCCTGACGCGAAGCGTCAGCCCGCGGCCTTGCGGGCCGCCAGCCGGTCCTGGAGCGTCATCCAGGCGAAGACGGCGGGCATGAACCACGCCTTGCCGTTGAGGAGCGGCACGTATTTCGGCGGACGGAAATCGAGCGCCGATTGCCCCGCCTGGTCGCCCAGCACCTGGAGCGCGGCCTTGCGGCCGGCCCAACGCGCCCAGACCGTGCCGGAGCCGCAATAGCCGGCCGCGTAGCGCACCCCGCGCCGCGAGAAGATGCGCGGGACCATGTCGCGGTTCATCGCCACGTAGCCGAACCAGCTATGGTCGAGATCCACCCCGGCGACCTCCGGGAACACGTCCACCATGGCCTGGCGCAGATTTCGGGTCGGCCAGTCGGCATCGCCCGCGATCGTGCCGTCGCGCCCGCCGAAGAGGATGCGCGTGCCGTCCGGCGAGGGGCGGTAGTAGTAGTGGAGCTGGCGCGTCTCGGAATACATCATGCGCGACGGCATCAGTTCGCCCATGAGGTTCGCCGAGAGCGGCGCGGTCGCGACCATGCGGCTGCGCACCGGCACGAGGCGGCGACGCAGCCAGCGGTCCGACGCGTCGGTGTAGCCGTTCGTGCCGATGATCACGTGACCGGCCCGGACCTTGCCGCGGGCGGTCTCGACCTCGTAGCCGTCGCTCTCGGTGCGGACGCCGAGAACGGCGGTCTCGCCGTGGACCCTCGCGCCGGCCTGCTTGGCCACGCGCAGCATCTCGGCATGGAACTTCGCCGGGTGCAGCCCGCCGATATCCATGCGCACGTTGCCGCCGTGATAGAAGTTCGTCCCGATATAGTTGCGCTGCTCGGCGCGCGAGACCGCGAAGGCCTCGACGCCGAACGTGCGGTGAAGGCGGTCCGCGTCACGCGCGAGGCGCTCGTAGTCGCGAGGTGCGGACGCGCCCGCGAAGCGGCCGACCAGCTTGAAATCGCAGTCGATCTTCTCCTCGTCGATGAAGCGATAGAGGTCTTCCCGGGCAAGCTTCGCCTCGGCCAGGATCGCGGTGGCGCGCTCTTCGCCGAACCGCCTCGACATCTCGGCGTGGCCGTCGCGCAGGTTGCCGCTGGTGATCCCGCCGTTTCGGGAGGAGGCGCCCTCGCCGGGCTTCTGCCTGTCGAAGACCTGTACCGAGCGGCCGGCGCGCGCCAGCGTGATCGCGGCCGAGAGGCCCGTATAGCCCGCGCCCACGATCACCACGTCCGATCGAGGATCGACCGGCTCGCGCTCCGCCTCGGCGAGCGGGGCCGCGACCCACCAATAGGGATCTCGTCTCATCATGGGCCATGACCTCGTGTGAACCGCGACGCCTCTCGCGCCGCCCGTGATCGATCCACGGCGGTGGATCGCATCCTCTGCCATCATCGCTTGCACGAAATGAGCCGCTGCCCTGACCCGGGCCTATCTCCGCAGCCTCATCAGCACGAAGTTCGGAGATCAGGACGCGAGATCGTCCAGCGTCACGTCGAGGACCGCCGCGATCCTGCGCAACGACTCCACGGTCCCGTCCTCCTGACCGCTCTCGATCTCGACGAGCGCGGTCTCGACGACGCCAGCCTCCCGGGCCAGCACGTCGTGAGCGCGTCGAAAGCGATCCGTTTCATGTGCCGTATATGACATGAAGCGGCGCCATATGCCGCTGTCACATCACCGAGACGAAAAGGACTCACACAGGCGCGTCACCTCGAATCGGGAGACGTCCCATGAAGGACGACATCCGTCGCTTCCGCACCGTCTTCATCTCCGACGTGCATCTCGGCACGAAGGGGTGCCAGAGCGGGCTGCTGCTCGACTTCCTCCGGCACGTGGAGGCCGACACGATCTATCTCGTGGGCGACATCGTGGATGCGTGGCGGCTGAAGTCGAGCTGGTACTGGCCCCAGGAGCATAACGACGTCGTCCAGAAGCTCCTGCGGCAGGTGCGCAAGCATGTCCGGATCGTCTATATCCCGGGCAATCACGACGAGTTCCTGAAGGACTATCTCGGCACCCATTTCGGCGGCGTCGAGGTCGCGGCGAACGCGGTCCACGAGGCGGCCGACGGACGACGCTACCTCGTGGTGCACGGCGACGATTTCGACGTCGTGGTGCGTCACGCACGCTGGCTCGCCTATCTCGGCGACTGGGCCTACGAGACGGCGCTGCGCCTCAACGCCTACGTCAACATCGTGCGCCGTCGTCTCGGCCTCACCTACTGGTCGCTCTCGCAATGGGCGAAGCTGAAGGTGAAGAACGCGGTCGGCTTCATCGGCGATTACGAGGCGGCGCTCGTCGGCGAGGCGAAGCGGCACGGCGTCGACGGCATCATCTGCGGCCACATCCATCACGCGGCGATCCACGACGGGCTCGGCATCCGCTACATGAATTGCGGCGACTGGGTCGAGAGCTGCACGGCGCTGGCCGAGACCTACGAGGGCGCCTTCGAGCTCATCGACTGGACGGGCGGCGCCGGGCGGCACGCGCGCGAGCCGGCGGCTCGCCTCGCGGCCTGAGCAGGACGGCCGGCGATGCGCCTCCTCGTCGCGACGGATGCCTGGCACCCGCAGGTCAACGGCGTGGTCCGCTCGCTCCAGGAGACGGCGCGCGCGCTGGAGGGCCTCGGCGTCGAGACCGAGTTCCTGACGCCCGAGCGGTTCCGCACCATCCCCCTGCCGAGCTACCCGGAGATCCGGCTCGCGCTCGCGACCACGCGCGAGGTCGTGCGCATCCTGGCGCGAGGTCGCGTCGATTCCATCCACATCGCGACCGAAGGTCCGATCGGGATCGCGACGCGCGCCGCCTGCCTGCGGCTCGGGCTCGCCTTCACGACGAGCTACCACACACGCTTTCCGGAATACCTGAGGGCCAGGGCCCCGGTTCCGCTCAGCTGGTCCTACGCGTGGCTGCGCCGCTTCCACAATGCAGGCTCGGTCACCATGGCGTCGACCGCGACGTTGCGCGACGAACTCTCGGCGCGGGGCTTCCGGAGTCTGGCGATCTGGTCGCGCGGGGTCGACACGGAGCTGTTCCGGCCCCACCCGATGCCGGCGCGCGAGCGAACCCGGCCGGTCTTCCTCTATGTCGGGCGGCTCGCGCCCGAGAAGAACGTCGGGGCGTTCCTCGCGCTCGACCTGCCAGGCCGCAAGGTGGTGGTCGGCGACGGTCCGGACCGCGCGCGGCTCGCGGCACAGTACCCGGACGCGGCGTTCCTGGGCGTGAAGACCGGCCCGGACCTCGCCCAGATCTACGCGGAGGCGGATGTCTTCGTGTTCCCGAGCCTGACGGATACCTACGGCATCGTGCTCCTCGAGGCGCTGGCTTGCGGCGTGCCCGTCGCGGCCTTCGACGTCGCGGGGCCGAAGGACGTCCTGGCGGCGGCGGGCGTCGGGGTTCTGGGCCAAGACCTGCGCGCCGCGGCGCTGTCGGCCTTGCGGATCTCCCGCGAGCGGTGCCGCGACTTCGCGCTCGCGCGATCCTGGCAGACGAGCGCGCGCGAGTTCCTGGCCAACCTCGCGCCCGCGATGATCGCGCCTTCCATGATCGAGCCTGCCAGCATCGACCCCGCCAGCATCGACCCCGCCCCGTGCCGCCGGCCGGAGCCGGCGACACGGGACAGCATGTGCGACGTTCGGCCTCAGATCGCTGACATCCACTGGACCGGCACGAACCTGTAGCCGTCGGACGCCTTCAGGATGTGGCCCGTCGCGGGGAACGGCGCGTGGTAGAACGACACCTGGGCGCGCTCGGCCGAGGCCATGTCCAGCATCTTGAGCCGCGTCGCGCGCGCCATGTCGGCATCCATGTCGAACACGGCCGACCAGGTCGGGTTGCGCACGAACAGGGCCGGATGGTTCGTGAGGTCCGACATGACCATCAGCTTGGCCGTGCCCGAGGCCAGCATGTAGGCCGTGTGGCCGGGCGTGTGGCCGTAGGCCGCGACGGCGGTCAGGCCGGGTACGACCTCCTGGCCGGCCGCGTAGCGGTTCACGTCCTTCATCACGGGGCCGAACACCCGGCGCACGGTCTGGAACCCGGGCTTCAGCCCGTCCGGGGCCGAGGCCATCTTCGCGTCGTCCGTCCAGTAGGCCCACTCGGTCTCCGGCACCATGATCTCGGCCTTCGGGAAGACGGCCGTGCCGTCCTTCAGCCGCAGCCCGCTGATGTGGTCCCCGTGGAAATGGCTGATCACCACCGTGTCGACCGACGCGGGGTCGAACCCGGCCGCCCTGAAGTTCGACATCCAGCGCCCGGTGGTCGGCGGGCCGCTGTCGCCGTTGCCCGTATCGATCAGGATCGTGCGGCCGCCGGTCTTGAGGACGAGCGTCGTGAAGGTGATGGGCAGCGCCGCCTCCGGCAGGAACGCCTCCGCCATGGCCTTCCTGACGTCCGCGATGTCCGCGTTGCGGATGAACCCGTCGAGCGGCCGGGTCGCGAAGCCGTCGTGGATCGCCGTGACCTCGATCTCGCCGACCTTGTAGCGGTAGAAGCCGGGCGCCTGCCCGGCCGAGGGCGGGGTCGCCTGCGCGTCGGCGCCGGTCGTCGCGCCGGCCGCGGACAGTCCTGCGATCGCCGGGGTGGCAGCCATCATCGTGCGTCTCGTCAACATGAGGTCTCTCCGATCATCATCGTGGGCTTCGCATGGTATCATGACACGTGTTGGACGCGCGCGCCCGGCCGGGTATTGCGGGCGAAGCATGACGACGCAGACGTTCCCCCGACGTGACGACGCGAGACCGATGGCGCCGCCCGCCGCGATCGCGCGCGCCCGCGCGCTGCTGCGGCGGCACGGTCTCGAGGACGTCGCGCAGAGCACGCGTGGCGACAGCTTCTACCTGCGCATGCCGGAGGGCGGGGGTGGGATCCGGATCTCGACCCATCGCCGGACCGCCAGACGCCGGCGGCAATATCCCGGGGTCGCGACGAGCATCGTGATCGACCGGCCGACGAGCGAGGCGAAGCTCCGGGCCCGCGTCGCGGCCGCGCTGAGAGACGCCGGCATCCGGGACGCCGAGATCGGGAACGTCCCGCATGCGCCGTGACGGGACGGTTCTCGCCATCGCTCTCCTCGCCGCGACGCTCGGCGCGGCAGGCGCGGGTTTCCTGCCGAGGAGCGCGTTATGGACCGTCGTCCGGTCCTGCGTCCTCGCGCAGGCGAACTTCGGCACCCCGTTCCCATGCCTCGAGGTTAGCCCGCCGAGGCCCGGCGAGCCGGGTTTCGCGGTCATCCGCGCACCCGGCCAGACGACGCATGTCATCGTCACGCCGACCGATCCGATCGCGGGCATCGAGAGCCCGCTCGTCCTCGATCGTCTCGCGGGCGGCTACTGGCGCGCGGCTCTCGCGGCGCGCCGCTTCGTCGTCGACGCCTCGGACGGCCGCGCATCTCTCGACGTCGTCGGGCTGGCGCTCAACTCCGAGCGCACCCGCAGCCAGGACCAACTGCACATCCACGCGGAATGCGTCCGGCCGGACGTGCTGCAGGCGATCCGGTCCCAGGCGGCCGAGATCGGGCCGGCATGGCGTCTCCTGCCGCGCCCGGTCGATCGCGACAGGCTGTTCGCCCGCACGATCACCGCCGCGACGCTCGCGCATGACAACCTGTTCGCGCTGCTCGCCGAACTTCCGGGCCTCGGCGGCGACATCTCCCACGTGACCGCCCTCGTGGTGGCGTCCGGCGGCGGGGCGAGCGACCCGGAGCGCTTCTACGTGATGGCCGGATCGTCACGCAGCCGCACCATCGAGGGCTACCTCAACGAGTCATGCCATGCGACGCACCGTCGTCACTGAGAGCCGCAATGTCGCGCCGCCGACCGAACCCTCTTGCGCGCAGGCGTCCGCTGACCTCTTGTCGATCGCAACGGAGACCGACGGCGTGAGGCCGAATGCGATCGCAGGTGGCGGGATGAACGGGGGCGAGGCGGCCCGGCTGGCGGCGCTCGCCGGCTACCGCATCCTCGACACGCCGCGCGAGCGGGACTTCGACGACGTCGCGGCGCTCGCCTCCGAGATCTGCGGGACGCCGATCGCAGTGGTGAACCTGATCGGCGACGGTCGGCAGTTCTTCAAGGCCGAGGTCGGGCTCGGCGTGCGGGAGACGCCGCTGGAATCTTCGTTCTGCGCCAAGGCGATCCTGGAGGACGAGTTCCTGGTGGTCCCGGACGCCACCCGGGACCCGCGCTTCCACGGAAACCCGCTCGTGACGGGCGAACCCGGACTGCGCTTCTACGCCGGGGCACTCCTGAGGACGGAGGACGGGCACGCGATCGGGACCGTGTGCGTCCTCGACGTCGTCCCGCGCGAGCTGACCGCGTTGCAGGAGAGGACGCTGCGCGTGCTGGCGCGCCAGGTGATGAAACAGCTCGAACTGCGGCGTACCGTGGAGGAGCGGGACCGGGCGCAGGCGGAGCAGCGCGTCCTCAACGAGGAACTGAGTCATCGGCTCAAGAACACGCTCTCCCTCGTTCAGGCCCTCGCGACCCAAACGCTCAAGGGCGTGGCGGAGCGCGACGCGGTGCAGGTCTTCGAGCGGCGCCTGTTCGCGCTGAGCAAGGCGCATGACATGCTGCTTCAGGAGGACTGGAAGGCCGCCCCGATCTCGACCGTGGTCGGCGGCGTCCTGTCGCTGCACGACGACGCGAGCCGGATCGAGTCCGCCGGACCGGACCTCGATCTCGGCCCGAAAGCCACGCTGTCCCTGTCGATGATCCTGCACGAGTTGGCCACCAACGCGATGAAATACGGCGCGCTCTCCAGCGAGGCAGGGCGGGTCTCGCTGACCTGGACGATCGAGCCGGCGGAGGACGGACCGACGCTCGCCGTGACATGGGAGGAGCGGGGCGGCCCTCCCGTGACGGAGCCTCTGCGCCGGGGATTCGGCTCCCGCCTCATTCGGACCGGGCTCGCGGGATCGGGAGGCGTCGACCTGCGTTACCGTCGCGAGGGTCTATACGCGGAGTTCCGCGCGCCCTTGTCGACGGTGCAGGCCTCCTGACGATGACCACCATGATCCGCAGGACGACGAGTTGGCCGGGGGTCCGTTGCTCGTGACGCGCGAGAGGACCGCGATCGTGCTCGTCGTCGAGGACGAGCCTCTGCTGCGCATGATGGCGGTCGACCTCGTCGAGAGCGCCGGGTTCGAGGCGGTCGAGGCCACCGACGCCGACGAGGCGACCCGCATCCTGGAGGCCCGGACCGACATCCGGATCGTGTTCACGGATATCGACATGCCGGGCTCGATGGACGGCATCAAGCTCGCAGCCGCGATCCGCGGCCGATGGCCGCCGATCGAGATCATCGTCACGTCCGGCCATCACACGGCGCGGAACATCACGCTTCCGGCGCGCAGCGTGTTCTTCTCGAAGCCGTACGACCGGCGCGCAATCGTCGAGACGATCCGGCGGATGGCCGCCTGAGCGATACGCGGCCTTAAGGCGGCCGGGCGCAGGCTCCGGCCATGTCGGGGCTCGAACGATACGCGACCGGGGATTGGCTGGATCGCCGGACGGTCCGCGTCGCGTCCGCCGTGATGGCGTCGGGCAGCCTCGCGCTGATCGGCTACTTGTGGGCGGGCAGCACGGGCACGCTCGATAGCTGGGGACGCCCGCTCGGCACCGACTTCTCGAACGTCTGGACGGCCGGCCGGATGGCGCTCGAAGGCCGCGCCGCCGGGATCTACGACCTCGCGACGCATTACCGGGCGCAGCAGCTCGCGCATGCGAGCGACGCCGTCCCGTTCTATAGCTGGCACTACCCGCCGCCCTTCCTGCTCGCCGCGGCCGCGCTCGCGACCCTGCCGTATCTCGCGGCGCTCGCCGTGTGGCAGCTCTCGACGCTGGCCGCCGCGCTCGCGGTAGTCGCCCGCTGCTGCCGAGACCGCGACACGTGGCTCGCCGCCGCCGGCGCGCCCGCCGTGACCGTCTGCCTGACGCACGGCAACAACGGGTTCCTCACCGCGGCCCTGTTCGGCGCAGGCCTGCTTCTCCTCGACAGGCGCCCCGTGCTCGCCGGCCTCTGCCTCGGCGCGCTCGCCTACAAGCCGCAGCTCGGCCTCGTGCTGCCGGTCGCGCTGATCGCGGGCGGGTACTGGCGCACGGTCGCGGCCGCCGCCGCGACGGCGCTCGCGCTCGCTCTCGCGTCCCGGCTCGCCTTCGGCCCGGAGGTCTGGAGCGCGTTCGTCGCCTCCGCCGGCCAGACGCGCCGCATCGTGCTCGAAGAGGGTGGCCCGGGCTGGCACACGATCCAGAGCGCCTTCTCGGCGGTCCGGCGGCTCGGCGGCGGTGTCGCGCCGGCCTACGTGGCGCAGGCGGCCGTGGCGGCGGGCGCGATCGCCGCCACGGCCTTCCTGTGGCGGTCCCGGGCCGCCTTCGAGCTCAGGGCCGCGTCTGTGATGATCGCGGCTCTCCTCGCCACGCCCTACGTGCTCGATTACGACATGGTCCTGCTGGGGCCCGCCATCGCGCTCCTCGTGACCCATGGGCGCGCCCACGGCTTCGCGCGATGGGAGGTCACGCTCGTCGCGCTCGCGTGGTTCGCGCCCATCGCGACGCGCCAGACGATGCTGGCGGCCG
>CAXUHE010000007.1:0-13030 GCA_964250725.1 uncultured Enterovirga sp. | reverse complement strand
CTGGTTTCCGCTCGGGTTCCTCGTCATGGCGGCCCTGCTCGCGCTCACGGTCCGTCGCGCGTGCCGGGACCAGCCCGTCGCGCACGAGCCGCTCCGGAGGGTGGCGGACGCCCGTCCTCTCTGATCCCGCGCGCCTTGGGCATCATCCTTGCGTTCCAACCCTCGACGCGATGTATGATCGCGTGCGGAACGGTCCGGCAGCGCTGGCGGAGGAGCCTCCCTTGATCTCGACACGACATTCGGCCTGGATCGGCGCCCTGGCGCTCGCGGCCTTCGGGGCCGGCGCAGTCCCGGCCCAGGCCCAGGAGCCGATCACGATCGGCCTCATCGTGCCGCTCTCGCCGCCGGGCGACCCGACGGGCGGCCAGCTCATCCGTCGGGGCGCCGAACTCGCGGTCGAGTACTACAACCAGAAGGGCGGCGTGCTCGGGCGGCCGCTGAAGCTCTCGGTGCAGGATTCGCAAGGCAGGCCCGAAGGTGGGGTCGCGGCCTACCGCCGTGTCGTCGGCGAGGACAAGGCGATCGCCGTCACGGGCTTCTTCCACTCCTCCGTGAACATCGCGGTGAACGAGCTCGCGAAGAACATGGGCGTCCCGACCATGTCCACCCAGGCCTCCGCGGCCGAGATCACGAGCAAGCGCTACCCCGTGGCGTTCCGCACCCACGCGATCGACCCGCTCCGGGTCGCGGCCTGGCTCGACTTCATGACGCAGAAGGGCTTCAAGCGCGTCTCGATCGTGGCCGAGACCTCCGATTTCGGCATCGGGCTGACCGAGGAGACGCAGAAGCAGGTCAAGGACAAGAAGCTCGCGATCGAGCTCCAGACCATCAGCTTCGACCGCTCCTCGACCGACCTGACGCCGCAGCTCCTCCAGGTGAAGGCCTACAAGCCCGATCTCGTGGTGAATATCGGGGTCGGCCAGCCGATGGACCTGATCATCGACCAGGCGACCACGCTCGGCATCCTGCCCACGATCCCCATGCTCGTCTCCTACGACGCGCCGGCGCGGCCGCAATTCTGGCAGCTCCACCCGAACAACGGCAACGGGATCTACTTCATCGCCTATTATTCGCCGAAGGAGAAGCTGTCCGAACTCGGCGAATGGCTCGCGAAGACCTATCAGGCCAAGTATAACGAAGCGCCCGTCTACGGCTCGCTGAACGGCTTCGGCGACATCGCGATCATCGCCCAGGCGGCCACGCAGGCGAAGAGCACGGACCCGAAGGCGATCGTCGCGGCGCTCGAGGCCGGCTCCTTCGACAGCTGGCCCGATTCCAAGGTCACGTTCCCGCAGGCCGACGGCCCCTACTGGCACAACTGGGCACCGCCCGTCCTGATCCTGCACTACACCAAGCCGAACCAGGACTGGAAGGAGGCCGAGGTCGTCATCGAGTACGGCAAGTAGGGCGCCTCGCCGTCCTGGCGGCATCGTTTAGTCCATGTTCAGCGCCGAGCTCTTCGCCCAGTCGCTCATCGCCGGGATCGTCATCGGGATCATCTATGCCCTGATGGCGCTCGGCATCACGTTCATCTACTCGATCGTGAAGATGATCAACTGGGCGATGGGCGAGTTCTACATGCTCGGCAGCTTCGTCCAATATTTCCTGGTCGTGGGCCTGGTGGGGGCCGACCTGTGGTGGGTCGCGGCTCTGCTCTCGGCCGCGGCCGTGTTCCTCGTCGGCTGGCTGATCGAGCCGGTGCTGATCAAGCCGATGTTCACGGGCGGGATCGAGCGGCGCGACGATTACGCGACCGTCGTGACGATCGCGCTGCTGCTCCTCATGCGCAATCTCGCGACCGCGCTGAACGGCCCCTACCAGCGCAGCCCCGGCACCAATCTCGGGACGATCATGCTGGGCCCGCTGCCGGAGAGCGGGGCGCGGCTCGCGGCCGCGCTCTGCGCGCTCGCCGCCATGGTGCTCTTCTGGGTCCTCCTCAAGAAGACGTGGCTGGGCTTGGCGCTGCGCGCCTCCTCGCAGAGCCGGGTCGGGGTGCAGATCGCGGGCGTCGACATCCTGCGGCTCGACCAGGTCGCATTCGGGATCGGTGTCGGGCTCGCGGGGATTGCGGGCGCTCTCCTCGCGCCCGTCTTCCTGGTCTTCCCGACGAACGGGGTCGTCACCACCACCAAGGGGTTCGAGATCATCGTGATCGGCGGGCTCGGCTCCATCCCGGGCGCGGTCGTGGCGGGCATACTCCTCGGCGTCGCGGAATCGCTCGGCGCCGCCTTCATCTCCTCGCCCTACCAGAACGCCTACGGGTTCGTGCTGCTGCTCGCCGTGCTCCTCCTCAAGCCGAGCGGGCTCTTCGGCGAGCGGATGCGGCACGCATGAAGAGCCTTGCGTGAGCGCTCCGATCCTGGCCGCGACCGGCCTCGTGAAGCGGTTCGGCGGCTTCACGGCGAATGACGGCGTCGACATCGCGGTCGGGGCGGGCGAGATCCGCGGCATCATCGGGCCGAACGGCGCCGGCAAGACGACGCTCGTGAACCTCATCACCGGCGTCGAGCGGCCGAATGCGGGCGAGATCCTGCTCGGCGGGTCCCCGGTCGCGGGGCTCGCGCCGGACGCGATCGCGGCGCGCGGCCTCGTCCGGTCCTTCCAGGTGGCGCGCGTCTTCGGCGACATGAGCCTCGTGGAGAACCTGCTCGTGCCCCATCTCGCGCGGCGGGGCCGGCTCGCCGAAGGCGAGGCGCGGGCGCGCGACCTCATCCGACGCGCGAACCTCGACCGGCTGGCGGACGCGCCCGCGAAGACGCTGTCCGGCGGACAGCGCGTGCTGCTCCAGGTCGCGGCGGGCTTCATGTGCCCGCAGCTGACCGTCTACGTGCTGGACGAGCCCTTCGCGGGCGTGAACCCGGTCATCAAGGACACGATCCTCGAGCTGATCGCGACCGAGCGGCGGGAGCGCAACGTGACCTTCGTGGTCGTCAGCCACGAGATGGACATCATGCGCCGCCTCTGCGACCGCATCACCGTGATGGTGGAGGGCCGCGTGCTCCTGGAGGGCACGCTGGAGGAGGTCGCGGCCGACCCGCGGGTCGTGGCGGCCTATCTGGGCAAGCCGCTCGCTACGGGAGGGCGGTCGTGACCGGCCCGCTTCTCGAGATCGCGGACGCGCATGCCGGCTACACGAGCGGCGTCGACATCCTGCAGGGCCTGACGCTGTCCGTCGCGGCGGGCAGCCTCACCCTGGTGATCGGGCCGAACGGGGCCGGCAAGTCGACGCTGCTGAAGACCGTGTTCGGCTTCCTGCGCCCGCACCGGGGCGAGATCGCGTTCAAGGGCGAGCCGATCGGCCGCCTCGGCCCGGCCGAGATCAAGCGGCGCGGCATCGCGTACGTGCCGCAGGAGATCAACGTCTTCCCCCTGCTGACGATCGAGGAGAACCTGCGCATGGGCGGCTGGCTCCTCCGGCGCGACCCGGCCGGGCTGAGGCGGCAGATGGACAAGATCTACGCGAGCTTCCCCGTCCTGGCCGGGCGCCGCCGGGAGGCGGCCGGCAACCTGTCGGGCGGCCAGGGCCGGATGCTGTCGGTCGCCCGCGAGATGATGACGGAGCCGGCCCTCATGCTGGTCGACGAGCCGACGGCCGGCCTCGCGCCGAACCTCGTCGACCAGGTCTACGCCCACCTCCAGACGGCGCGGCGCGTGCTGGACGCCACGATCCTCCTCGTCGATCAGAACGTCGATGACGCGGTCGCGCAGGCGGACACCGTCTACATGGTCAATCTCGGGCGGATCAAAGCCGAGGGGCCGGCCGCCTCCTTCCCGCCGGAGCGGGTCAAGGCGCTCGTGCAGGAATGCCTGCTCGGATGAACGCCGTCTCGGTTCGCCGGCTCTGGCTGCCCGTCCTGATCGCGCTCGCGAGCGCGGCCGCCATCCTGGTCCTCTCGCGGTTTCTCGGCGAGTACGGCGTCCACGTCCTCAACACGAGCCTCTACTACGTCATCCTGGCGGCGAGCTGGAACGTGCTGGCGGGCTTCACGGGCCGGTTCTCGCTGGCGCACCAGGCCTTCGCGGCGATCGGCGCCTACACGTCGGGCCTGCTCGCGACCCGCTACGACCTGCCGCTCTGGGCCACGATCCCGGCGGCGGTGCTCGCCGCGACCCTGCTGGGGTTCCTGCTCGGCCGCCTCGTGCTGCGGATGCGCGCGGTCTACCTCGCGATCGCCACCTGGGCCTTCGCGGAGACGATCCACATCCTGCTCACCGCCGCCTACGCGATCACGCGCGGCGAGCTCGGCCTCACGGTCCCGCCGGTCTTCCCCGACATGGACCCGCGCCGCTACCTCTACCTCTTCACCGGCCTCGCGGTCGTGTGCGTCCTCGGGCTCCACGCCTTCGTGCGCTCGCCGCTCGGCTACTTCATGCGCGCGATCCGCGACGACGAGCTGCGCGCGCAGAGTCTCGGGGTCGACACGGTCGCGATCAAGACCCTCGTCTTCACGGTGACGAGCGGCGTCGCGGGCCTCGCGGGTGCGTTCTACGGCCATTACGTCGTGGTGCTGAGCCCGCAGATCGCGGATTTCAGCGAGATGGCGAAGATCATCGTGATGGTGGTGGTCGGCGGGTTCGGCTCCTTCGCGGGACCGCTGATCGGCGCGCCGCCGGTGCAGATCCTGAACAGCTATCTCGCGAAGTACGGCGAGTGGGACATGGTGATCTTCGCGGTCGTGGTGATCGGCTTCATGCGGTTCAACCCCGGCGGCCTGGTCGACCTCCTCCGTGCGGGTTGGCGGCGGGCGCGTCCCCAGAGGCACCAGGCATGAGGAGCTAGGGATGGAGCACCTGCCGGAGGCCGATGCCGAGACCGCCGCCTTCTTCCGCGACTGGCTGGAGACGTTCTCCGGTCACGTGCGGGAGGTCGACTACGCCTCCGCGAGGCCGCTCTTCCATCCCGACGTCCTCGCCTTCGGGACGCATAACGATGTGATCTCGGGGATCGACACCTGGATCGCCACGCAGTGGGACAACGTCTGGCCGAAGACGACCGATTTCCGCTTCCAGCTCGACCGGACACGCGTCCTCGCCTCGCCGGACGCCGCGATGGCGAGCGTCCTCGCGCCCTGGACGAGCACCGGCTACCACCCGGACGGCACGCCCTTCGACCGCCCCGGCCGGGCCACGCTGGTCTTCGCGAGAGGCCCCGACGGCTGGCTCTGCGTGCACTCGCACATGTCGCTGAACCGCGGCGTGCCGCAGCAGAGCCACGCGGAGCGACAGGTCAAGGCCTGGTAGCGTCAGGTTTATGGCTACCCGCAGTCGCTAACCCAGTTTGGCGCGGGGAACCCTCGCCCCGAGGGGGAGAGGGCAGGGTGAGGGGGAAGCGCCCTCTCCGGACAATCCGTAACCCCTCACCCTACCCTCTCCCATCGGGAGAGGGTTCCCGCGCCACACTCTGATCTCCATCAGCATCTGCCGTCCTCATCATACCAAGCCGCCGCTCACGTGCCAGGTCTGGCCCGTCACGTAGGAGGCGGCCGGGGAGGCCAGGAAGGCGAGCACCGCCGCGACCTCGTCGGGGCGCCCGCGCCGGCCGAGCGGGATCGACGCGACGGTCCGGGCGATGGCGTCCGCCCCGAGCTTGCCCTGCGCGGGCGTGTCCTTCTCGATGAGGCCCGGCGCGACCGCGTTGACGCAGATCCCGTCCGCCGCGAGCTCGCGCGAGAGGAGCCGGACCACGGCCTCCAGCGCGGCGCGGCCGATCGCAGTCGCGGCGAAGGGTTCGAGATCGTGGCGGATCGCGTGCGTCACGAAGGACGACACCGCGACGATCCGCGGGTCGCGCCCGGCCGCGAGCAGCGGCCGGCACGCCTGGACGAGGCGCAGGAACGCGCCCGCGGACGCATCGGTCGCCGCAGAGACCGCGTCCGCCGAGAGGCCGGTCGCCGATCCGCGGGAGGCGTGTCCCGCGACGGATACGATCGCGTCGAGCCGGCCGAAGCGCTCGCGCAGGATCGCGAGCGCGCGCTCGACCGTGTCCGGCTCCGCGATGTCGCCCACGACCGTCTCGACCTCCGAGCCCGCGCCCCGGCAGGTCTCGGCCACCCGGTCGAGCCCGGCCGCGTTCGCGCGCGTCATGAGCAGGAGGCCGACCCTTGCGCCCGCGATCCGGGACGCGGTCGCACGGCCGATGCCGCTGGCGGCACCCGTCACGAGGAGGACGCGGTCCGTCGCGTCAGTCATGACGCGACGGACTCGACGAGGATCCCGATCATGCCCGACGACTCCGTTGCCGCTTCGATCCGAAGGCCCGACGTACCATCAATGGGGCCCGTCCGGCACGGCTGTCATCGTGACGCGATGGCGAACAGTCATGATGCGGGATCAAACCCTCGCCGATGCGTGTTGCTCCTCGCGTGACGGCCTGTGGTGGGCATCCACCCCCGACACGAACCGGAGACCGTCCCTTGATCCAAGCCGAAACGTCCGTGTTCCACGGCGGGGGCGACGTCGGCGCGCGAATGCGCGCCCACGATTGGCGGCGCACGCCGCTCGGGCCCGTCGCGGGGTGGCCCGCCTCGCTGAAGACGCTGGTCGGCGTGATGCTCGGCGCGAAGCAGCCCATGTTCTCGGTGTGGGGGCCTGAGCTGACGCTGCTCTACAACGACGCCTACCGGGCGATCCTCGGCCACAAGGACCACGACGCGCTCGGCCGCTCGTTCCTCGACGTCTGGAGAGAGGCGCGGACCGACCTTGCGCCGCTCGTCGCCAAGGCCTTCTCGGGCGAGCCGGTCCACATGGACGACATCACCCTCATCGTGGACCGCGAGGGCCTCGCGCCCGAGGCGCATTTCGCCTTCTCCTATACGCCGGTCCGCGACGACGAGGGCGACGTGCGGGGCTTCTTCTGCGCCTGCAACGAGACGACCGAGTACGTGCTCGCGGGGCGCCGTCAGGCGTTCCGCCTGGAGCTGGATGAGACCCTGCGCGGCCTCGACGAGGCGGACGCGATGATCGACGCGACCGTCGAGGCGCTTCGGACATTTCTCGAGGCGAGCCGCGTCGGGTTCGCCGAGGTGCAGCCGGACGAGTCCCGTCTCCTCGTCACGTCCTCCGGCCGGGACGGGGTCGCACCACCCTCCGGCATGTCGGACCTCGCGAGTTTCGGCGAAGGGTTCGTCGCGCCCCAGCGTCACGGGCGGACGATCGTGTCGACCGACGTCGCGGGGGATCCGGCCTATGATGCCGCGATCTGGGCCGGGCTCGGCGCGCGCGCCGTCGTGTCCGTGCCGACGCTGCGGGCGGGCCGGCTGCGGTCGATGCTGTTCGTCCATCAGGCCGAGCCGCGGCGCTGGTCGCGCGACGACGTCGTCCTGATCGAGAGCGTCGCGCTGCGGGTCGGCGACGCGGTCGAGCGCGTGCGGGCCGAGACCGAGGCGCGGGCGAGCGAGGAGCGTTTCCGCACGCTCACGCAGGCCATCCCGAACCAGGTCTGGACCGCGACGCCCGTCGGCACGATCGACTGGGTGAACGACCGCGCCCAGGATTACAGCGGCGAGGTCGCGACCGTGGATGGCGGGCTCGACTGGACGTCGATCGTGCATCCCGACGACCTGCCGGCAGTCGGTGTGCGCTGGGCGTCGTCGCTGGGGTCGGGCGAGGTCTACGAGACCGAGTTCCGCATCCGCCGCGCCGACGGCGCCTATCGCTGGCACCTCGTGCGGGCCGTGCCGCAGCGCGACTTCAAGGGCGCGGTCACGCGCTGGGTCGGCACCAACACGGATATCGACGACCAGAAGCGGGCGGAGCTCGACCTCTCGGCCGCGAAACTCGCCGCCGAGGAGGCGAACCTCGCGAAATCGACCTTCATCGCGAACATGAGCCACGAGCTGCGCACGCCGCTGTCGGCCATCATCGGCTACAGCGAGATGATGCTGGAGGAGATCGAGGACGGGACGGACGCCGCCGGGCTCGGGGCCGACATGCGCAAGATCGAGGGCAATGCCCGCCACCTGCTCGGGCTGATCAACGACGTGCTCGACCTCAGCAAGGTCGAGAGCGGCAAGATGGAGGTCTTCGCGGAAGATTTCGAGGTCGAGCCGATGCTGCGCGAGGTCGCGACCGCGGTCGGCAGCCTCGTCGCCAAGAAGAGCAATACGCTGGAGCTGCGCCTCGCGCCCGGTCTCGGCGCCATGCACTCGGACATGACCAAGATGCGCCAGGTCCTGCTGAACCTGCTCGGCAACTCGGCCAAGTTCACCGAGGCCGGCACGATCACGCTGAGCGCGTCCCGCGAGACGGGCGAGGACGGTATCGACCGTCTCAAGCTCGGCGTCGCGGATACCGGAATCGGCATGACCGCGGAGCAGCTCAACAAGCTGTTCCAGCGCTTCCAGCAGGCGGACAGCTCGACGACGCGGAAGTTCGGCGGCACCGGGCTCGGGCTCTCGCTCACGAAGGCCTTCGCGGACATCCTGGGCGGGACCGTCTCGGTCGAGAGCGCGTCCGGCGAGGGAAGCGTCTTCACCCTCACCCTGCCGGCCACCTACGTGCCGGTGAACCTCGACGAGCCCTCGCCGGAGGCGGACTCGACGGGCCCCGCCGGCGGAGCGGGCGAGGGATCGGGTCAGGATCTCGTGCTCGTCATCGACGACGACGCCGACCAGCGCACGCTGATGACGCGCTTCCTCGGCCGGGAAGGATTCCGGGTCCAGGTCGCGGCGGACGGCAAGACGGGCCTGGAACTCGCGCGCAAGCTCCATCCCCGGGCCATCCTGCTCGACGTCATGATGCCCGGCATCGACGGGTGGTCGGTGCTGAGCGAGCTGAAGGCCGATCCCGACCTGTCCGACACGCCGGTCGTCATGGTGACCGGCGTCGACGAGAGGAGCCTCGCGGCCTCGCTCGGGGCCTCGGACTACATGCTGAAGCCCGTCCGGTGGGACCGGTTCAGCCAGGTGATGGACCGCTTCCGCACGCCCGAGGGCGGCATCCTGCTCGTCGAGGACGACGCGGCTGCGCGCCTGCATCTCCGGGCCGTCCTGGAGAAGGACGGCTGGAGCGTCGCCGAGGCAGGCGATGGACGCGAGGGCTTGCGCCAGGCCACCGCGCACCGGCCGGAGGTGGTGCTGCTCGACCTCAACATGCCGGTGATGGACGGGTTCGACTTCCTCAAGGAGCTGCGCGAGCTGCCGGGCTGCGCCGACCTGCCGGTCGTGGTGCTCACCGCGCAGGACCTGACGCGCGACGACCGCCGCCGGCTCCGGGGCGCCAGCCAGATCCTCAACAAGGGCGACATCAGCCTGAGGTCGCTCGTCGAGCGCCTGCACGGCCTCTCGGGCGCCGCGCAAGCGAGGGCTGCGACCTGACGCCACTCGCACGATCACCTTACAACGCCGGCATCGACCGATCCACTTCAGGTAAGTAAAGGTAATCTCCAAAATCCGAGCTAATCAGCTAAATCAATCTTAGGTGTACTCTGCCTGGATTTACCATGGCAGTTGATATGAATTGACTCCGTGCAACGTCGAACACTATTCAGGATGGTGCAACGACGAAGGACGATGCAGTGATCTCTGCGCATGACATCCGACAGATCCTGGAGCGGAACGAGGTCTTGGCGCCGCTCGTCGAGCAGATATCCGACGACGACAATCTCTTCGACAGGGGCCTGTCTTCCTTCGGCTCCGTCCAGCTCATGCTGGCTCTGGAGGAGTGGTATGACATCGAATTTCCGGACCATCTCCTGAACCGGAAGTCGTTTTCGTCCATTCGCAACATCCGCGGCACGCTCGAACTCCTGGTTCAATCGAGGGCCGCGTGAGCACTCTCGCCCAGCGCGCCGCGCGGGCAGCGGCCGTCGCGGCGCTCCATGCCGACGCCGTCGATCGCGACGGGCGCTTTCCCGAGGAAGCCGTCGCCGTCCTGAAGGCCGAGCGCCTTCTCGGCCTCCAGATCCCGCGGCAGTTCGGCGGCGAAGGTGCCGGCCTGACCGAGATCGCGGAGGTCTGCTGCACGCTGGGCCAGGCGTGCAGCGCGGCCGCGATGGTGTTCGCGATGCATCACATCAAGGTCGCGAGCCTCGTCGGGCACGGTCTCGAGAGCGAGTGGCACTGCCGGCTGATGGAGCGGATCGCGCGCGAGCAACTCCTCGTCGCGTCGTCCACCACCGAGGCCGGCACCGGCGGCGACCTGCGCAAAAGCGTCTGCGCCGTCGAAACGTCGGGCGACCTCTTCTCGCTGTCGAAGGACGCGTCCGTCATCTCCTACGGAGCGCAGGCCGACCTGATCCTCGCGACGGCGCGCCGCCATCCGGAGGCGCCCTCCTCCGACCAGGTTCTCGTCGCGCTCGGGAGGGACCAGGTCTCGCTCGAACGCATGACCCGCTGGGATGCGCTCGGGATGCGCGGCACGTGCAGCGACGGGTTCCGGCTGGAGGCGCGGGACGTGCCCGTCGTCCAGATCGTCCCGAAGCCCTTCGCGGAGATCGCCGCGCAGTCGATGCTGGCCTCATCGCACCTGCTCTGGAGCAGCGTGTGGTTCGGGATCGCGACCGTCGCGGTCGGCCGCGCACGCGCCTTCGTCCAGGGCGAAGCCCGGCGTCGCATGGGCGAGGTTCCACCCACGGCGCTTCGCCTGGCCGAGGCATCCAACGCGTTGCAGGCCATGCAGGCCGCGATCGTGACGGCTCTGCGCCGCATCGAGGACCTGCAGGGCGACGCGGACGCGCTCGGCTCCATCGGCGTCTCGGTCATGCTGAACAACCTGAAGACGTCCGTCTCGGACATGGCGGTCGACGTCGTACAGCGCGCGATGGGGATCGTGGGTCTCGCCGGATACAAGAACGGCACGCCGTTCAGCCTCGGCCGGCCGATGCGGGACATCATGTCGGCGCCCCTGATGATCGGGAACGACCGCATCCTCTCCAACACCGCCAAGCTGCTGCTGGTGCAGAAGAGCGGCGGCCAATTGATGAGCGCATGATGGACGGGACATTCAGCCACGACGCCGAGTTCGACGTCCTCGACGAGCCGCCCGCCGGGACGCGCACCTTCCTCGACAGGCTCTTCGATCACGGCCTCCTGATGCGCACCGGGGTCGACGGCCTCTACGGCCGCAGCGGAGCCTTCGAGAGCGTGGTCGACGCCGTCGACCGCATGATCTCGGGGCTCGGCGCCGCGGACGGGGCCGAGATCATGCGCTTCCCGCCCGGGATGAACCGGCAGATTTTCGAGCGCAGCGGCTACCTCAAGGGTTTCCCGAACCTCGCGGGCACCGTGCACAGCTTCTGCGGCAACGAGGCGGAGCACGCGGATCTCCTCGCCTGCGTGGACGCGGGACAGGACTGGACCGGCGGCCAGGCGGCGACCGAGATCGTGCTGACGCCGGCCGCCTGCTACCCGCTCTACCCGCTCGCGGCGCAACGCGGAGCCTTCCCGGCCGAGGGCCGGCTGTTCGACCTGCAATCCTGGTGCTTCCGGCGCGAGCCCTCGCTGGAGCCGACGCGCATGCAGATGTTCCGCATGCGCGAATACGTCCGCATGGGCAGTCCCGACCAGGTGCTGGCCTTCCGCGAGTCGTGGCTCGCGCGCGGCGAGGCGATGATCCGCGACCTCGGCCTGCCGCTCGCGATCGACGTCGCGAACGATCCCTTCTTCGGCCGTGCCGGCCGCATGCTCGCGAACAACCAGCGGGCGCAAGGGCTGAAGTTCGAGCTGAACGTGCCGGTGAACAGCCTCGACAAGCCGACCGCCTGCCTCAGCTTCAATTATCACCAGGACCATTTCGGCACGACCTGGGAGCTCCGGCAAGCCGACGGCGAGGTCGCCCACACGGCCTGCGTGGGTTTCGGCATGGAGCGGATCACGCTCGCGCTGCTGCGCCATCACGGTCTCGATCTCGCGGCGTGGCCCGAGAGCGTCCGCGCCCGGCTCTGGGGCTGAGCGATGTCCGCGGCACTGGCCGAGCGGCGCGTGGTCGAGGACGCCCGCGCTCCGCATCGTCTGCACGCCCCCGACCGGATCTGGCCGGAGACGAACTGCTACGTCGACCTTTGGATCGAGCTCCTGCACGCGCGTGGCTTCGTCCCCGAGGCGATGCTCGGCTTCACGTTGGCCCAGGATTTCGAGGGGGACCAGTTCACCTTCTTCAAGCCGGCGGCGGCCGATCTCCATGTGCTCTACGGTCTCGAGATCCAGGAGCTCGCGATCTACGAGAGCCTGGAGGCGCATGTGCTCGTTCAGACCGGACTCGGCCGTCCGGTCCTGGTCGAGGTCGACGCCATTCACCTGCCCGACACGCTCGGCACGACCTATGGCCGCGAGCACGCCAAGACGACGATCGGCATCCTCGGGCTCGATCCCGACGCGCACGAGCTCGACTATCTCCACAATGCCGGGCGTTTCCAGCTCGGCGGTCACGACTATGCGGGCCTCTTCGCGCGCGCGACGCTCTTTCCCTACGCCGAGTTCGTGAAGGCGAGCGGCACGCCGCTCGCGAACCGGGACCTGTCCGAGGCGGCGCTCGATCTCCTGCGCCGGCACCGGGCCCGCGCGCCGCGCCGCAACCCCGTCCTCGGCTTCCGCGACGCGCTGAACCGGGTGGCCGACGGTCTCGTCCAGCGCCCGCTCGACGTCTTCCACGGCTACGCCTTCAACACGACGCGCCAGCTTGGCGCGAATTTCGAGCTTCTCGGCAGCCATCTGGCTTGGCTCGACGCCAAGGGTATGGCGGATCTCGCGGCGGCCGCGGCCGTTGCCCGGGAGCTCGCCCAAGAGGCGAAGACCTTCCAGTTCCAGCTCGCGCGCGCCTTCAACCGTCGCAGTGCCGAGAACCTGGGCGCCCGCCTCGATCGTGCGGCCACGATCTACGACGCCGTCGTCACGGCCCTCGACATCGCGCTCGCCTGAGCGGCGTCGGGCATGGCTCGCATTCGCGCCGTGAACGGGGTGACGCCCCGGTCGATCGACGCAGGATGGCAGCTCGCCGTGACGCCGGCCGGATCCTGCGCCGGCCCCGGCGATCTCGACAGCATCGACGAATGGATACCTGCGCGGGTACCCGGCACGGCCGCAGCGGCACTCCG
>CAXUHE010000006.1:28927-43533 GCA_964250725.1 uncultured Enterovirga sp. | reverse complement strand
CCCTCGCCGCTCCAGCGCACGTGGACGATCTCGCTCACGAACGGCAGGGCGGCGACGAACGCCGCGCAGGTCTTCGGCGCGGCGACGGCCTCGAGCCGCCCCTCGAACGAGAAGGGTCCGGCCGCGATCTTCAGGGTCTGCATGGGTCGAAGGTCTCCGCGGCTGAGCCTGGGCATGCGCCTCTATAGCAAGGCGTGGGCGCGATGCCAGGGCGGGGCGACCTGCGCGGTCAACACTCCGTCCGGACCGGCCTGATATCGATGTCGGCGGTTTCCGCGACCCGTGTCGCCTCCTCGAAGCCCGTGGCGGTTTCCACGGAGGGCGTCGCGCGACCTCCGAGGGCCTGACGATGAACAGCTACGGCGCTTGCGGATCATGCGGCCATCGCGCCGGGCCGGGAGCCGAGCTTGATGGCCAGGATCTCGTCCCGGCCGGCCATGAAGGCGTCGACGCAGGCCGGGTCGAAGTGCCGTGAGCGCTCTTTGTCGATATAGGTGAATGCATCTTCGATCGACATGGTGGACTTGTAGGGCCGGTCGGTGGTGAGCGCGTCGAAGACGTCCGCGATCGCCACGATCCGGGCTGCGAGCGGGATCATGCGTCCCGACAGGCCGAGCGGGTAGCCGCTGCCGTCGAAGCGTTCGTGATGCCCGCCCGCGATCTCGGCCGCGAGCTGGATGAGGTCGGACGAACTCCCGCCGAGGATCCGCTCGCCGATCGTCGCATGACCCTTGATGACGTCGAACTCCTCGGCGTCCAGGCGTCCCGGTTTCAACAGGATGGAGTCCGGGATGGCGACCTTCCCGACATCGTGTAGCGGCGAGGCAAGGAAGATGGCCCGGCAGGTCGCCGGACGGAGCCCGAGCCGCTCCGCGATGACCCGGCTGTAGGCGGCGACCCTGAGGGTGTGGCCGCCCGTGTCGTTGTCGCGGTACTCGAGCGCGAGCGAGAGACGGAAGATCATCTCCTCCTCGCGCACGAGGAGCGCCCGCGTCGCAGTCTCGACGTCCTGGGCGAGGCTCGCCGCCTGGTCGTTGAGCTTGCGCACCGCGCTCGACATCTTGATGAGGTTGCGCACGCGGGCCTTCAACTCCGCCGCGAGGGGTGATTTCGGCAGGAAGTCCGTCGCTCCCGCCTCGAGCGCCCGGATGCGCACGTCCTCGTCGACGTTCGTCGTGATCATCACGATCGGCACCTGAGCGTAATCCGGCATGTCGCGCAGACAGCGGATCAGTTCGATGCCGTCCATGACGGGCATGTTGTAGTCGATGAGCGCGATGTTGAAGGTCGTCCGCCTCGCGGCCTCCAGGGCCTGCACCGGATCGGTATAGGCGAGGCAGCACAGATCGCTTGTCGATTCCACGAGCGACTTCATGTGGGACAACATCGAGACGCTGTCGTCGACGATCAACGCCCTCACATCTGCCCCCTGTCACGGACGTGCATCCAAGAGCATCCGTCCTGATGATACACCTCTCGAACGCTTCGATCCTGACGGCCCCGGATCCAGAGATGAACGATACCTCGCAAGGTATCCGAAGGGATCACCAGACCGGTGACAGAGCGCGCGCGCAGCCGCCAAGATCCTCGAGGCTCGGCCATCGCCAGATCTTAGAAAAGGATGCCGGCGAGTTCGCCGACATCTGCTGACGCCGCCGCCGCCGCTTGGTCGCTCGCATCCCGGATGCCGAGGATCTCCGCATGAATTTCGCGCTCGCGCGCCATCGTGTAGCGGGCGATCATCAGCTCGTCGACGACGCGTGCCGCGTCCTCCATGTCGAGGTCGGAACCGATCGCCCAATCCCGGCCGTCGAGATCCGCCGCCGCGTCCTCCAGCGCGCCGCGCGTCCCCAGGACACGGGCAAAATCGCCCCGCGCGCGGACGAGTTCGCCCGCGAAGACCTGCCCGGCCCGATCCAGAGAGGCGAGCAGCGAGGCGAGCCGGGCGCCACCGGCCTTCAGCGTGCCGAGGATCTCCGCGACATCCGTGTTGACGTCGTGTCCGACCTCTTGGCCGATCCCCTGGCCGATCCCCTGGCCGGCCTCACCTGCCGGCACGTCGAGTCGTCGCGACAGCGTCTGCAAGGTCTCGAAGACGGGTAGCAGGCCCTCGGCCTCGTTCGCGATCGCACCCGCGGTGTTCTTCAACTCCTGGGCGATCACCACGAGGCTGCGGCCCTCCATGCCAAGCCGGCCGGCCTTCAACCCGGCATTGGTGCCGATGAGCACCACGTCCATGATGACGCCGTTCAGGTCCGAGATCGTGGCATGGAGATCCCGGATGAGATCGCGCATCGACACGAGAATGCGTCCGACGCTGGCACGCGCCTCCGCACAGCGCCCGATGACGACCGCGGCCTTGGACAATCTCTCCCCGAACGTGTGGAGGAAGGATTTGTCGGACCCGTCATCGCCGTAGATCGCATGACCCAGCGCCACGAGGTCGCGCGCGTCGAGGACGAGCCGCTCCAGCGACCCGTCGATCGCCCCGACATCCTCCTCGAAGGACACGACGGCGTCGCGGAGCTGGGCGGCCTGGAGGCGACACATCAGCGCGTCGACGGCCTCCGCCGCCTCGTCCGAGGTGACTGGAGGCGTCATCGCCAGTTCGATGCCCTGGTGCACGTGTTCGAGACGCTGGCGCGTGCTGTCGCCCGATTGCAGGGACATGATGGCGGTGCGCACCGCATTCGCGATCTCGGCCGAGCGCACCACCAGGTCCTCTGCGGCGGCCACGCCGCGACGGCGTCGATCCTGGATCGTCGCGAAGGTCGCCTGGAGATCGCTCGCCATCTCGAGGAGCTTGGAGCGGTAATCGCGATCCATCGTTTCCTGCGCCCGCGCGGCGGCGCCCAGGATATCGATCAGCTTCGCGTGTTCGCGCGAGCACGTCGCCACCTTGGCCTGGACGTGCCGCATGAGCTGGCCGATCTCCTGCGTGAAATCGACGAACTCGGCGCCCTTCGTGTCGAAGATGACGGCCTCGATCCGGGCGGACCGTGTCAGCACGGTCATCATGCGCATGCTCTCGATCAGACGTTCGAGACGCGAGGAGACGCTCTTGCTGCACGCGTGCAGGTCGGCGAGCGTCGCGCTGTCACGGGGCAGATGCTCGCTGAACGCGCTGAGCTCGTCCGCCACCCGCCCGATCGACACCGTGGCGGAGTCCATCGCGCCCTCGTCCAGTTCGCCCGAGAGCGAGGACAGGCCCGCTTCAAGCTGCTCGAAGACCGCGAGGCCGCGGCCGAGCGCGTCTCCGGCCTTGAGGAATGCGCCCTCGATCGATGCCGCCGTGGCGGCGATCGGCGCGAGAATCGGCCGGAGATCGTCGCAGGACATGCCGGAGGAGGTCACGAGGCGGGCTCCAGCTGGGACGCGACGCCCGCGCGCATGATCTCGCCCTGGATGCGGTCGAGATGCACGACGCGCTCGGCCGCGCCGCGCTCGATCGCCTCCTTGGGCATCCCGAACACGACGCAGCTCTCCTCGCTCTGCGCGAGGGTGCGGGCGCCCGCCTCGCGCATCTCCAGCAGGCCGTTCGCGCCGTCGTCGCCCATGCCCGTCATGATGATGCCGAGCGCGTTCGGGCCGGCATACTGGGCGGCGGACCTGAACAGGACGTCGACGGAGGGGCGGTGGCGGGAGACCGGCGGCCCGTCCTTGACCGCCACGTGGTAGCGCGAGCCGTTGCGCTGGAGCAGCATGTGCAGGTTGCCGGGCGCGATCAGCACCCGGCCGGGCAGCACCGCGTCGTCGTGCTCGGCTTCCTTCACCTCCATGGCGCAGATGCCGTCGAGGCGGCGCGCGAAGGCGGCGGTGAACTTCTCCGGCATGTGCTGCACGACCACGATGGGCGGGCAGGCGGCCGGCATCGTCTGGAGGACCTCGCGCAGGCTCTCCGTCCCGCCGGTCGAGACACCGATGCACACGACGAGCCCGGTCGCGGCGGCATGCCGGCGGGCGACGGGCGGCGGCATCATGACGTCGGCGGTGAGCTTCTTCTCCACGCTCGCCGGGCGCGGCACGCGGCGGCCGACCTTCGACAGGGCCGCGGCCCTGACGGCGTCCCGCACGAGCGCGCCGGAGCTCATGAGGAACTGGCGCGTGTCGATGCGGGGCTTCGGCAGGACGTCCACGGCGCCGGCCTCGAGCGCGTCGAACAGCGTCTTCGATCCGGCCTCCGTCAGGGTGGAGCAGATGATGACCGGGATCGGCCGCTGCGCCATGATCTTGCGCAGGAACGTGAGCCCGTCCATGCGCGGCATCTCGATGTCCAGGATGATCACGTCCGGGAGCGAATCCTGCATGCGCCGGGCGGCCGCGAAGGGATCGGCCACGGCCGAGACCTCGATCCCGGGATCCTCGGCGAGCAGCGATGTCAGGATGTGCCGCACGGAGGCGGAATCGTCCACGACGAGAACCCGGATCGGTCTGGTGTCGGTCATGACTGCACTCGATGCATGTCGCGCTAGGCCTGGTAGACGGTCGGGAGGATCTGCCGCATCGGCATGTCCGGCCCGCCCGCCATCGATTCGGAGTGTCCCAGCAGCAGGTAGCCGCCCGGCCGCAGATGGGAGCGCAGCTTGTCGATCACGGCCCTCTGGGTCGGCTTGTCGAAATAGATGAGGACGTTGCGGCAGAAGACGATATCGACATCGCGGTCGACGTCGTAGGTCGCGTCCATGAGGTTGAGGCGCACGAACTGCGCGCGCTGCCGGATCTCGGGCGCGATGCGGACCTCGTCGCGGCCCTCCTCGCGCGGCCAGAGCAGGTAACGCCCGGCCATCTCGCGGGGCACGGGCGCCACCATGTCGCGCGGGTAGACCGCGCGCTTCGCCTGCGCGAGCACGTCGGTCGAGATGTCCGTTCCCAGGATGGAGAACATGAAGCGGCCGAATGCGGCGTCCCGCTGCATGTCGGCCAGCACCATGGCGATCGTGTAGGCCTCCGCGCCCGTCGAGCAGGCGGAGCTCCAGATCTTGAGCTTCACCGGCTCGCCGCCTCTGCGGCGCGCCCGCAGCAAGTCCGGCACCGCGACATCGCGCAGGAAGCGGAAATGGGCAGGTTCGCGGAAGAAGTCCGTCTTGTTCGTGGTCACGCAATCGACGAGGTGGACGAACTCCTGGTCCAGGCCGTCCTGCTCGAAGACGTGGCTCGCGTAGGCGTCGAGGTCGGGGAGGCCCAGCGCGCGGACGCGCTTGCGCAGCCGGCCCTCCACCATCGTGCGCTTGGCGGCCGGCATCTGGATGCCGATCCTCGTCTCGATCAGATGGGCGATCGACCGGAAGTGGCGCTCGCTCAGCTGGCTCTGGTTCGCGTCCATGTCGGGATCAGGCCGCCTTGGCGGCGGCTGCCGCCGAGGTCGTGGCGACCTTGGACGAAATGGCGACGTGGGAGAGGTCGGTGGCCTCCATGAGCCGCTCGAGGTCGAACACGACCACGAAGCCGTCCTCCTTGCGGCCGATCCCCGCGATGTAGGTGGACTGCCAGTCGCCGCCGACATCGGGGGCTGCGCTCATCGCGTCGTCGTCGAGGCCGGTCACCTCGAACACGCAATCCGCCACGAAACCGACACCCGTCGTGCGCCCCTTGATCGAGACGTCCAGGATGATGATGCGGGTCGCGGGCGTCGCCGCGACGGCGGGCAGCCCGAGCTTCGTGCGCAGGTCGACGATCGGGTAGCTGGTGCCCCGCACGTCGATGATCCCGACCAGGAAGGGCGGCGCGTGCGGCAGCCTGCTGATCGGGCACATGTCGAGGATCTCGCGCACGTTGCGGATGTCGATGCCGAAGACCTCGCGGTCGAGGCCGAGTGTCAGGTACTGGGCATGGTCGGCCATTCTCGCCTCCAGGGTTCGATGCTGCTCGCGGGCAAGACGACCCCGCCGCTCGGGCGGGGTCGTGGGTCGGCCGGTCAGGCGACGCGGCGGAACTCGCCGTCACCCTCGTCGGCGGCGGAGCCCATCTCGAAGGAGAAACCGCCCGCGACCGGCATGCCGCCCTTCGACACCTTGACGGCGGCCTTCCTGTCGCCCGTGGCGGGCTTGCGCCGGGTGGCGGCCGCCATCGCGGCGGCCTTCGCCTGCATCTGGTGGACCGCATGGTCCACCGTCGCGCCGGCCGCCCCGTCCTCGATGCGGAAGAACGAGATCGTCGTCTGGAGCTGCTCGGCCTGGGTCGCGAGCTCCTCCGATGTGGAGGAGACCTGCTCGGACGCGGCGGCGTTCTGCTGCGTCACCTTGTCGAGCTGCTGGATCGACTGGTTGATCTGCGTCGCGCCCACGTCCTGCTCGCGGCAGGAGGAGGTGATCTCCTGCACGAGCTCCGCCGTCTTCTTGATGTCGGGCACGAGCTTGCCCAGCATGGAGCCCGCCTCCTGGGCCGTCTTCAGCGTGTCGGAGGACAGCGTGCCGATCTCGGCGGCCGCCGCCTGGCTGCGCTCGGCGAGCTTGCGCACCTCGGACGCCACCACCGCGAAGCCGCGGCCGTGTTCGCCGGCACGGGCCGCCTCGACCGCGGCGTTCAGCGCCAGGAGGTCGGTCTGGCGGGCGATCTCCTGCACGATGTTGATCTTGGTGGCGATCGTCTGCATCGCCTCCACGGCGCGGTTCACCGCGACGCCGCTCGCCTCGGCGTCCTTCGCGGATTGGGCCGCGATCGCCTCCGTCTGGCTCGCGTTGGCGGCGTTCTGCTTCACGTTCGCGGCCATCTGCTCCATCGAGGCGGACGCCTCCTCGGTCGAGGCCGCCTGCTCGGTCGAGCCCTCCGAGAGCTGCTCCGCGCTCGACGACAGCTCCTGGCTGCCCGCCGACAGGTTCTGCGCCGCGCTCGTCACCTGTCCGACGATCTCGCGCAGCTTGCTAACCATGCGCTCCAGCGAGATGCCGAGCGTGTCCTTATCCGACAGACGCCTGGCCTCGACCGTGAGGTCGCCCGCCGCGATCGCGTCCGCCACCTTGGCGGTCGCGTTGAGGTTCGCCGTCATGGCGTTCAGCGCGGTCACGAGGTCGCCGATCTCGTCGCGGCTGGTCACCGCGATCGTCTGACTGAGATCGCCGATTGCGACGGCGTTGGCGAGACCCACGGCCCGGCCGAGGCCACGGCTGATGGAGAGGGCGATCCAGGTCGCGGCCGCGATGCCGAGCGCCGCGGAGGCCGCGAGGATCCCGATCAGCAGCATCTTGGCGAAATCCGCCTCTTCCTTGGCGATCCTGGCCTTCGTCTTCATCCGGTCCGTGACGACGTCCGAATAGACGTCGGACGCCTTGAAGATGCGTTCGAAGGCCTTGTTCCCGATCCCGGACGAGAGCTCCTGCGCCCTGATGTTGCCGCCCTCGGCCGCGAGCGTGGCGACCCGCAGGAGCGACGTCAGGGCCGCGTCGTAGGCGGTGGCCACTTCGTTCATGTTCGCGCCGGTCGCCTGCACGGCGTTGCGGACGTTCGGCAGGTCGGCCCGGAACGCGTTAGCCTGCTTCTGGATCGACTTGAATTGCTCATCCAGCGCCGGCAGGGTCGGGATGGAGGGCATCTCGCTGACGCTCCGGCCCAGGCGAATCCAGTTCATGTGCAGCGATGTGAGCTCGAACGCGGCGCGGAGCTGGAGGGCCGACGCGTCGGCGGAGCTCAGCGAATGCCGGATCGGATCGAGGATGGTGTTCAGCTTCTCCAGCAGCGGCCCGGTCTCGGCCTTGTAGGCCTGGTAGGCGCGGTTGCTCGAATTCAGCGTCGCGTTGCGGGCGCTCTCGTCCTGGATCTTGTACATGTCGGCCAGCATGGGCTGCATCTCGTCCAGCCGCTTGATGCCCTCCGGCACGTCGACCGCCCGCAATCCGGCCTCGGCCTTGGCGAACTCCTTCCTCTGATCCAGGAGCTTGGCCGCGAGCGCCGCGATGGCGCCGTCATCGCTCTCGATGATCATGTTCTTCTCGGTCTGGATCGTCGCGCTCAGCACGTTCTGCAGATCGCTGATCTTCATCAGACGGTCGCCCTCTGCGGCCAGCACCGCCTGGTTGTCCGAGAGCTCGGACATCTTCATGTAGCTGATGCCGCCGGCCGCCGCCGACAGGACCATGACGACACCGAACGCGGTGGCGAGCTTCGACTTGATCGTGAACCTCATCTTGACCTCCTCAGGTTGTGGTATGTGGCGGATGGCGTCAGTTCAGAATGCGTTCCAGCTCGGGAACGATCACGAATTCACCGCGCCACTTGATGATCCGGCGGATGAACTCGGGCTTCCAGCGGGTGCCCACGCGGGGCATCTGCTGCGCATCGGTCGGGTCGATCTCGGTGACCTCGTGGACCTTGTCGGCCATGAGGGCCATGACGACCGGATCGCCGTCGATCTCGATCTCGATCACCACGAACCGGGAATCCGGCGTCGTCGCGCGGCGCGCGAGCCCGAACCGCTCGCTGATGTCGGCCAGCGGCACGACGTTGCCCCGCACGTTGACGACGCCCGGCACGAAGGAGCGCGCACCGGCGACGCGGGTCGTCGGGATCGGGTCGATGATCTCGCGCACGAGAGCGGCGTCGAGCGCGAAGGTCTCGCCCCCGATGCCGAGCATCACGACCTGGATCGGGGGGGCCTTGCCGGCGGCGCCGGCGGACAATGCGACGACGGACATCATGCGGCCTCCTGGATGCCGTCGCGCTCGGCCTGGGACTGGCCGGCCGCGATCAGACGGGCGATATCGAGGATGAGCGCCGCCGTGCCGTCACCCAGGATGGTGGCGCCCGAGAACAGGTCGACGTCGGCGTGGAGCTTCGAGAGCGACTTGATCACCGTCTGGTGGCTGCCGATGATCTGGTCGGCCACGAGACCGACGCGGGCGTCGCCCACCGTCGTGATGATCACCTTCTGGTGCGGGTCGGGCTCGCCGCCGGCCTCGAAGACGTCGCGCAGGCGCAGGAACGGCACGAGGTCGCCCCGGATCGCCAGGAGGTCGCGACCTCGCGCCTCCCGGTCCCCGGCCGGCAGCTCGACGCATTCCTCGATCGCCGAGAGCGGGATGATGTAGCGCGCGTCCCCGACCCGGATCAGCAGGCCCTCGATGATCGCGAGCGTCAGCGGCAGGCGCAGCACCACGCTCGACCCCCGGCCGAGGACGGTCGCGAGGTCGATCGTGCCGCGCATGGATTCCAGCGTCTTCTTGACGACGTCCATGCCCACCCCGCGCCCGGACAGGGCCGAGACGGTCTTCGCTGTCGAGAAGCCCGGGTGGAACAGGAACTGATAGATCTCCTGGTCCGACAACGGTGCGCCGGGCGCCACGAGGCCGTTCTCCTCGGCCTTGGCGCGGATGCGCGCGACGTCGAGCCCGCCGCCGTCGTCCTGCACGGTGATCTGGACCTGCGTGCCCACATGTTCGGCGCGCAGCTCGATGCGGCCGGTCGGGCCCTTCCCGGCCGCCGCGCGCCGCTCGGGCTGCTCGATGCCGTGGTCGATCGCGTTGCGGATGAGGTGGACGAGCGGGTCGGCCAGACGCTCGATCATCGTCTTGTCGAGCTCGGTCTCCTCGCCCGCCGTGACGAAATCGACGGGCTTGCCGAGATCGCGCGAGAGGTCGTGGATGAGGCGGCGGAAGCGGCCGAAGAGGGAGCCGATCGGCACCATGCGGATGCCCATCGTGGTGTCGCGCAGCCGCGAGGCCAGCCGCTCGATATCCTCCGCGATCGCCTTGACGCCCGCATCCTGCCGCGAGCCCGCGAGCTGGCTGAGCCTCGCCTGCGCGATCACGAGTTCGCCGACCCGGTCCATCAGCTCGTCGAGGCGCTCCGCCTGCACGCGCACCGAGCTCGAGCCGCGGTCGTCGGCCCGGCGGGCCGCCTCGCGCCGGTCCGGCGCCGCGTCGGAGGCGGCAGGCGCGGTCTCGGCGACCGGCGTAGGCGCGGCCGGCTCGACCGCGACGTGCTGCGGGGTGCTCTCCACGGCGGCCGGTGCCGCCCCTGGCGGGGCCGCGTCGGCCGGCATGGTGTCGGTCGGCATGGCGCGGGTCGGCATGGCGTCGGCGAGCGGCGTCATCGTGAGCTTCATGTCGTCGCTGACGAACATGAACACGCTCTCGATCGCCTCGGCGTCGCAGGTGCTGACGAGGGTGACGTCCCAGCCGATCGCGATCGTCTCGGGGTCGAGATCCTCCAGTTCGGGAAGCGCGTCGAGCAACGGCACGATCGTGCAGGGTCCGAGGTCGCAGAGCTCGTCCAGGAGTGCCAGCGGGTTCGTGCCGTTGCGCAGCACGCCCGGATCGAGACGGATCCGGAGACGCCAGCCGGCCTCGGCGGAGGCGCAGGGCGCGGGGGCTTCGGGCGCGGGCATGGCGGATCGGGAGGGCGCGTCCGTCTTCGTCACGTCCGCCTTGGGGAGCGAGACCAGCCGCTGGAGGTCTGCCAGGATGCCCCGGCCGACCGTCGAGTCGGTCGCGTCCGGGTCCTCGATCAGCGTGCGGATGTAGTCCTTGGCGGCGAGGGCCACGGCGACGAGCTCGTGACTCGCCGCGACCTTGCCCTGACGGATCAGGTCGAAGGCCGTCTCGAAATCATGCGTGAAGGACGCGACCTGGTCGAAGCCGAACATGGCCCCGGAGCCCTTGATCGTGTGGAGCGCCCGGAAGGCCGTGTCCACGAGGTCGCGGTCGCCCGGGAACTGGCCGAGATCGAGGAGGGTCGTCTCGAGCCGGTCGAGGAGGTCGGCGGCTTCCTGGCGGAAGATGTCGGCGGGATCCGCGAGGCTCATGTGCGCACCAGCTTGTTCACGACCGCGAGCAACTGCTCGGGCTTGAAGGGCTTCGTGATCCACCCCGTCGCGCCCGCGGCCTTGGCGTCCTGTTTCATGGCGTCGCTCGATTCCGTGGTGAGGAACACGATGGGGGTGCCGACGAAGCTCGGCAGCTTTCGCAGCTCCTTGATGAGCGCGAGCCCGTTCATCACGGGCATGTTGAGATCCGTGATGACGAGGTTGACGGCTTGCGCCTTCGCCTTCTGCAGGCCTTCGGCGCCGTCGCCGGCCTCGATCACGCTGTGCCCCAGCGGGCCGAGGACGAGCTTGATCATCTGCCGGACGCTCGGCGAATCGTCGACCGTGAGGATGGTCGCCATGGTTCAGGTCCCCAGGATGCGGCCGGTCTCGGGCGAGATCGCGAAACCGGCACGTTGAAAGGAGGCCGCGACGTCGTCCGGAACGCCAGTCAGCCGGAACGCCGTGTCGCGGCGGGTCGCGGTCATGGAGGCCGAGACCAGGAGCTGGACGAACGCGGTGTCGACGCTCTCGACGCCCGAGAGATCGATCTCGATCCGGTCACGCGGGAGAGCCTCGACCAGGAGGCGATGAAGCTCTCTGATCCGTGCGATCCCGCAAGGGCCGCCAAAGCGGAGGGGCTGCTCAAATTTCACGTCAAAACCCCTCGAGCCAAAGCTGAACTGCGTCTCGCCAGCTCAGATTTGTGCGTGAATGATGAATTTTGGCTGAAGGTGACCCGGAACGCGATTTTTATATCATTCTAGACCGTCTCTGTATTGAGAAGGACTGTTCGATACAGTGTCTGATCATTGGATTTTGCGATCACAGGATCATTTGAATTACGACAAGGACTGTTGGGGTGCTTGGATTCATACGGTTCGTAGATGATGCGTCATGTGCCGGGGCGCATGACATCACGCCGGTCATGGCCTGACATGGGCAGCTTTGCGCATGCGTCGGGACGCGCTCCTCCGGTATCGTCGTCAGTCATGGCCCGCTCCCACCTGCCGGTGGGGACACCGCGCTCGTCAGCGCTTGACTGTCATCTGCCGACAATTTAGGCGGCGCCGGTATCGGCCTACGGCAAGGACGTTCGGCCTTTCGGCAGCGGGTGCTGCGCGCGATCTGGCTCGGCCGGTTGTCGGTCAGGCCGCCGCGGCGGACGCATCCGGACGTTCGGAGCGCCGCGCGAGACGTCCCTCGAACGCCAGAGCCGCTACGCGAGAGGTCGCGAGGATACCATGACCGAGAACCTCAACAAGACCCTGAAGGCGAAGCTGCAGGAGCGCAGGGCCTTGATCGTGCCCGGAGCCGCCAACGCGCTCAGCGCGCGCATCGTCGAGGATCTCGGCTTCGAGGCGGTCTACATTACGGGCGCGGGGGTCTCCAACACGTTTCTCGCCCTGCCCGACCTCGGCTTCATCGGCGTCGCGGACATCGTCCAGCACACGGCGGCGATCCGGCAGGCGGTCGAGCTTCCGCTGATCGTCGATGCCGATACGGGCTTCGGCAGCGCCCTCAACGTCCACCACACGGTGCGGGCGCTCGAGCAGGCCGGTGCCAACGGCATCCAGCTCGAAGACCAGGTAATGCCGAAGAAGTGCGGCCACTTCGCCGGCAAGGAGATCGTGTCGCGCGCCGAAGCCGTCGAGCGCGTGCGCGCCGCCGTGGAGGCCAGACGCGATCCGGACTTCCAGGTCATCGCCCGCACCGATTCCCGCGCGGTCCTGGGTCTCGACGAGGCGCTGGAGCGTGCCGGACTGTTCCGCCAGGCGGGCGCGGACGTGATCTTCGTGGAGGCGCCGGAGAGCCGCCAGGAAATCGAGACGGTGCTCGGTCGGATCGATGCCCCGCAGGTCCTCAACCTCGTGATCGGTGGCAAGACGCCGACCATCAGCCTGGCGGACGCCAAGTCGCTGCGCTGCGGTATGATCCTCTACGCCAACGTCGCCCTCCAATCGGCGATCGCCGGCATGCAGGCGGCGCTGGGACTCCTCAAGGCGAACGGACACGTGGACGAGACCACGCCCGGGATCGCGAGCTTCGAGGACCGCCAGCGTCTGGTGCGCAAGCCCGAGTTCGATGCCCTCGACCGTCACCACGCGGTGCCGAGTTGACCGTCAGGCGTCGTGGACAGGCGGACTCTCGACGACAGGTCGGCGCCGCATTCAGCGATGTCGCGACGTCGGATAGGCCGGAGATTGCCACGATCGACTTAGCGCTGGTGGTCATGCCGGCCGCGAGCGAGCAACATTCCGAGTGTCGCCAAGGCCGGGTACTGCGGGCAAACGTGAGCGGCCATCATCCCCTGCCCGCGAACCCGCCCGCCCGTCGGGGCTCGACGAGCCTCGCCTTCGAGCCTCGCTCGTCAATTGTAAAGCCAGGGGCGGTCGGGTCTCTGCAGGAGGCCCGGCAGATCGACCGGAAGGCCGGCACGGCTGATCTGGCGCACAAACAGGCCTCGAGGGTGGATCGGAACCTCGTTCAGGCGCGCTAGGACAGCGCTTCGTGTCGCGTCGTCGAGCCGGGTGTAGATACCGGCCACGAGGTCGAACTGGTACAGGCCCACGAGTTCGAGGTATTCGTCCATCGCGTCCCTCTTCGACGCGTCGGACAACTGAGAGTAGACGTTCATCGCCAAGGGAGAGCGTCGGACCTGGATCCAGGTCTCGTTGTGTCCCGTGCGGTACGATTCGGCCAGCAATCGCAGCAGCCCAGGGCGCAAACCCCAACGTGACGCCTCGACCCAGAACAGGCTGAGCCAGGCGATCGCCTGCGTGGGGGCGCAATCGAGCAGGCGCTCGGCCGCGTGAGACACCGCCTCGTAGCGAGGGTCGATCTCGGCTAGATTTGCGTCGGCGACCGCAAGTTCGGCAGCGCGGGCCTCGACCAGGATCGTGCTACGCAGATAGACCACGTCGCATGTCGTCGACGATACCCGACCAGCTCTGTCGGCTCTCGCCCGGATTATGTCCGGCCGAAAACTATCCCCCGAGGCGACGTGGTCGGCCACGTCGCGCATGGTCCCGAGATCCGGAAGGGCCCGCAGCGCGAGCGGCGCCCAGACAAGCCCGCAAAGCCCGAGCCCGACCGCACATGCTCTGATCGTGAGACGATAAGCTCTCAAGCCGCGACGTCAGTGGTGTCCCGATAATAGCTCTTGTAGTAGCGGCCCTTGTAGCTTTCGAGCCGCTTCAGCACGGCGGGGCTGGCCTTGTTCAGCACGATGCCGATCATCCGCTCGCTTAGCGGCTCGACGGTCGCGATCGCCTCCTTGACGACGTCACGCGACGTCACGCCCCACTCGACCACCATCACGAACCCATCGATGAGGGGTGCGACCGCCCTGACGTCGACAACCGGCACAACCGGCGGAAGATCGATCACGATGTAGTCGTACTCGGCCCTCGCGGCGTCCAGCAGGGACGCCATGGCGTTCGATGACAGCATCTCGGCCGTGTGCCAGATCCGTCCGTTCAGAACAGCCGGAACCATTCTCAACCCCGTCTCCGGATCGGTATGCATGACTTCCGCCAAGGAACGCTGGCCGCTCAACACCTCGACAAGTCCCACCTTCGCCTCGGACGCGAGGGTCTTCGTCAGCGACGGGTTGCGAAGGTCGCCGTCGATCAGCAGCACCTTGTTGCCCGTCTGCGCCATCAGCTCGGCGAGGTTCGATGAAATCGTCGTCTTGCCCTCGTTTGGCACCGCCGACACCATGCCGATCACCTGCGTACGGCGGGTCAGTCCGTTGAGGTCGGCCGCCACCTTGATCCCCCGGATCGTTTCCGCGAACCGCGAGAATGGCGCGTTCAGCACATGACGCGCGATCGCTGGCGCACGCGTCACCAGTCCGTTCGACACGCTC